>NZ_CP084737.1:0-512500 GCF_024730665.1 Coxiella-like endosymbiont
TTTTAATAAAAATTCTGGTTGATATTGTTCAGTGCGCATTAAAAATTCTGTCGGGTTGATTATTTCACACGTAAATTTGATCATGCATATTTCTCCTCATTGAGTGAGCCAAATACCATCGGTAAGTAAATATCAGTCCTTTTCCTAAGGAGGTCTGTGCCGACCATCCTAACTCGTGTAACTTGCTATTGTCTAACCACTTTTGAAGCACGCCATCCGATTTGCTGCTATCCCAAACGATTTTACCCTTAAACCCCACTGTATTTGCCACCATTTCTGCTAAGTTTTTAATACTAATGTCGTAACCGCAGCCAATATTAATTGGGTTGATGCTTGCTGTGATGTCGTTCTTCAATAATCGCGCCGTGGCTCTAGCTGCATCGTTTACATAGATTAACTCGCGTCGAGGTAATCCTGAACCCCACAATACCACTATTTCAGATTGATTCAATTTCGCCTGATGAAATTTATTAATTAAAGCACCCACTACATGGGCGCTGCTGGGATTAAAATTATCATAGGGACCATATAAGCTGTTAGGAATCGCAAAAATGAAATTCGTACCATATTGTTTGTTAAATGCCTCGCAAAGTTGGAAAGCGGCTAACTTAGCAACTGCATAAGGTTGGCTCGTCGGTTCTAAATAATTTTCAAAAGAGAGTGTTCTTGTATGGGCTGAGAGGTATTTACAGGATACATACAAGAAGAGCCTAAAAAAATAGCTTTTTGAATATTTGACTGATGACAAGCTCGCATCACATTTAATGCAGTCAATAAATTGTCGATCATTAAATCAGCGGGGATAGCTTGATTGAGAGCGATTCCACCACTGTTACCTAGTAATGAGATGACTTGATAAGGGGCATACTTTTGAAGTAATAATAGGATTTCATTTAAATTATGACCATCAATTTCTTTTTGTTTTATAGGAAGTAAGTCGTTTTGCGTCTTTTTAGCGAAGTGAAAAATCAATGCACGACCTAACATTTTGTCAGCACCCAAGATTAAGATTCGGTTATTTCGCATCAAAACAATCTGGCTTGTACAATACAATTTGACTTCCTTTGCGTTCAAAACCAAACGTTACACGGATATAATTTTTGAGTTCTTCTCTAATACGTATTTGTGCTTTTGAATCAGCATAAAGCAATAGGAACCCCCACCGCCAGCACCGAGAATTTTGCCACCTTTTGCGCCAGCTTTTTTAGCTGATTCGTACATATAGTCAATTTCTGGTAAGGAAACCTTATCGGACAGTCCTTTTTTACATTGCCAAGCTTCATCTAATAACTTTCCAAATTCATCTAATGGGATTTTAGGATTTGAGATAATAGAAGCTGCTTCTCCAACCATTGAATGTATAGTCTGCAAAATATTTTTTTCATACTAAAATTTTTAACTTTACAAGATTCAATTTCGGTGGCGTAGCGTGAAAATCCTGTAAAATAAAGCATCAAGTTATGTTGTAGGACGTTCAATCTTTCTTTATCGACGATAATAGGTATCACTTTGTGATTATAATTTTTTGGAATGTAATAGTATTAAATCCTCCATAAGCGGCTGCGATTTGATCTTGACAGCCAACAACCTCTTGAATAATTTCGCGTTCAATGTGGATTGCTTCTCGGGACAATTGTTTAGGTTCAGTCTGTTGACCCCGTAATGCCAATAAAGCATGTAGTAATCCCACGGTGAAGGAACTACTGGATCCTAATCCAGAGCGTGCGGGTAAATCGGCGTTATGATGAATTTCGACACCTTCTTCCTGCTTTAGACGCGACAACACAGCTTTAACAGAAGGATGCTTAATTTCATGATAATTTTTCGTATTTTCAATGATTGAATAAACTATACGGTGCTTGTGTTCAAAAAAAGGCGGCAAATATCGACAAGAAATATAACAATAACGATCAATGCTAGCACTGATAACACCGCCGCCATTTTCCTCATACCATTCAGGAAAATCGGTGCCTCCCCCGAAAAAAGAAATTCGAAATGGCGTACGACTGATAATCATATAGTGACTGCTTCCTCAAGCAGTAGCTTTCTGGGTAAACAAATCGATAACATATCTTTAATATGAGCGGTTACTTTCTCACCGAATTTTGTTTTTGTTAAGGTTAGATAACGAGAATTTGTAAAATAAGTTTTAAATGCTTGGTCACGAAAAGCAAGAACTTCAGCAGCCGTTAGATGTTCTGTAGGTAAGGGTGTGCACTCATAACTATGTTGAGAGTAGCCAATCCATGAATTTGGTAATTGCCATCCGTTGATTTTTGCCATTACATATAATTTAGATCCTGGATAAGCCATTGCACTGTAGAAATTAGCAAATTCGCAATTTGCCTCAATGGCCAAATCTAATGTTTCTTGCATGGATTTATGATCGTCATCCGGTAGACCAAAAATATAATTGCCAATGACATTAATACCGGCGTCTTGGATTTTTTTCACTACTTGCAGTATTTCTTCGCTTCCCAATCGGCCTTTTCTAACCCCATCGCGAACATGCTTACTTCCTGATTCAATACCTAATGCAAGCCAACGAAAACCGGCCTTTTTTAATTTATCTAAAAATTCGTCTCTAATAGTATCAACGCGAGCATAGGCCCAGATATTCAGGGCATAATCACGTTCGATTAGTAAATTGCAAATGCCAAGGACATGAGCGCGATTCAGAACGAACATTTCATCGACAAACTTTATGTTTCTGATCCCATAATCTTTTACCAATCGATCAATATTTTTTACAACGGTTTCTGGTGACCACGTGCGATAAGATGATTTGCCAAAAGGTGCATTAATACAACAAAAGGAACATTTGTAAGGACACCCTAGCGAAGTGTGTAAAGAAGCATAAGGTTGTCGCTCGTCAATATACTCAAAACAATGCCAGTTGTGTGCGCGGTAGAGATGCATTGGTAATAAATCCCAAGCACCATAGGGCATAGTTAATTCTAGGTCAGTAAGTAATTTTTCAATTTCATTACCAATGATTTGTTGTCCTACTCGATACCATAGGCTTTTTATTTTTGTAAATTGCGGGGATTTTTTGATGAGTTCGAGAGCAGTTTGTAAAATGGTTTGAGGTCCTTCGCGATCACAGACGAAATCGATTTCTTCTTCTTGCATCGTCTGCAGCGGTAAAGCGGCTGGATGAGTTCCTGTCATCATGATTTTATAATCGCGATTAATTTCTTTTATTGCAGAGGCAATTTCTCCTGCTGCGGGCATGTTTTGCGTAGAGGCAGAAGGTTGAAAACCATAAACGACCAAAACAATCAAAGTAGGGAATTGACTATCTCTCCCTATTTTTTCTGCTACCATCATGGGCGGTAAATTTTCTGCAGACGCATCAATGAGTTGAACTTCGCAGCCATTATGACGCAAATAGGTTGCAAAAAGGGCGGCTAAAGAAGGAGGTTCAATAGCTGAAAATTGATTGCTTAACCTTTGGTAAACTGCTTGGGTGTTGCCCGGATTAACTAGAACGATGGTTGGCTTTTTATTCATAGAATCTTCTTGACGCTTATATAATGCCTATACGTTAGAGTACATACTGTTCCGCAGCATAGTATAACCTTTTATTAATTCAATGATACCATCGTCAATGGAACATTGTGGCATATAACCTGTATTCTCTATTTTTTTGTTTGAAATAATATAATTTCTTTGATCAGGATCTTTCCCACAAGGGGCTTCAACATAATGAAAATCCGGCAAATGAGCCTTGATTCTTGCGCATAATTCTACTTTAGAAAGATTGGCATTCGACAAACCGACATTAAAAATTTCTCCTTTCAATAAATCAAAATGAGTAATGGCGTGTAAAAATGCTCTAGCTACATCTCTAACATGAATATAATTGCGTTTGAAATGTCCTTCAAATAATACTAAAAATCCATCATAAACAGCACGATAGGTGAAATCATTAACAAGCAAATCTAAACGCATCCTTGGAGACATACCAAATACTGTTGCTAATCGGTAGCTAACAGCATTTGGGTGTTCCATCAGCGCTTTTTCCGCTTCTACTTTTCCAATCGCGTAATGGGAAATAGGGTTTAACGGAGAAGTTTCATCGCAGAAATGTTTTTTATCGCCAAAACCATAAGCACTGTTAGTTGTTGGCATGATAACGCGTTGCTGCGGACTAATGTTTTTCAGCATCATCAAAACTGCTTCTTTATTAACAGATGTTGCTGTAAGAGGATCTTGATTGCACAAAGGGGCGCCTACTAACGCAGCAAGAGGAACAATGTAATCAGCTCCCTTGATCAAGGGAAGCATGGTTGATTTTAAACGGACGTCACCTTTAATTATCTCGAAATTTTTGTGATGACAAACGGTGTTTAAACTATTTTGTTTATAACGGAAATTGTCGATGACGGTAATTTTATACCCTTGAGCCAGTAATTCTGGAACACATATTGAACCAAGATAACCGGCGCCCCCTGTGACTAGAATAGTTTCCATTGTTTATTCTTCTTACTCCAATACTTTTGAAATTTATAAGGCTAACAAACAATCCGACCTACCTTAACTAAATTTCACTTTGTTCTCGATAACCCAATAAACGAAATCAGATTCTATAATAATGACATTTTTTTATGATTTTATCTATTTTAAAAAGTTAAAGAGCAATGTTCAAATGGAAATTTATATTAATTAAGCAAAATGCATTTATAGATCATTCTTATTTTTTTAGAATTTTTCCTTAATTGTTAACCAATTAACTAGATTTAGTATAATTTTGGCTGTTTTAGCGATGAATGCTTTTAAAGTCAGATGCATTTTAAAAGTTGGGTTTTTGAAAATATAAAAGTAATGTAGATCTAATAACATAGTATTAAAAACAATGCTGTATGCCAGAATTTATAGCAAGTCAATAACAATAAAATAACTTCATGAATCATGCTAATTTAATAAGAATATGAATGGAGATCATTCCTCATTAGGAACAGATAGTAAGATTTTTGTAGTAATTGAGAAAGAACCCTATTCGAAAGTAATTTTCCCTAAAAATACTCTTATTCTAACGACCTTATCAGATTCATAGGAAGGACATTAATAAACATATTAATGTCCTTCCTATGAATCTAAACTGATTAAATTATCATTATTTCCTTGCACGATCCTGGGAAAAAACCATTTTTATTATGCGATTTTTGGAACTGTTTAAAAAGAAATGCCAATAGATAAGATGGAATTTTTCGTTGATGTTCTTTAAACAAAAAAATTATTTAAGATCTTTATTGAGATAATAGAGCAGGTCTTCGATTTTTTTTTGAAGTTTTCATGGTAATTTTTTCGGATCAGTATCTGAAAAAGAGGATCTTGAATTTACTAGGCAAAAAGAGTGTTTCAAAACTTTCAATAAAAATATAGTTTGATTTAATAGTGCAAAATGAGCTAGCGTATACTTTTCAAAATCATAGTTATCCATCATATAGGAACATTTCTTCCAGGTTAAAAAATGACCAAAATATTAGGCTAGATTTTTTCTAAGAAAATATTATGAACTATATCAACACGTTAAATTGAGGCTTATTTTTCTGTTTCAATGGGATTTGCTTTCCAAGAATATTCATCTATCTATCATTATTAAGCATTAAAATTTTAATTAAAAATCAATAATAAATGGTAAAAGCATTGGTTGGCATATAATTACTGATATTCTAAGTCAGTGCAATTTTCAGAGGCGCCGTATGCGTAATGTTATAAAAGTTAGCAGTTTTTACAATTAATAACTGCTTGTATTGACTGTTATTCCGTGTAGTTTTTTAATGTTTATGATATTTATTCTAGTAGTTATTCACTACTTTTTTAGCTTTTTCTTTTTTAGCAAGATTAGTAGAAGGGGTGGTTATTCTTATTCCTATACTCAGTTTATTTTACTATTCACATAGAGAAAGAGAGTGCAAAATTTTTTACGTTTAATCTTATTTCCTATATTTTAGTGGGTGGGTTTCTGATACCAGTTTATTTGTTAGGTGTATGTATAGGGCTTGCAATATACAATTTGTTAGAGAAATATCTTTTGTGTTTACATTATTTATGTCCTGGCCAAAAATACCAGCAATAGCTTGTATTAAAATTTTTAAATAGTTTATTTCCCGATAATTCAAATTACATACTCAACGCAATAGTAGTAATATACTACCTTTTTTTATTGTTCAGTATTTAGATGCTATGATATGCGTTACCGTTTATTTTAGGTGCAGATAATTTATTTTGCCCATTTGCTTAGTTAAACGACCAGATTAATATTAAAAATTTTTGAATTTTTTAATAATTTTAGAGATTATAAGTATTATACAGTAACATTCTTTTTAGGAATTAAGGATATAATATCAGGAATTGATAACCCCTTAAATTTCAGAGAAATATGAGGATATAACTAATCAAACCATATGAGAAGTTGTGAGACATTTGAAGGCTGATGGATTGTGTATTGACTACTTTAATGGCCTGATATTTATTTAAAGATCTAGCGCCGATTGTCAAAAATAGAGAGTTTAATTTTATTTATCCAGGCATAACGCAATTAAAAAGAAAATAAAGCCAACTATCTGTCAGACTTATTGTTTAAAGTAATTTAAGTTGCAGAACCAATTTCATTTATTTGTTTAGGAAGATAGTTAGTGTATAGTGTTTAAATTTAACGGAGAAGATGTGTTTAAAGTTTATTTAAAACAGGAGCAATTGCAACTTGCCCGAAAGGATTTGATGGATGTACTTTGTATGACCCCATTTTGGATCTATTTAGGTTTGGCTGAGATTCGATGGCAGTACAAAAGATCAGTGCTAGGGCCTTTATGGATTACAATTAGTATGAGCATTTTTATTGGAGCAATTGGAATTGTCTACAGTAAATTATTCCAACAGTGTATTAGTAGCTATTTCCCTTTTCTTGTTTCAGGAATATTAACGTGGACATTTATATCTTCGCTTATTACGGAAAGCACTAATTTATTTAAAGAAGCAAAAACTTATATTACTCAAATGAAGACACCTTATTTGTTGCAAGCTTTTAAATTAGTCTTTCGTCATTTGATTGTTTTTGCTCATAATTTTGTAGTGTATTTGGTTGTAATGTTGATTTTTCATAAAAATCCATTTTGGAAATTTTTCATTTTTATTCCAGGGTTATTTTTAGTTACATTAAATATGTTGTGGATTTCTGTTTTCATTGGTATGACCGGTGCTCGGTATCAGGATTTTACCCAAATAGTTAGAAGCCTTATTACTGTAGCATTCTTCGTTTCTCCTATTACTTGGCAGTTAAAACAGTTACATCAGCATCTCTTAGTCTTTTTATTGAATCCTTTTTACTATTTTTTAGATTTAGTAAGATCTCCTCTCATTGGGATTCCTCCCCAAATATCTAGTTGGACATTTGGGATTGTTTTCCTACTAATAGGTTCTGCGATCACATTTTTATTTTTTACAAAACACCGGAGAAACATCGCTTTTTGGATTAGTTAATGGCTAATATTCAATTAGAAAACGTTGGTTTAAATTTCCCAATCTATGGTTTTGGTAGTCGTTCTCTAAAGAAGGGGTTGTTAGAAACCTTTGCTATAGGAGGGTTGTTAAAATTTACCAATTCTATCGTTACTGTAGAGGCCTTAAAAAATATCAACCTATCGATTCACGATGGTGATCGTATAGCTTTAATAGGACATAATGGTTCTGGAAAATCTACTCTGATTAGAATATTAGCTGGTATTTATGAGCCGCAAAGAGGTAAGATGCAGGTAAATGGTAGAATTGGTAGTATTTTAGATACCCCATTAGGAATGGATCATGAAGCTTCTGGTTATGAAAACATAAAAATTAGAAGTATGTTATTACGCCTGTCCCGAGAACAAATGCGAGCGTTAATTCCTACTATTGAGGATTTTACCCAACTTGGAAGTTTTTTGAAAATGCCTGTGCGCACCTATTCTTCAGGTATGTTGGTTCGTCTTGCGTTTGCTTTATCCACTATGCTTATTCCTGATATTTTACTTATCGATGAAGTGATTAGCGTAGGTGATTCTGCTTTCATAGCAAAGGCTCAAGCAAGATTAGAACAACTCGTATATAGATCTAGAATATTAATTGTCGCATCACATTCAGCCCAAGAACTCAAAAGATTTTGTAACAAAGCACTATGGTTGGAGCATGGAACAATGAAAATGTACGGTCCCCTAGATGATGTATCCTTTGCTTATCAAGAATCATATAGGCGTGTCAATATAACTAGGTAATTCAAAATATGAAAGAAAAGATTATTAAGTAAGTAATTATAGTATTAAAATGTGCATTTCCGGATGTTGTATAGAATGGTCTAAAAATAATAGCCGATACTGCAAATAACATTGACTGCTTATCACAAAATAATTTATATTTTCTCTTGCATAAATTTTTTTAAAAAGACTAGATAAGATATCCGGGTTTTTAACTTTTTTAATTTTAATCAATTTTTTATGTTTACATAAGATAAAAAAATAAATTATTAGACAATCCAATAAAGAATCGGTTAATAGAAAGACTGTTTTTATTTTTTTTTGTCGATTATTTCGAAATTTAGCAATGCTCCAGTTAACCAGTTGAGATGTAGTTTGCTTTTGTGTACTGATTTCAGAAATTCTTTAATGATTTTCTTTGTTAACCCATTGATATTTTTATGTAAGTTAAAAATACTCCTAAATACCTTTATTCCCTTTTTCTTAGAGACTACTTCACTGTGCAACCCTACACTCCAATTTTGTAAAAAGAAGAATTTTGTAAATTTTGATTTAGTGATCTTTAAATATATTTTTATAAAATGACTAATATAAAAAGCTAAAAAAAACGGGTATGAAGCAAATCGACTGGTTAAATTTCGTTGTCGAATAATACGTTTAAGTATCGAAATATCCTGATTTTCAATTAAAAGAGGTTCGCTGCATAAAATATCTAATAAAGGAATTGCACGATATAAATTGTTCTTTCTGATAATTAAAAAGCCTAAATAAATAAACTGTGAATAGGTTCTTTCTCCTAATTCTATTGCTTTATGACTTTCTAAAAAAACCTTTTTGTGACGGAAAAAGTTTCCGCAGAAATTAATAGTGATTCTAATTGAGAATTGGATATATTTCTATTATTCATTAAGGCGACTATAGCTCGGTTGATGACATTTGGGAAAATTCTTGAAGAATGAATAGATTCTAAAGCAGTGGTGGATAGATGAAGACCATCGTGTGGTCCAAGATAATTATTTACCCCTGCTTCACCAGGATGCCAAGTATGATACAGAAATTCGTCTGGATGCCAAATTTCTTGTTTTCCCAGATTAACCAAGCGAAATGTTAAATCATACGGACCGCAAATATAGCCAACAAAGTCAATATGTTCATCAGCACCTCCAATATTTATCAAATCTTCACGTTTAGCACATAAACAGGCACCATAATTGCGACAATGAAGAGCGTCTTTGATAAGAGTTAATCCCACCGTCTTTTTATTTAAGTGATTAATGCAGCCATCTCCTAACACTTCTTCAAAGCTAGGGTAGCAAAAAGGATATAAATCCTTTCGATTATTACGGAACTGATCTAAGTGCAGAATAATATGGGAATTTTTTTGAATTCTACAAAAATGCTTTCTAAGAAACTTGGTTTTACCATCACGTCAGAGTCACAAATAACAACGATATCTCCCTGGGAGAAAAAGATACCAACGTTGTACATGAGATGTTTATGATAATAACATTCCGTTGGCATTTCTAATAAAATCCATGTATCGACTTCTGTTTCAAACTGTTTGATAGCATCTGAAATATATGAATAATATTCAACAATAATGATTTCAAATCGTTCGCGATACAAAGTTTGCTTTTCTAGATAATGCAGTAGATGAAAGCTTTCTCGCACTGACCAATCGATCAATACTAAACTGATTTTAGGACTAGCGCGAGAGGATTGCTTTATAAGTTTCACTTTAGTTGATTTTATATCCTAATTTAGGAGCTCAGTAATATAACAAATTTAGATGTGTTTTACCATATAAATTAATGCTTTCCTTGAAAAGAGAGTGAAGATTTGATGAATTTTTCGTAATTAATTAGCAAGGTTATAATTTTGCTAAGTCGCTCTTTTTAGTTTGAACTTTCCGTGCTCTTAACTCCAAAGTGAGATTTCTCTAAGTATGAAAATTAATTTATTCAATGAAGGCAATAATTTACTGCAATAATATTGCCCTAAAAACAGTATTCTATGCAACCTTTCAGAGATATATCTATAATTAATATAGAAAAAAGTATTAAAGACTTTCCTTTAAGATTCTAAAGAATTATTTCTGAATGATTAACATGTAAATTCATTTTTGTTAGGATATTTTTTTATCCTTTTTAAGTCTATTTGAGTGTTATGTTATTTTTTTATTGATCGTTAATTGGTTTGGTTTCTGATTTTTAATTACTCGCATTTATTTTTAATTTTAAAACATTTTCAAAATGATACTGTTCCTCTTATTACTATCTTAAAATGACTCATCTTATAGGTGCTTTAATAATCAATGGGTTTAATTTAAGTAGAATTAGGAAATATCTACAGCCCTTTTACTTTGGCACACGTAGTATTTATTTTTTCTACTAAGTTTATAATTTTATTTCTCCAATTACGTTATTTTTTGGTGCCTTTGATATTGATATCGGTGTTGCTCAAATAGGGACGTATTATTATTTTGTGAGTAATGTTATCGCTAGTAGCCAACTTTTGGAAATTAGATTAGTTTCCAGGATGTCTATTATTCTAATTATTTAAGAAGTTCAAAATTATTTAGAATCTATGAGATGAACCGAAAACTTTTTTTACTAAAAAAATAAAAGTTTTCACCAGTTGGTAAAATTAAATTTAAGATGTGTTTAATAGCTATTTACTGCTTAATCGATGAGTTATCTTAAGTCTTTTAACAAATTATCCCATGTTTTTACTTTTTGTTATTTTAATCAGTTTTAATCAGACCTTATCCAAAAAAGTATGTTTGTTTACTTAAAATTCTTTAAATAATTGTATACTTTCTTTGAGAACTCTATTACAACTTTTTCGTGTATGTGAAATAACTTGCTATCAGGTATTATTTAGAAATAACGATTTCATTTTTCATAAAAGTTAGTATTATTTCTGAATAATAGTCTTTTAATATATTTAATCTTATAATCATTTTTAATTTGATAAATATATTTTTTATCAGTTTAAGATTGAAATTCTTAATATAGAAAGCTGGTCGTAATCTTTTTACATAATATTCATAATGAAAATTTAAATATCACTAAATAAATTATTAGAAGATCTTAAATTAACATTGATGCAAAATTATCAAATTGCCGATATTAATACCGAGTAATCAACAGATATCTTTTTCGTATGCATACATATTTGAGATTACAAAAATTAAAGTCTTACACTTTTCAATATAGGAGAAATAATGAGAAACCATATATGAAAGAAGTTTTAAGAACTAACGCTCTTTTTTGTGTGCTTTCTCGATAGTAATTTTTTAACGACATATAAGATTAAATGAAGATTTAATATTTAATTTAATATTAAAATAAAATGTGAGAGTCAATTTATTTTTAACAACATGGATTTCTTTTATTGAATCTAACATTCAATAAAAGAAGTTCACATTAATTCCAACAAAAATTAAAATTCTGTATATTTATCAGTACTTTTTAAAATGATAGAAAAAAATATAATGTAGAATTTCTTAAATCTTAGTAGTAGAAATACTTAACGGGATGGTTATTTAAAATTTAATCTAGAGTGAACGCGAAAAAGATTCGCGTTCATACGCAAGACGAAAAATCGTGATTTATAACTGGTTAGTTTTGAGAGAAAAGTCGGGATCGTTAGCTCAGTTAGTAAAGCAGCTTGAGGGCACCCTAGGTTATAGTATCACATACTAAATACTGTATAACAAATTAATGCTTAGCGGTAAGTTTGCATATATTATCTTTGATAAAGTGATTGATATCAAAAAGTAGGATACGATAATAATGTATGTGAGATTTTCGGAATACCATTAATTAATTAAACAGCCCTAATTTAGTTTTAATTCGTAGAGTGCTGAGAAAATGATTTACGTTTCGGAACAACTTTCTTTCATTTACTGAGATTATTACTATCTAGAAGTAACTCTACTAGCTATATTTTTTGATTCAGCTCAGATTATCGATTGCGTCTTTGCATTTCAGATAGGGGAGATCGTTTTAATGACAGAGCAAGGATTTACTGAAACTCTTCTTACTGAGCTGGGTTCATCAATGCTTTTGAAGATCGATACACCTTCTGTAGTACGAAATTTCCTAGCACGTGCTTATAAGCTTATAATATTAAAAACTGTTAACGGACTTAGGTCAACCAACAACATCGTTACTATTTTCCTTGCGAAGATGATTTGATTATGTCAAATCATCTTCGCAAGAAAATAACGGAGAACAGAAAGATGATATTTTAATTGACATTAGACTAGATCTGATATACTGATAAGCGAAAATATTGGCTATTTTATAAAACAAGGTTTTATATGCACAGATGAAACTTCAAACTATCGCTTCCATCGCTGAGAGCAGGCCTATGGAGCCTGTTTTTGCTTTTAGGCCAATTACTTTAAATCGCGCCGTCAGTTACTTCTACACTAAATTCAACGGACAAGTTTTGTATGCCGTTAAAACCAATCCCGAAAAACACGTAATTCAAGCTATTCATGCACAAGGAGTTACTGCATTTGATGTTGCTTCTTACGAAGAAATTCGTGTTATTAAAGAGTATGTTCCAAACTCTGAGCTTTATTTTATGCATCCCGTGAAATCTCCTCGTGCGGTTCGAAAGTCGTATTTCGAATACGGGGTTCGTCATTTCTCTTTAGATTGCGTGGATGAGCTGGATAAAATTTTGCGTTCTACTGAGCATGCAAAAGATCTTTGTCTTTATTTGCGGTTGGCAATTCCCAACACTTTTGCTGAGTTTAATCTCGCAGAAAAATTTGGTGTTGATTTGCACGAAGCCCCTGCGCTATTAAAACAGGTCCGCAAAGTAGCTTATAAACTTGGCGTTACATTTCATGTAGGTTCACAATGTATGCATCCGGATGCGTACCGCATCGCGATTCGAATGGCAGATAAAGTCATCAACGAAGCCAGAGTGGATGTTGAATTTTTTAATGTGGGCGGTGGATTTCCTTCGATTTACCCAGGAATGATTCCGCCCACATTGTCTGTTTATTTTGATGCGATTCATTCTGAGTTAGCTAAAGTGGTTGGGAGGCACCCGCACATTCAATTACTGTGCGAGCCGGGTCGCTCGTTGGTAGCAGAAAGTACGTCAGTGATTGTTAATGTAGAGCTTAGAAAAGACAATATGCTCTACATTAATGATGGTACTTATGGTAGTCTTTTCGATGCTGGAATTCCGCATTTTATTTTTCCGGTGCACTTAGTACGGCCCAATCCCACGGCAACTGTTGATCTCTTGCCATTCAGTTTTTATGGTCCCACGTGCGATTCTCTAGATTACATGAAAGGTCCATTTTATTTACCCAATGACATAACAGCAGGGGATTACATTGAGATTGGCCAAATCGGAGCATATGGCAGAACACTATCAACTGAATTTAACGGCTTCAAGCAAAGAGAAAGTGTTGTCATGGTTTCAGATGAACCGCTGATGACGATGTATTCGGATGATTATATCACACATGAGCCGTTAGAAGTTATTGCTGCTTAAAACAATTAACCCTAAGGAACGCTGATGAAAAGTCAAACTTTGCCAATGCCTTCTTCTTTAAAAGAAAAACTATTGCAACAAGCTGTTGAACATATTAGCATCACGCGTTTTGATGCGCGTCCTTTGATCGACGCGATGGATCATATGTCTTTTACATCGCGCGATCTTGCAAGAGCAGCCCGTATTTTTAATCAAATGCTGCAAGATAAAGAATGCAGCATTATTCTGACGATTGCGGGTTCTACGTCGGCAGGTGGCTGTATGAAACTTTATGCAGATATGGTGAAATACAACATGATAGATGCCGTTGTTGCAACGGGTGCAAGCATTGTAGATATGGATTTTTTGAGGCGTTGGGCTTTCGGCATTATCAGGGCACTCTATCATCAGATGATCGACAACTGCGTGAATTATATATTGATCGAATTTATGACACTTATATTGACGAAGAAGATTTGAAACGCTGTGATCATACCATTTACGAAATTGCCAATAGCCTTTCACCACGTCCTTACAGTTCTCGAGAATTTATTCGCGAGATGGGGGTGTATCTTACAAAGGGAAACGCTAAAAAACAAGAATCATTAGTGCAACTTGCGTATGAGCATGATGTTCCGATTTTTTGTCCTGCTTTTACTGATTCTTCGGCAGGTTTTGGATTAGTGTTGCATCAAGTGAAAAATCCGGATCACCATTTGACTATTGACGCGATTCGTGACTTTCGTGAATTAACCGATATTAAAATCAAATCAGGTACAACAGGTTTATTGATAATTGGTGGCGGCGTACCTAAAAATTTCGCGCAAGATACTGTTATTTGTGCAGAAATGATTGGAAAAGAAACTGACACTTACAAATATGCTATCCAAATTACTGTCGCAGATGTGCGAGATGGTGCATGCTCTAGTTCAACGCTGAAAGAAGCTTGTTCTTGGGGAAAAGTGGATGTCGCTTATGAACAGATGGTCTACGCTGAGGCCACTTCTGTATTACCGATTTTAGCAAGCGATGCTTATCATCGTGGCTATT
Source organism: Coxiella-like endosymbiont (assembly GCF_024730665.1). Taxonomy (GTDB): domain Bacteria; phylum Pseudomonadota; class Gammaproteobacteria; order Coxiellales; family Coxiellaceae; genus Coxiella. Next base: position 14,790 of record NZ_CP084737.1, read on the forward strand.
GGAAAAATCGTCCACGTCGTCATTATACTCAATTATTTGGGACTAAATAGTGAAATGCCTGTCCCCTGAAGAAGCATTTTTGGGACTTGATTCTAAAAATTCAGTGAGTTATGAAAACGCGAAATCAGTGGTCATTCCTTTTGGGCTTGAGCGTTCTGTCAGTTATGGTGGTGGCACCGCTAAAGGGCCCGAGGCAATGATTAAGGCTTCTCACGAAGTAGAATTATTTGATGAAACGCTTTGGTATGAACCCTATCGCTGCATTAATGTTGTCACGCTTGAAGAGCCGGCGATTGAAAGTAATATACTGCAAGCATTAAAACAACTAGAAAAATTAGTGGAGCGAGTACTCGACGACAAAAAATTTCCTTTTGTTTTTGGTGGAGAACATTCTATCACTGCAGGCTCTATTCGGCCTTTTGTTAAAAGGTACGAAAATCTGGTCATTTTACATTTTGATGCACATGCTGATTTGCGTGATGGTTATAATGGGGAACATTATTCACACGCTTCCGCGATTAGGCGCTGTTTGGATCATCTGAATGTTGAGGTTGTTTCGGTGGGTATTCGCAACATTTCAGCAGAAGAAATTCCTTTTTAGAGGAAAATCGTAACCGTATTCATATTTATTGGGCTAAGGATAAAAAATCCTGGCGTATAAATAAAATGGTTTCTCATTTGAAAAATCGGCCAATTTACCTCACTTTTGATGTCGATGGATTTGATGCTAGTTTAATGCCAGCAACAGGAACTCCAGAACCGAATGGTTTGTTTTGGGATGAAGTCCAGGAAATTATTACAGCGGCAAGTAAGGTGGGAACTATTGTAGGCGCTGATATCAATGAACTCGCGCCCATCCTAAATTTTCATAGTTGCGATTTTTTAGCAGCGAAATTAGCCTATAAGATTCTCTCATTAGCTTTGGCAACTTCTAGATCGTGTATTTCTACTTAGATTTTTGATATATTTTAACGATCGCACTTTTTTGGAAAATCCCACTATAGATTAACTAGTGTCAACATACTGAAATTAAAATATTTTTCTATCGTCGATAATAAATCTGATGGATTCAATTTTTTTATTTTTATTTCAAAATATTCGATGTAATTTATCATTTTTTATAAAACAGTCAATGCAATTATGAAAAGAGCAATCAGAGTAATCAAGATGAAAATAAGCACAGATAGAATAAGATCAAATTTTTTGCTAAGATAAAAAAATGAAGTAAAGCATATCTTCTGTTAAAAGTTTTGCTTACGATAAGCTTCCACAGAATCTATTTTATTGCCGCGTGAAATAGTATTTTTTGTATCCGTACCGCACAACCTCAATTGATAGTTTTATAGTGTTTTCAAGTTATCAGTCTTTTATGCGCATCTATTCGTTCGTTATCATTGCGTTAGCGCACGCAGTAAGATTGCGATTGCTAAAATGACACCTAATTCTGAAAGCGCCCTCTTCTCTATCTCCATTTGCATTAAATTCGTTCTTCTATCGTTATACGCAAAGCTTTAGCAGGATTGATAAAATCTCCGTAATAAACACTAATCCCCTAGTACTAACAGTCTCCATCACCGCAGATCACAAAATCAACGACCTGACATTGCGCCTGAACACCATGTTTAAAAGCTAACTATTATTAAGGCACAATCAAAAGCAATAAACAGACAGAAGATTGCCTTTTATGTAAATTTTTCATGCCATCTAGACAATCGTTTCACTGATAGTTTATGTTTCATATTTAAAAGAAATTGCGAAATACATATAATAACTCAAATTAAAGCAGTCGGAGTGCTCGCTTCTAAAATGGGAAATTCTATTATTTTTATACCTGACAGTTTGTATAATTATCGAAATTTGAAAATCTGTAAAAAATAAAAAGAAATATTAAAGCAGGATCAGTGTTTACAATCACAGGATGTAAAAATGCTAGTCTGCAAAGATAAAATTTATCTATAAAACAATTTCATGGCAAGTAATGCACAAGGGATTCTGAGAAGACGTCGATAACTAAGAAAAAACATTGAAAATAGCCTTTCGTTGCACATAGAAGGTCACGATAGGGTGATGGACTTCTCAATAGCACAAATTTTGGCAATAGCCATGGGTTGAGTCACTATGGTATTTAGTGTTCAATAGAGTCCTCAATATGTGAAATAATGGCGAGAGTGGCGGAATTGGTAGACGCGCTGGATTTAGGTTCCAGTAGGTTGCCCTGTGAGAGTTCGAGTCTCTCCTCTCGCATCATGAAAAAGAGTATGGAAAATTATAAACGTGGTTTCTAGAAAACAGGGAGATTACAGCAACAATTTGACCGTTATGTTATGTGGTCTGAGATGAGGTTAGAAAACCTATATGCCTAGGAAAAACCGCTAGGATAGCACAGAATTACTGGTAGGGTTTCTGATACTAAAAAATCACTCAAACCTAAACTTATCTTCAGGAGTAGGGACGGCCTTATGTAATTGGGCTTCGACATACGCATATTAGGAAAAAGTATGTCAATTACAAATCACCGAAGTTCCGTGGATTGAGATGATGAAAGAAGTTCTTCGAAGAAAACCAATCGAATATCGTTAATTATGACTCTTATTCGCAGATTAAGCCTCACTCACTCGAAGTTGAGACTGCGGAGCACATAGATAATGATGATTCTGTATTTATCATTTCGAAGACTGTATGGATGGGAAATCTTTTGAGTAAGATGGATAATATTTTGATTTGAGCTTAGTTCAGAATGTATGATTGCCAAACTTTGAAGAAGGGATTATGGTAAAACGAAATCCCGTCAGGTTAGATGCAAAAATTAATTACCCAGAGATTTACTTAAAGAACAGTCAAAGAAACTGGTTATCTTATAGAATTATTGTTAGTTGAAGTAATGAAAGAGTATAAAATTGGAGTAGATCCTGATACAGTCCGAGGAGCCGAGTGGAAGGAATTACAGGGGCTTGCTACAAGCCAGAAAAAGCGATTTCCTGGTATTATAATAAAATCACATTAATCGCAAAAATTTCGCCCATGGAGATTGTCGGTTTTTCTTGAAAGTCAAGCGGTACAAATTTTTGAGACAGTTTGGAGTCAAAGATAAAGCGATGTCCTATAAAATGTAGTTCGATAATCACAATAAAAGGCAAGACAATAATGAGTTTTTTAGTTCCTATGGTGATTGAGCAGACATCGCGAGGTGAGCGAGCTTATGATATTTATTCCCGACTTTTGAAAGACCGGATTATCTTTCTTGTTGGTCAGGTAGAAGACCACATGGCAAACTTAGTTATCGCACAGATATTATTTCTGGAGTCCGAAAATCCTAATAAAGACATTAACCTATATATAAATTCACCTGGTGGGGCAGTGACATCGGCGATGGCTATCTATGATACTATACAGTTCATTAAGCCAGATGTTCGTACCTTATGTTTCGGTCAAGCCGCCAGCGCAGGGGCACTATTATTAGCTGGCGGAACAAAAGGAAAGCGACATTGCCTTCCCCATTCTTCTGTCATGATTCACCAAGTTTTGGGTGGCTATCAAGGTCAGGGGACGGATATTCAAATTCATGCTAAACAAACCCAACAGATAAGTAACCAGCTGAACCAGATCCTAGCTAAACACACGGGAAAAACAATTGAACAAATTGAAAAAGATACCAATCGGGATTATTTCTTAACACCAGAAGAAGCTCGGGATTATGGATTAATTGATTCTATATTTACAGAGCGGTTAAGTATTGAAATGAGAAAAAGTAATCCCCATAAAATACAAGAGGTAGTTGATGAGCGCTGAAAAATCACAAATTTTACATTGTTCGTTCTGTGGGAAAAGCCAACATCAGGTTCGTAAGTTAATTGCAGGTCCAGCCGTTTTTGTTTGTAACGAGTGTGTGGACTTATGTAATGACATTATTCGTGAGGAAGAAATTGCCCAAGCAATCGAAACTCAGAAAAAATTATCAACGCCCCCGGAAATTCATTGTATGTTAGATCAATATGTCATTGGTCAGGATTTTGCGAAAAAAGTTCTCTCAGTAGCAGTTTATAATCATTATAAGCGGCTTAGCAGCCAAATTAAAATTAACAATGACGTCGAAGTCAGTAAAAGCAACATTTTATTAATTGGTCCGACTGGCTCTGGAAAAACCTTATTGGCGCAGACGTTAGCAAAAATATTAAATGTACCTTTTGCTATGGCGGATGCTACTACTTTAACTGAAGCAGGATACGTAGGTGAAGACGTTGAAAATATCGTTCAAAAACTATTGCAAAGATGTAATTATGATGTCGAAAAAGCAAAAACAGGAATCATTTATATTGATGAAATTGACAAAATTGCCCGTAAAACGGATAGCCCATCATTAACTAGGGACGTATCAGGTGAAGGCGTACAGCAGGCCTTATTAAAACTTATTGAAGGTACTGTAGCGTCAATTCCTCCGCAAGGTGGCCGAAAACATCCGCAACAAGAATATCTGCAAGTGGATACTTCAAATATTCTGTTTATTTGTGGTGGTGCATTTGCTGATTTATATAAGGTCATTCAGCGTAGGACTGACAGAAGTGGGATTGGTTTTGCGGCACAAGTTCGTTCTCAAGAAGACTCTGCGAGTGCCTCTGAGTTGATTAGACAAACGGAACCAGAAGATTTAATCAAATATGGTCTCATTCCCGAATTTGTGGGACGTTTGCCTGTAATTGCAACACTGGAAGAATTGAATGAAGGCGCTCTAATACGTATATTAACTGAGCCTAAAAATGCGTTGGCTAAGCAATATCATAAATTGTTTCAATTGGAAGGTGTAGAGATTGATTTTCGCGAAGATGCATTACGACAGATCGCTAAACGGGCTATTCAACGAAAAACGGGTGCGCGCGGATTGCGTTCGATTGTGGAGCACACGCTATTAGATTTAATGTATGAGCTTCCTACCGTGGCTGGGTTGAAAAAAGTGGTTATTGACGCAGGAGTCATTGATCAAGTTTCATCCCCGTTATTTATTTATGAGAATGAAAAAGTCTCTCGCAAAGTGGCCCAAGAGTAATTAATAATTAAGGATGCCTCATGGCTGAACAAGCAGAGAAGAAAATTGAATTACCATTATTGCCTTTGCGGGATGTTGTCGTTTTTCCACATATGGTAATTCCTTTATTCGTTGGCCGTGCGGAGTCGGTTAAGGCGCTTGAAGTGGCGATGGAAAGTGACAAACGGATTTTTTAATTGCGCAACGAGATCCCGGTAACGATTCGCCTACTCAAAAGGATCTTTATGAAATTGGAACAGTGGTTGTTATCTTACAATTATTACGGTTACCTGATGGGACAATTAAGGTATTAGTTGAAGGATCAAGGCGAGCGAAATTAATTCAACTCCATAAAAAAGAATTTCTCTCTGCCAAAATTGAATTGTTAAAAGAACAAAAAGGTGAAACCGATAAAACTGAAATTAAAGTTTTAATGCGTTCGGTGTTAGATCAATTTGAACAATTAATAAAAATTAATAAGAAAATTCCTCCTGAGTTACTGCCGTCGTTGGCGAATATTGAAGATCCGGAACGTTTGGCAGACATTATCGCCGCTCATATGACGATTAAATTAGACTCGCGCCAAAAAATTCTAGAAGCTATTGAAATTCAAAAACAGCTGGAACTGTTGCAAATGCTTTTAAAGCAGGAGCTGGATTTAATCGAAATAGAGAAACGAGTGCAAGGGCGTGTTCGACAACAAGTAGAGAAAAGTCAACGCCAATATTACTTAAGCGAAAAAATTAAAGCGATTCAGCAAGAGCTAGGCGAATTGGAAGAAGGTAGCCCTGTTGATGAACAGAAACAATTGCTCGAGAAGATTCAAAAAGCTGGCATGTCGGAAGAAGCTAAAGAAAAAGCGATGGTGGAGTTAAACAAATTAAAAATGATGCCGTCGATGTCCGCTGAAGCAACAGTCAGTCGCAATTATCTAGATTGGTTGTTACAGGTTCCATGGAAAAAATGCGCTAAAATTAGTCAAAATCTAAAACAGGCAGAAGAAATTTTGGAAGCTGACCATTACGGCTTAGAAGAGGTCAAACAACGAATTCTCGAATATTTAGCCGTCCAAAAACGCGTACGAAAATTAAAGGGTCCTATTTTATGCTTAGTAGGTCCACCCGGTGTAGGTAAAACTTCGCTTGGCCAATCTATTGCAAATGCTACCGCTCGACAGTTCGTTCGCATTTCATTGGGCGGTATTCGTGATGAAGCTGAAATTCGAGGGCATCGCCGTACTTATATTGGTGCTTTGCCAGGAAAAATCATTCAAAAAATGGCGAAGGCAGGTGTGCGTAATCCACTATTTATGTTGGATGAAGTAGATAAAATGGCCATGGATTTTCGTGGTGATCCAGCTTCGGCACTTTTAGAAGTATTAGACCCAGAACAAAATCACGCTTTTAACGATCATTATTTAGAAGTTGATTATGATTTATCGGACGTCATGTTTATTGCAACGGCGAATTCCATGGATATGCCGCTGCCTTTGTTAGATAGGATGGAAGTTATTCGATTAGCAGGTTATACAGAAGCAGAAAAATTAAATATTGCAAAACGTTATTTAATCTCACGGCAACTCAAACAAACTGGATTAAAGAGCCAAGAAATTCATATTTCAGATGGTGCTATTTGCGCATTGATTCGTTATTACACGAGAGAATCAGGTGTTCGTGCTTTAGAACGGGAAATCGCCAAGCTATGTAGAAAAGTAGTTAAAGAAATCTTAACTACAAAAGAAACCTCTAAACGAAGCGGAAAAGAAAAAGCGGTTAAGCAACGCAAAATTACAGTTCGTAATCTTGAAAAATATTTAGGGGTTAAACGATATCGATTTGGCTTGGCTGAAGAAAAAGATCAAGTGGGACAAGTAACTGGCTTGGCTTGGACAGAATTTGGTGGGGAGTTGTTAACCATCGAAGCACAAGTGATGCCTGGCAAAGGGAAATCATTACATACAGGGAGATTAGGTAATGTGATGCAGGAATCTATCCATGCTGCGACTACGGTAGTCCGAAGCCGTGTAGCAATGATGGGTGTTGCTGAAGATTATTTTCAATTACATGATTTTCATATTCATGTCCCAGAGGGAGCAACACCTAAAGATGGGCCTAGCGCTGGTATTGGCATGTGCATGGCGTTAGTTTCAGCCATTACTCGAATTCCTGTTCGAGCTGATATCGCTATGACAGGTGAAATTACTTTACGCGGAGAAGTATTACCCATAGGTGGGTTAAAAGAAAAATTATTGGCGGCGCTCAGAGGGAATATTAAGCATGTCATTATCCCGGAAGAAAATAAGCTAGATTTAAAAGAAATTCCAGCGATCGTCACACATGAATTAAAAATTCATCCTGTCAAATGGATTGATCAGGTATTTGAATTAGGGTTAACTACTCATATCCCAGAAATTCATACACCTATTAAAGAGCCTGCAGTGAAAACGCAAAGCAATAAGAACAATTACAATATAATATGTTGTGCTACTTGATTAAATAAAGACGCGTTCATGAAATTGAAATTGGTACCATATTGGGTCGTTATTGTGTCGTTTGTTTAATGATGCCCCATACGCCGCGGAGATTAAAAACCCTAGAAATCGTGCCGGCCGTGAGCACTCCAAGTTTTTAAAAGCTAAAAAACCGCTTTTAAAAATCTTATGCGATTTCTCAATTCGCGCAAGAGGATCCTATTGGGAGCTTTCTTATCTCCTAATCACAGTAATCTCTAAAGTTTAGTGAGAAATGAATGTAAACGCTTCCCTAAGAAGACGCGCTACCACAGGGCACCTAGGTAGCTCTTTTAGTGTAGCTCTTTTATGCACGAAAAATTTAAAAACAGACATCCATCACCACAATTAAGCTTGGTAAGATGAGAGTGTATGTTGTTTTATGAAAACTAAACTTAAAAATGCAGTGCTTGATAGATGCAATCATCCAATTATCAAAAATCATCATATGCCTTAACATTATGAAAAATAATTGAAATTTAATGTTTCGTTAAACGGAAAACTCATTTACACTGGACCTATTAGGAAGCTCGCCGTTAAAGGGCGTTCTTATGGTTCAAGAGTATATCGTTGAGACAAGGAAATATTATGTGTATCAACATAACATCTATAAAGTCTTTTTCTCTCGCTGCTGAATTAGCAGATAAACCTTAAAGATGAAGATGAGAAAATACCTTCAATTAAATCAGCAAGAAATATAGGCATAGATACTGTTAAGCTTTTAATTAGCTTAGGAGTCTGACGATAATAAAGGTAAAATAAAAATTGAGAAATCCGTTATAGTTGTGTGATGCATAATAAATTATCAAAATCTAGGGAAAAATCTAATAAAAATTCATTAATCAATCTTCTAAGGAAAGGACAAAATACCTATATTTTCCCTATAATACTATTGATCTTTCTGATTAAACTTTTTTTATACTTCTTCTTTTAAATAGTTTTTTAAAGTTTCTTCAATCTGGTTACTAAATAAAATTTAGTATTTAACAGGCTCTGGCTTCACGTGTTTTAAAACAGTTAAAGTAAAATCCAATGGCAATCTTCTAAACGACAAATAACAGTGCTAAGGGCACCAGCTAATAAATTTACTCTAGCCCATATTTCAATTTTCTAGCACTCGATCCTGTAAGAGAAGATGCTGCCATCCGTATTTTCGCTATTTCATCAATAAAAATTGTTTTTCCCGGAAAGCAAAATCGTCTCTTCTGAAAGATCTGCGAGATCAGTAAGTTATTGCAGAGCAACGCATCGAAATTACAAAAGATTAATCTACAAAGCGCTATAAGGAAATATGCCTGTGCCATGTTAATTTTCACCCCCACTCCGTAGTATAAAGGAAAAGAAGCCCTTTATTCCTTATCAAACACACTGCACAGTTGGCATGTGATTCAGTGATTCAGTAAGTAAAATTCACTGAGGTTTTAAGCTATTGAGGTCATCCTTGCCTTTAAGGAAGAAAATTAAATTAATCTACTCTTCTTCGCCAAACTTGTTGTTGATTAGCGCTTCAATTGCTTCGGTAGCTTCTTTTTCATCATCACCAGTAGCAGCGAGCTCGATTTCGGAACCTTTGTTGGCAGCTAGAACCATGAGGCCGAGGATGCTCCTAGCGTTGGTGTCACGGTTATTGAAGTGAATGAAGATTTTGCTTCGATATCGCGAAGCTAAATTGGTGAGTTTAATAGCCGCACGGGCGTGGAGTCCTAATTTATTAACGATTTTAAGTTTTTTACGAATCATGCCTGTTTTTTACTTTTTGCAAACGGATGTTGAAATTAGCGCTGGGATCACAGCCATGCCTCCTTAATTGATGACTATGAAGCAAGGCTTCAATTAAAAGTGGCAAACTTCTTCCAGCATAAACAGGAAAAATAATTTTTGGTAATGTCACACCTAAAATGATTTCATTTTGATAAATTGGACTTAGCGGATCCTCAATAGGTGGCTCGTTTTCTGGGTTCACCAGAGCAATAGATAAATGAATTTCATGTTGCATAACTACAGCATCTAAACCGAAAAGTTGCGATACATCGATAATACCAATACCGGAAATTAAAACGTACCCGTTGGTAACCGCAGGGCAACTGCCAATTAACTTATTATTTTTTTGAATGATATCCACTACGTCATCACAGACTAATTGATGACCTCGATCAAGCAAAGCTAATGTTAACTCACTCTTTCCAATGTTTGATTCCCCCGTAATTAAAACGCCTAATCTATCGATGACAAGTAAATTGGCGTGCAATGTTTTTTGTTGCAAATGTTACAGACCTTGTTCGAGGCTTGTTGATAACGACATCAACGGTAATCACCTTTTTTTGCTTTATATTTTGCTAGTTGCGTTTATTTTATTCATTAAAATCACCGTTGTTTATACATATCATCAGACTCCGCGTGTGCGTTAATAGTGCCACCAGGCAGTTTAAGATTAACATCGGCAATCTGTCGGTTTTATTGACATGAAAAGTGATGTGAATATTGATAATTTCATCAGGATGAAGTTTTTATACGTTGCAATTTTTTTTCAGTTAATTCGCACAAACCGGATGAAATATCTAAGCCTTTACCAGTCATTAAGACCATAAAAATTATAGTAATAGTCATTTCTAAAAAAATATAGACGATGCCAAATTTACAAATTAAATTCTTCTCCCAAATAAACCTTTCTGACATTTTGGTTGTTTAATATTTCATGCGGAGTGCCGGAGGCGATAATGCTGCCTTCATTTACAATATAGGCACGCTGACATATATCGAGCGTTTCCCGCACATTATGGTCAGTAACTAAAACCCCGATTCCACGCTCCCGTAAGTGAATAATGATTCGTTTGATGTCAATGACTGAAATGGGATCAATGCTTGCAAAAGGTTCATCTAACAGGATAAATTTGGGATCCATTGCCAACGCTCGCGCAATTTCGACACGACGTTTTTCACCGCCAGATAAACTGTACCCGAGAATATCACGTAAATGGCCGATATGAAATTCTTGCATTAAAGATTCACACTTTTTCTGACGCTGTTGTTTTGATAAATCGTTCCGTAATTCAAGAATAGCCATGATGTTATTGGCGACAGATAATTTTCTGAAGATGGAAGTTTCCTGAGGAAGATAACCAATACCTAGACGAGCACGCTTGTGTATGGGACATAGACTGATATTTTGGTCGTTTAAATAAACTTCACCACTATCAGGTGTGACGAGTCCTACGATCATATAAAAGCTTGTAGTTTTTCCGGCCCCGTTTGGCCCTAGCAAACCAACGACTTCATTGCTAATAGATAAGGAAACATCTTTCACTACCCGTCGAGATTTGTAATGTTTTTGTAATTGTTTGGCGTTTAAGGTTGCTGTCATTGTTAAGGTTCAATTTTACCTTGGGTTCTACTTTTTTAGTGGAGTGTGTCGAAGCTACAACACTTTCTGCTATTATATCAGATATGTAAACCGGCGGAGATATTTTATTTTAGATTAATAGGATCTCATACTTAAACTAGGAAATATATATTAGAAATGTCAGTTTTAAAAATTTTTTGTTCTTACCTTTTTCTGCTGCTTTTGAGGCTGGTTAGCTTCATAGATGCCTATGGAATGAGAAAGCAAATGGACTATCCCTTTTTTCAAATCAGCATTCATACCAGCCGCTTTCATAGTGACATTAGGTCGAGTGATGATTACGTCTTTGTCGGTTTTAGCGAAAAAACGATTAGGGAAAATTGTTAAGGTGCGAGTGATGATAGTAGTTTCGGGTTCCGTGGATTGTTGAGATGCATGGATTTTTACATGATCCCACAAATAGACCTGTCGGATTCCTCCTTGACTTTTTCCTTGATTAGCCACGACTGTCCAAGGCACTCGCTTATCTGTGTAAATTAGATAATACGGATGGTTAAAGTAAGAAGAATCTTCCCACGGATAATGTACGATCAAAGGGGTATTGAGATAACTATGTAACAGACCTTGATAATCGTATTGAAAATAACTGACATTATGCATGAACGCATCTGGTTGATGATCTAATTGCTGTTTTGCAGTGGAATGATGGTGGGGTACATTACGTAACATAAAGGAGATACTGAGACATACTAGCACAATTAATAAAATACTTAATTTGACGTTTTTACTCATACGTTGTCCTCCTTTAGGTTAATACCTTCCATACACAGAGAAAGAATCGTAAAATTATAAGATCTCTCACCACTTAATTTTTCGCTTTCCAATTGGATTTAGCCTAACTTCGGAAGACCCCATTAAAAACAGTAATATAAGATACGTAAAATGTAATGACAGATGAATCGGAAGGTCATCACCCTACCTTATTTAAGCAACTTCGTTTTCGTTCGGTCTCGAATGCGACAATAAATGTATCGAATACCTAATTTCAGTCGCTCTGCGGAGTAAGAGGCTTCGTTTGCATAACTTGTGGTGATAAAAACGTCAATCCTGGTGTATGGCAGTTATTTAATGCATAACCAAATTTAAATAACGGGTGATTCTCTATCCAAAGCATATTAAAAGTCTCCAATCTGTCAATACGACATTCGCATCGAAAATTAATAGTTAATAAAGTTATCCTGCAAGAAAATCTTTTAAATAATTCCCGCTCGTAGAAGATCATGCATATGGATAACGCCTAGAGGATAACGTTCATCGTCAACTACTACTAAAGAAGTAACTTTATATTCTTGCATGATTTTAAGGGCTTCTGTAGCTAATAATTTTGGTGGGATGGTGATACTATTTTTAGTCATGACTTCTTTGATTGGTGTTCTGTGGATATCATAACCCTTATCTAAAGCTCGACGTAAGTCACCATCCGTAAAAACACCTAATAAATGACCGTTATCGGCTATTACTGCTGTCATTCCTAAGCTCTTTCGGGTAATTTCAACCAGCGCTTCATCAAGCAGGCAGTCAGATTTTACCATTGGCATATAATCTCGAGAATGCATAAGATCATTGATATTCAGCAAAAGACGTCGACCTAACGATCCACCCGGATGGATACGCGCAAAATCATCGATTGTAAATCCTCTAGCTTCCAGCAGAGAGATAGCTAGGGCGTCTCCCATGACTAGGGTAGCAGTGGTGCTAGAGGTTGGAGCTAAACCTAAAGGGCAAGCTTCCTCTTTCACACTAATGTCAATGATGATATTGGCAACCCGTCCCAAATTGGAGTGGCTTTTTCCAGTAAAAGCAATCAAGGGGATGCCTAAACGCTTAATAGTAGGAAGGATATTGATGACTTCTGGAGTTTCGCCAGAATAGGAAATAACTAACGCTAGATCCTGCACGGTTATCATTCCAATATCACCATGGCTTGCTTCACTGGGATGTATGTAAAATGACGGTGTGCCAGTACTAGCAAGTGTGGATGCAATTTTCCGACCTATATGCCCTGATTTTCCTATCCCAAGAATAACTACTCGACCTTTGCAATTAAGTATAGTTTTGCAAGCAGTGACAAACTTTTCATCAATTCGGTCTTGTAAAGACCGAATTGCCCGAAGTTCAGTTGCAATCACTACTTTACCCAGCGTGTAAAAATTTGCGCTATCTGCCATAAATTTACTTAAGTTGCCGCATGAATTTCGGTGTAAGCCCCCCGACTGACGAACCCTTTTTAGATACTAAAGCTCGTTATCTACGGACCGCTAGTTTGGATAGTATAGGCAAACTTGTTTAATGAGTCACTGTGTTTATGAATATAGTTTAATGTATGTAACCCTAATTATTTTTAAGAAGATAGAGTTATTTTTTATTATTAATCATCTATTATACGGGGGGGTAAGTTGACGCTATCATGAGGCATATATATTTGTAGTAGCAGTAAAGTTTTTCTTTCTTAATGCAGATTAAACTGACCAAAACTCATTGAATCGACGATGCGATGATGCTGAAACTAATTTGCTCTCACAACGCAAACTGAATCAAGTGCGTTGTAAAAGATTGGTAATGCTGTTTTAGAAAGTGTCGCTGTTTCTTCTCGGAAAAATACCTACCTCCTCCCAAAAGATATGATTCACGATTTCCTCTTAATGCAACTAAAAGTTTTGTATAGGAGGATTGCGAGTAGCGCTTATCTTTTTCGGTTAAAACATGAACGGCAAGCGGCAAGCACGGATGCGTGGAGTTGACACATAGATTATGTTAAATCCTCTCGATAACAGGTTAGTATTCTAATTACCGTTGTTGTGCTGCTAAAATTAATTTGCAACTTTAAATAACCTGTTAAATTTATCGAGTGTGATTGTTATCATGATTCATTTATATAATAACGAATAGAGGGATCCCTCTATTCGTTATTATATAAATGATTATAAAAGGAATTTTAATTGTGACTACATATAAGCAGTGTGGTGTGTTGTCTTTCATTCTTGTCAGCAACAAAACATAACAAAACATCGAGCAATTTTAGGGCTGCCACACGCGTCTGTCGTTCTGTATTAACTGCCGAAATGGTTTTACGCAGGCTAAATTCAATTGGATTGTATGGAAACAATGACAGTAAGACCCGCTTATGATAGGTGATTATGCCGTATTTTTAGTCAGAGTTTGATGTTTAATGACAACCAAGCAGTATTGAAACTTTTATTTAATTTAATAGCTCTTTTAATAGCTTTGCAATAGACATTTAATGTAGACGGTTGTTCAATCTTTCGAATAGATATTTTAAAAGTGGGGGATTAAAAGCGTCGTTTTTAATATCGTGATTACGTGTATTGTCATGTAAGAGGCTATTATACTTAACTCAATGCTGCGGAATAAGCCGTGCAGCCATCGTGATGTGAAGGAAGTAGTATATTACCAAATGATTGAATTTATAGTAGAAGTTTTTGTAGTCGCTGGTTTTTTAGCGTTAGTAGCAGATTAAAGTGAGCAGACTTGATTTACTAATCGAGAAAATTGTTACACGACAATCACTGAGTGACAATATTGGTAATTTGAAATACGTATGCTTGCGCCCGTAGTTGTTTCTTGAGTGGTAGTTAGCCATATGATGAAAATGTATTTGGGTAAACTTTCTGACTTTAGTGATACTACGGCTTAAAATAAAAAAATAAATAATTTACTCAAAATACTTTTAGCTTTAATTTTCATCCTAAGGAGCATTGGGGCTCAAATCACATTGAATTGGTCCCGGGATTAAAACTACGGATTTAAAATGGTGATCGTATTAAAATTACGCACTCGGCTTGATTTTAGAAAATTTAATTGGAACATTCTTTATAAAGCAAAGTAGGGAGATAGATAATTATGCAGCTTTCAAAACCTTTCTTTAAGTCAATTGTTTTTATCATACTTTTCTTTATAAGAAAGGTTGTATTAGCAGATAATTCTCCGATTACTTTGTTACATGTCGTGAATAAAATGATTGTTTATTTGAAGAAACATCAAATCGAATTAAAGAAAGAACTGCAGTTACCTAGTCGAACTAAGTATCAAGAGCTCGCACTAACGATCGGTTTATACCGCGTGGTAGGGGTAGTAGTGGATCGCCTTTATTGCCAAAGTACGAACCCTCTCTCTCAGTGTAAACGATTTATTCGTAAATTTGAAAAATTGTTGATTGCCAACTACTCGTCCATCATAACTTCCCATGATGGTGATCGTGTGCAGCTCTATATTGAGCGCCAAACGATAGCGACAAACAATAGCGTGATTGTTCGCCGCAATAGTCAACGAATTCCAATTAGCTATAGTTTAAATGGGGACCAATGGAAAATTTATGATTTCGGCATCGAAAAGGGAATCAGCCTCATACAAAGAGCTACTGTTCTTTGTATGCAAACTCTTCCTCAAGGTGGAGTAACCGCTTTGTTGAAATGGCTAATTGCTTACAAGCAAAGGTCTAAATGAAATTGGTTATGTTTTTGATAAGCGGAACGATTAATTTTAAAACGACTTTAGCTTTTTGGGAAAATGGCGATCACTGGGTTGATAAGCAGTGGGATATTATCGTTTATTTCCGAGCCGTCGCGATCATTGTAACAGTACTTATTTTATTCATGAACTTCCTGTATGCGGCGTGCAAAGCAGCAGCGTCTTGGAACGCTCATTCGTTTCATCAAGTGCTTCTTCTATGTTGCAAGTGATTACTAAAGTGTGCGAGGCATGGTTAGAAGAGCTAGGGATGAAAAGCCGTGGATAAACTCATTATTGTTGGTGGTGTACCTTTAAATGGTTCAATACGCATATCGGGTGCTAAAAACGCTGTCCTTCCGATTTTAGCAGCATCGTTGCTCATCGAAGAACCCGTCACTTTGGGTAATATTCCTCATCTTAACGATGTGACGACCATGATTGCATTGTTGGGACGAATGGGAGCACAAATTATGGTGGATGAGCGTATGGACATCGAGATTGACTGTTCAGAAATTCAAAACGTCCATGCCTCTTATGAACTTGTAAAGACCATGCGTGCATCCATTCTTGTATTAGGCCCTTTATTATCTCGATTTGGTAAAGCGGAAGTTTCATTTCCGGGAGGATGTGCTATTGGTTCGCGTCCAGTAGATGTACACATTAAAGGTATGCGTGCCTTGGGGGCAGATATTAAATTAGTAAACGGATTTATTCGGGCTAGTATCAATGGACGTTTGAGAGGGGCTTCATTAAATTTAGGGAAAATTACTGTTACTGGAACTGAAAATCTGATGATGGCAGCTACCTTAGCTGAAGGTCAAACTGTTATTCATAATGCGGCTTGTGAACCAGAGATTCAAGATCTAGCCAACTTTCTCAATAAGATGGGAGCGCGAATTTCTGGGGCAGGAACAGACACCATTGTCATCAATGGTGTTGATCGTCTACCAGGTGGTAATTGTTATCGCATTTTACCGGATCGTATCGAAGCGGGTACTTATTTAGTTGCAACGGCAATGACACGAGGGCATGTAAGAATTAAAGATGTCTTACCTAAAACTTTGGGAGCTATCTTAGAAAAATTACGTGAAGCTAACGCATATATTGAAATTGGAAAAGATTGGATAGATTTGAATATGCGCGGCAAACGGCCTAAGAGTGTGGATATCACCACAGCGCCTTATCCAGAAATGCCGACCGATATGCAAGCACAATTTATGGCACTTAACGTAGTCGCTGAAGGACAAGCTATCATCACAGAAACGGTGTTCGAAAATCGTTTTATGCATGTGCACGAATTACGCCGGATGGGGGCGGATATTAAATTAAAAGGTAGAAAAGCAGTCATTCGTGGTAAAGAAAATTTGACCGGTGCACCGGTAATAGCAACTGATTTACGTGCATCAGCAGGGTTGGTATTGGCCGGTCTTATGGCGCGAGGCAATACCATCGTTGATCGCATTTATCATATCGATCGAGGATATGAATGTATCGAGGAAAAATTGGCGCAACTTGGCGCTGAAATTCGTCGCGTGTCTTCTCATCTGTGCGCAGCGAAATGTAATCAAAAAAATCTATAAAATTCAACATCAGTAGCTTTCCTGAGATGGGCGACAATCAATTTTCTTTAAAAATTGTTTGAATTTGTGCGTAGTAGTAAGCTACCGGTGCAAAATGACTAGCAAAGAAAATGCTAAAAAAAGCCTCCAGAACCACTATCTTAAATTATTTAATGTCAGCTTGTAACGGCTACTGCCATTAGAGAAAAACAGCGGAAGCGCGACACAGAATCCGAATATCATTGCTGCGACGAAGGATATAGCACACCGATCATATTTAAAGTACAGACAGAAAAATAATCAGTAGATTGAAAACATTGAAACTGTGCTTACAATAAGATATATAATTTCTTACCGTGTTAAATGTTAATAATCATGAATTATACGCGTGACCTGTGGGAGTATGTTTTTAGACATTATTGGCACAGGAGTCATTGGCACTAGTTGAACCGTGTAATGAATTTTCTTTAGCTGCGTATGAAATTGTAACTTTTGCCGTGTCAGCATTAAAGAAAGCCGAAATCCTATTCCCCCGAATGGTGTTTGTCAACGTCCTAACATTCACCCCCTTAGGATTGTTTGATTAATGGTGTATTTGTGTTAATGGTCTTGTAGTTGGGTATCGATTCGACATTGCTCCTTGTACTTTACGAAAACAAGGATAATTTTGTAGTCATTGATCGGAATATTTGGCTCAATAATTCAATCTTGATAGCCCCCTAAAATTCTAGTTGTATTATAATGTGAGATCCTTGAAATGATGATGTAAATGCGGTAACGCTAATCCTAGAACTTGAAGGATTTTTTCATTAAATCGTATCTCTGAAATTTGCTATGTTTGCTATGTATTGCGGTTGCGTTTTTTAAATGGTTTTAGCGTTTTGAAACGGTATTGGAAGTTTGTATTAGGGTCTCCATAGGCTATCTTATTGATTTTGTTAAATATTCGCTTCTAGTAATTATCGACTAATGATGATGTTCGATCCACCAGTAGTGACGATGCTTACAATTACTAATCATGTCCTCAGCATGATGATAAATTGCAGTGGGTAGGATACCAACAGTGATAATAGAATTATTTTGTATAATGTTGCTCATCTTCGTTTAAACACTGAATTAAGTGAATCATATCTTTTGGGAGAGGAGCATGCCATTTCATCGTCTGCTGAGTAACCGGGTGGATGAGGCGCAAAGTAGATGCGTGTAGCATTTGGCGGCAGGAAGCACTTAATGCCGCTTTTAGTGTAGCGGAGAGATGATTCGGGATACTGATGTGTGTGCCGTAGACAGGGTCGCCTACGAGAGGATGATGGATGTGTGCCATGTGAACGCGGATTTGGTGCGTACGGCCGGTTTCCAGGCGCAAGTGGATATGAGTATGGGCTCGATATCGGTGAATGATGCGAAAATGTGTTTTAGCAGGGCGGCCAACACCGCCATCCGCCATTGATGGAGTGATCGCCATCCGTGTTCGATGTACAGGATGGCGCCCGATAGGTGCTTCAATGGTTTTACCAGAGATTAAAATCCCTTTGACAATAGCTTCATATTCCCGGGTAATTGCTTGCATCTTCATAGCTTTGATCAGATGATGATGGGCAAACAATGTACGGGCGATAATAAGCAATCCGCAAGTGTCTTTGTCTAGTCGATGGATAATGCCTGCTCTAGGGATAATTGCAAGATATGGATCGTAATGTAATAGTGCATTAACCAGGGTTTGATTAGGAACTCCTGCGCCAGGATGGACGACTAACCCTGCAGGTTTGTTAATAATAAGTATTGCTTTGTCTTCGTAAATGATATTTAAAGGAATGGATTGAGGAACCCAGCGTTCAGCTGGTGCCAGTTGGGTAGTAATTTCAATCACTTGATTGGTCTGTACTTTTTCTCTGGCTAATATTTTTTGCTGATTATTCGAAGTTACATGTCCATCTCGGATCCAGTCTTGTAATTGTGAACGAGAATAATCTGGAAACAATTTAGCTAGTGCCTGATCTAATCGCGCCCCATTTAATTCAGCAGGAATGGTATTTTTTAAAAAGATTGTTCTCGGACTCATTATAAAAACATATTCCTATTGTTATCTTCTCGCTTTTTGTATATTTAGTTGCTTTAGTTCTTAGGGGACTTAATCTATAATAGCAATATTTATGTGATCAGTATAAAGAAAAACTCATGAAAAAATTACTTTTTATTGTTGTCGTTTTACTTGAATTAATCGTAATCGGTTGCACCAAAAAGAATGTGGATCCTTATTGCGTATCTCGTAACAAAACTCCAATGGAGTTATTGAATACCGGGGAGAAAGCACTGGCAAAAGAGAATTATGTTGAAGCGGTTAAAAATTTTAAAGCGTTAAATGCTATTTATCCTTTTTGGCCGCGTGCCCAACAAGCTGAGCTTGACACTATTTATGCTTACTATAAAAGTGGCGACATGGCTTCTGCGATTATAGCAGCTGATCGTTATATTCATCTGTATCCACAAGGTCTGCATGTAGACTATGCGTACTACATGCGCGGCGTTATTGACTTCGATTTTGGATTATCCTGTTTGCAGAAGTTAGCTGATGTTAATCCTGCTGCTCATGATGTGAGTACTTTACAACAATCATTTGCTGCATTTACTACGCTCGTTCAAAATTTTCCACATAGTTTATATATATCTGATGCGCTCACTAGAATGCGATATATTCGTAATTTAATGGCACAACGCGAAATTACGATTGCAGAGTTTTATATGAAAAGGTACGCGTATTTAGCAGCAGCTAATCGAGCCAGTTATGTCGTTCAACATTTTCAGGGATCGCCCCAAGTTATTAAAGGTTTGGCTATCATGGTACAAGCATATCGGGCACTGAATTTACCGAAAATAGCAGACTCAATTTATCATTTGTTGCAAACTAATTATCCTGATGCACCTGAATTAAAACTCTTGATAATCTGAAATTTTTTAATTTTTTGGGCACTCTTCCAGTGCATTAGTTTGGTGATTAATAAACATTTTCTAGTTGTTATAACGATTCCCTTGAGCTAAGGAGATTGCGATTTCTCGAGACCGTGTTGAGTTAAATAAATTCTTTAGTAGTCGGGAAAAAACGACTTAGTGTCGTCGTTTAGATGATAACTTTAAGTAAGGGTTTTCAAGGGTGCTGTCTTTTTTCGTACGAAGGTCAGTTTCTTTTAGTAACACTGATAATCGCTATTCATTTCATTTTCCAGTTCCTAATGATACCATTGCCATAATGGGGCACTTTGTTTTAGGATGAAACAGCAGCAGGTGTTCGATTTCGTATGAAACGTATTAGAGAATCAAAATTAAATTAAAATTAGATTAAACTGTATTAGTTGGTATAAGGTTGTGGAATTTTAAGAAGGCTCTTGAGAAGGGGTAACGTTTAGTTATACCAATTCTAGAAAAGTGTTTAAACCATTCCATTGCCAATTTTGTGTTAGACTGATGAATTGTATGCCACACCACATTCAAAAAGTCGGCGGTTTAGGCGGACATATCTTTCGTCGCTCCCTTCATGTGGCGATTTTATTCATTCCTTTTCTTTATTTCACTCATGCAGAAACAGTAGCCCAATTCACTGGTTTATCCCAAAAAATTTACTACTAATTATTATTGCGTTAACTATTATATTTGAAATTGTGCGATTAAAAATGGGGTGGATATTATGGGGGCAGCGTGAAAGAGAAGTCAAAAATATTTCATCCTTTACATGGACTGTAGTTAGCCTTTGTGTGGTTTTACTGTTAGCGCCGGGAAAACAATATGCTATTCCGATTATTGCATCGTGTGCTTTCGTTGATCCTTTTCTAGGAGAGCTTCGTCGAACTCAACTAAACAGGGCATGGATTTTTTTATTGCCATGGTTGTTGTGATGCTAATTTGGGGGATGGCTGTTTGGTGGTTTAAAATTGACTGGTTATTAATTTTATTGATGGGGCCAATGGTTGTTATGTTGGAATGGCCTAATTTTTGGATCGACGATAATGCTTTGGTACAATTAGGGACGCTTTTTATTATACTAATACTGTATGGGGGAAGGGTTGCTTGATATTATCTTGCTTTCGCTCAGTAGCCCAAGCCAAGAGGTGATGAAGTGTGATATTTAAGTTAAGGTCTTTTGTTGTTTTAGGAATTCTTATCAGGAGGGTTCTTATGTTGTTTCATACATAGGTCATTTACTCCTCAGTAAAATAGCGGAGTGGCCCTTCTAGTATTTAAAGCTTCTCTCTTTTTTCTTTTTCTTAATAAGGTTTTTACTGTTTATCAAATGTTTTCTAGTGCGTCGCTGGATTTTTGCTTAAATTTTATCCATTTATTATGAGTGCATATAAAACTATCTTTAAACGGAGCATCAGCATTAGTTAGAGGAGATTCAGGTTTAGAAAGTGAACTTTTTTGTAGATGCCGGATTAGAAAAAATTGCAATATATTCTTTTAAAATAAAATTATCGGAATCAAAACAAGTGGTTATATAGGATCCTAGGTAGTCATTGCGCGATGATTAATTAGTAACTAGGAAATACTATGGTTGGATTGCCTCATTCCTGAATCTATTTTGGGGCATCTTAAAAAGCACGGATTTTTGAGGATTAATTATTCTGAAAAATATAGGGTTAAAGAATTTTCAGTATTGGCTCATACTCAAATTTATAAAAATTCCACAGTATGAGTATTTCTATCAGTAGCGTGGTGGTGTCCTTAATTCATTAGGGACCTGGCCTTATTTTATGGTGAAAAAGATCAAAAAATTATTATTTATCGGGGGTTGGGGTTTTAGAGGGAAGGCAATTGCTTATTTTGCATCAACAAATTTAACGCCAGTACTATCAAGAATTAGAGAAAGGCATAATTTTGGCATTCGGTTAAACTGGAATGAACGTTGTGAGTTAGTACCTATTGCTACACCTATTGAGCTGGCATTAATTATAGATCCTGATTTAATCTGCAATCGTAATAACCCAGGAATTACCTTTACTTTAATTCCGCGGCTAGTATACTGACGTTGCAATTAAGCAACGCATAGTCTTCTCATGGAAAGTCTTGCTGCTGAAGCTGGGGGAGCTGTTTCTTTAAGTTCTTTGGTCAGTGACGAGACAAAAAAAGGGCAGTATATTGAAAGTAGTGCTTTTGTACACTTTCTCTCCCACTGTTTGTCATTAGTTTCGTTTGTTCACTGGCAAATTTTGTAGCATATGAGAAGAACCGACACACATTTCCAATAAGTAAAGGATATGTAATCGATGATACTGTCATGGACAAGCAATGAAGACGGAAAGAAAGATTATCTGAGAGCAATTGGTGGCATACTGAGTTATCTTGGATCGGCCCCTACCCTGATGAAATATCATTCCTTCAAGAAAAGCAAGAAATGACCCCTCTCGATGAAATGGATATGTAGGAGTTTATTATACCGCATTGAAAGACGCCTATGAATTTTAGTAAATTTACCTAGCTGCTTGGGTAGCAGTTTATTTAAAGAGAATTATTTTTCTATTATGATCATGATAGAGTTGTGTTTATATCTAGCCGTGTCCTAAAAATGTTTAGCACAAAAATTGTTCTCGAGATACTTCAAAAATCCTATTACGGGAAACGCTTAATATCGTCATGCAAGTTATTAATGTCGATTATTTCTCATCAGAAATTTTACTATTGCTGTCTGCAAGATAAGTGGGGATAATAAAAATTGAGTTGAAAACCCTACCATGGGGATGCTACCTAAAACCCGAAACCCGTACATGCGTGAGACACCTATCGCTCTTTTGATTAGGGATCAGGGACCTATTGCTTGCTATCAACATTCAGCAGAGATCAGTCTGAATATATGTCTTCATAGGCATAGTACTATATCCTGATCCCAATAAGACTTCAGATTCAATTTGATGAGAAATTGATACTAAATTTTACTCGGTCATCACCTGAGTCCATTCAGGCACAAAATGAACACGGCACTTATCCTGATATCGTAATAAATTTCACTGAAATTTCAGTGAAATTTGATTCAGCACCTGAAGACCATTTTGATTTTCATCCAGTGAACTTTTACAAGTACTTTGAATAGCTATTTTAAAGATTTGACATCGGAAAATTCTCATATGGCCTGTCAAAAAAGCATGAAGAGATAAAACGCATTATTTTACTTTGCGTCTTTATTTATCTAGAGGGTTTGGTAGCGCTGGTTTCTTGTAGCAAGGGTTAGCGATAATTGACAGATAAATTCTGAATGAATGATCAGGGATTAAGATAATCCAGCAGTTGCATAGTCTATTCTAGAATGCTATGTTACCGTTCTTGTCGTAGGCACGTAGCTCAGTGGCAGAGCACCACCTTGACATGGTGGGGGTCGTTGGTTCGATACCAATCGTGCCTACCATGTAACCAAGGATGTTACTAACCTAACAATTTTGTATATATTCTATGACCGAATGTAGCAGTCTTTTGGTATCACCGGATTCTAAGTGCGAGTTTCTTTTATAAATATATAGGTAAGTTATTTTGGCTATTACTTTACTACAGATTATGGGTGGAGTTTATGGGGTGGAAAATCGCCGTTGACTTCTCCACAAGATAAAATTCGGCGTTATGGACGTTGTAGGTGAACGATAAGACTAGATTGGCTAATCATTTAGATTTTAGAACACTCTCTTTAAGGGCAGGCGTTTGTAATAGGTATAGATATGGTTATCGACCTGATTGAGTTGCTCAGCGATATTTAGCTGAGCAATCCCGCACCGGAGTAAAGTTAGATAAGAATAAATTAAGGGGTGGCATCGCCCGTTTAAAAGGATGGTCACAAGCAAATAGCAGACTGATATCAGGGCCCGAAAAAATCAGACAGGTCCTTCCTTCCCCCTCCTTTCCCCCCTGAAACTACTTACGTATATTAAATAGTGAAACTAATAGTGAAACTGGCAAGCACAGAAAATTAGTGTGTAAAATATAGCCGTAGGTATCAAAAAGAGTATTTTAGTCAATTTTTAATAAAATAGACAAGGAGTTAGGAATTTGCATGTATTCTTTAACTCTTTAACATGTGAAACATAATTATGGTTCCATGTTGTGAATTATATAAATCCTGTCAAAATGGATGTTATTGAAATGTAAATTACTTGTTATGAGGATATTTATAAAATCGAGTTGTGAGAATTGAATAATCGTCGATACATTGAATAATCTCCTAACTACAAAAAGAAGTGCTTTATTAGTATAAGAAGCTTTTGTTGATTTTTGGCTACAAGTATTGAGCTTGGTTACTGTCTCTATTTGAATGCCACTAGTTAACTTTGAAGCAGGGTAGATGGTGCCCCTGCCGAGACGATGTGTAAATGTGTAGGTTATCAGATTTAGAGGACGAGGGGATAGTAGAACAAAATATTGAGTATCCCTGCTAGCATTTGGTATGCACTAGAAGATTCTTGAAATCTAATCCTAAATTTCATAACAGATAATGGTTTTTCTGTTATCATAGTGAAATTAATTCAGGTCTTTCCCTGAGAAGCCCTCTAGTCATCTTCAAAAGATTACTAAGTAAAATCAAGATTCTTTTTTATGGAATTTTGATGCAATAATTCACGAAGCTACAATAGGGCAACAAACAGTTATCGTATAAAATTAAAATGGATAGAGAAAGATAAGAACCATACTGTACTGAAAAGTAGCGTTTATGATGCATCCTGTCTCCGTAAGTTTCTTCTGAGGGTTAGCTTATTCTTACAATGAATGTAGTTCTTCTAGATCTTTTGCGTCGATAGCTGCTTTCAGTGCACAATGAAAGCCTCACATAGGTGCGACTTATCTTTATTCGGTCAAGATTCATAACATCCTGCTTATTCATTTCTCGTCTGGTTGGTTAATTGAAAATCACTGCTTGTTAATTTTCATCATTATCAATTAGTTATAGAGAATGAAAATTGACCATTTTAATTAACTTAAAAATAAAATATTCTAATCTTTGGAGATCTAAAATTGTCAAGAAATTCGATAAATTGGATGAAAAATAATCGACATTAAAATAAATGTTTAAGTCAGCAGGCTCCTTTTACTTTCGTAAAAATGATAATTCATGCTACTATCCTAAATTTCTTGAGGAAAGCATATTCTTTATGCCAATAATCCGACTCTCTGACGGGAGCATAAAAAAATTTGAAAATCCGGTAACTGTTCAAGCTGTGGTAGAGTCCATGAGACCTTCGCTTTTGCAAGCCGCACTGGCAGGAAAAGTGGACGATCAATTGGTGGATTTGTCTTACTTCATTGATAAAGACGTTGCGCTTAAAATTATTACCGACAAAGATCTCATTGGTCTGGAAATTATTCGCCATTCGACTGCGCACTTATTAGCACATGCTGTCAAAAAGTTATTTCCCACTGCGAAAACGACTGTTGGTCCTGTGATCAAAGATGGTTTTTGCTATGATTTTGCTTTCGAACGCTCCTTTACGCCGGATGATCTTAAAAGTATTGAAAAGAAAATGGAAGAATTGGCCAAAGACAACCTCGTGGGTGAGCGAAAGGTATTAAGCCGAGAAGAAGCGCTGGCCCTTTTTAAAAAGATGGATGAGACGTATAAGGTCAAAATTATTCGCGCAATTCCAAAAGAGGAGACGCTCACTATTTATCAACAAGGCGATTTTATTGACTTATGTTATTACGGCCCACATGTTCCTCGCACTGGCTATTTAAAAGCCTTTAAACTTACGAAATTATCGGGTGCTTATTGGCAAGGGGATAGTAGTAATGAAATGCTGCAGCGGATTTATGGAACTGCTTGGTCCGATACTAAATCTTTAAAATCTTATCTCTATTGTCTCGAAGAAGCTAAAAAACGAGATCACCGTACGTTGGCGAAAAAAATGGATCTTTTTCATTTTCAGAAAGAATCGCCAGGCAGTGTATTTTGGCATCCCAATGGCTGGAGTATTATTCTTCAGATGCGCGACTATATTGGCCATATAACACGCAAATATGGTTATCAGGAAGTAAGTACCCCACAACTTATTGACACCATTCTTTGGGATAAATCCGGGCATTTGGAAAAATTTGGTGATGATATTTTTACATTGTCCCTTGAGACTCAGCAGTACGTGATTAAACCGATGAGCTGTCCTGCGCACGTCCAAATATTCAATCAAGGTGTTAAAAGCTATCGCGATTTGCCCATCCGCTATGCTGAATTTGGTGCGTGTCATCGCAATGAACCTTCAGGCACGTTACATGGTTTAATGCGATTGCGAAGTTTTGTGCAAGATGATGCGCATATTTTTTGTACGGAAAACCAAATTCAGACAGAAATATTAGTTTTTATTGATCAATTACACGAAGTTTATGCCGATTTTGGATTCACCGAAGTCATTCATAAACTTTCTACTCGTCCTGAAAAACGCATTGGTAGTGATGAAATGTGGAATAAAGCGGAGCAAGCGCTATCAGAAGCCTTGGATTGCAAGGGGGTCGAGTGGAGCGTATTGCCAGGTGAGGGCGCTTTTTATGGTCCTAAAATTGAATTTTCCTTGCGAGATTGTCTGAAACGCATATGGCAATGTGGTACAGTCCAGGTGGATTTTTCCATGCCTGAGCAATTAGGCGCTCATTATATCGCTGAAGATGGTTCGAAAAAGCCGCCCGTTATAATCCATCGTGCTATTTTAGGCTCTTTTGAGCGTTTTTTAGGGATTTTATTAGAAGAGTATGCTGGTGAATTGCCTTTATGGTTAGCCCCTGTTCAAGTTATCGTGATGAATATCACGGACCGCCACGCAGATTATGTATGTCAAATGGTAGAAAACCTTCAAAATCTAGGAATTAGATCTCGATTAGACTTGAGAAATGAGAAGATCAGCTTTAAAATCCGCGAACACACTATTGCGCGCGTACCTTATCAGGTTATTATTGGTGATCGAGAAGTTGCTGATGAAACGCTAGCAGTGCGGGCATTAGGGAGTGAAAAAATAGTAGTAACGCTGGAAGAGTTTGTACACCAGTTACAGGCTGAAATTAATCAGCGAAGTCGAAAGAGGAGATAACGTATCAGATCGAAACGAACACGTGTTAACAACCAAATCCGTTCCTTAGAAGTGCGGTTGATTGATGAAAATGGTGAGCAAGTTGGGGTGGTAAGAACTGATCGAGCCATTGTGATGGCTGAAGAAGCTGGTCTGGATTTGGTCGAGATTTCCCCTACTGCAAAGCCACCAGTTTGCCGAATCATGGATTTTGGTAAATATCAATTCGAACAAAGCAAACAAAAAACTGCGCAAAAGAAAAGGCAGCAGTTAATTCATCTTAAGGAGGTGAAATTTCGTCCAGCTACTGATGTAGGCGATTATCAAGTAAAATTACGCAAAATAGCCGCCTTTTTAGAGCGTGGTGATAAGGTAAAAGTGACTGTGCGCTTTCGGGGACGTGAAATACAACACCGCGAATTAGGGATCGAGTTGTTGAACCGGATAAAGCGCGATCTAGGAAGCATTACCATTGAGCAAGACCTAAAAATAGAAGGTCGCCAGATGATAATGGTGATTATGAAAGGTAAGGGTGAAACCAACATTAAAAAAAAGAGTGAAGGGCATGCCGAAATTGAAGACTAATCGAGGTGCTGCAAAAAGATTTAGGTGCACAGGTTCTGGTGCTATCAAACGGGCATCCTCAAATCATAACCATATTTTGACAAAAAAATCGCAAAAGCGTAAACGTCGCTTGCGCGAATTGCATAAAGTTGCTAAAAGTGACTTGGAGGCAATTCGGGAACTGTTAAAGCACTACTAATTCGTTGTCCCGCAGTTCCCCCCTAACCATAGATTCAGTGAACGTCAACATTTAGATATTTCTGAATCCACGGGCTGAAAGTGAAGAAGATAGTGGAGAAAGAGAGATGCCAAGAGTGAAACGAGGGGTCACCGCAAGAGCGCGGCATAAAAAGATGCTCAGTAAAGCAAAAGGTTATTATGGTGCACGTAGCCGCGTGTATCGAGTTGCAAAACAAGCGGTGATTAAAGCAGCGCAATATGCTTACCGAGATCGCAAGAAACGCAAGCGTCAATTTCGCGCTTTGTGGATTGTTCGCATTAATGCAGCTGCTCGTGAGTATGGACTTTCTTATAATCGTTTAATTAATGGTTTAAACAAAGCTAAAATTCTTATTGACCGAAAAAATCTGTCTGATTTAGCAGTCAATGATAAAGTCGCCTTTCTAGAGTTAGCAAAAAGGCTAAACTTGAATTAGCTGAATAATGATGCAATGATGCGTGACTTCATGCAGGATCAGCTAAGCTCTCTTTTAAGATCCGTAAAAAAAATGATTGAAGAAGCACAAGATGAATCTATGCTTGAAAAAGTTCATCTGGTCTGTTTCGGAAAAAAGGTGAATTAACCAAACTACTAAAATTTGTAGGTCAGTTATCTGTCAGTGAACGACCACTGATTGGAAAAGCTATCAATGAAATTAAGCGTGAAATTCAAGCTTTAATCAATGAAAAATCATTGACACTTCACGAACGAGCACTTCAAGAAACATTAATTAAAGAAAGAATCGACGTCAC
The DNA here is from genome assembly GCF_024730665.1 of Coxiella-like endosymbiont. Taxonomy (GTDB): domain Bacteria; phylum Pseudomonadota; class Gammaproteobacteria; order Coxiellales; family Coxiellaceae; genus Coxiella. Next base: position 43,303 of record NZ_CP084737.1, read on the forward strand.
TTTACGTGGTCGTTACGATATTCAAGGTACAATTCATCCGGTCACTCGTGTTGCAGAGCGTGTTATCCAACTTTTTACGAAATTAGGATTTCAAATTATGGAAGGCCCTGAAATTGAGGATGAATATCATAATTTCGAAGCACTAAACATTCCTCCTGAACACCCGGTACGCACCATGATAGATACGTTTTATTTTTCTGGTGATAAGCTACTATTGCGAACGCATACATCAAATGTTCAAATCCAGGAAATGAAAAAACGAGGCGTGCCAATTCGACTGATTGCAATAGGACGCGTTTATCGCCGCGATTTTGATTCAACACACACACCGATGTTCCATCAAGCAGAAGGATTAGTAGTAGATAAATATTGTACCTTTTCTGAATTAAAAGGTTTATTGCAACAATTTTTGAATTGTTTTTTTGAAACAGAATTTCGTTTCCGCTTCCGTCCCTCTTATTTTCCCTTCACAGAACCATCGGCCGAGGTTGACATTTATCAAACGAGTACAGGTAGATGGTTGGAAGTGTTAGGCTGTGGTATGGTACACCCTAACGTTTTGCGTAATGTAAATGCAGATCCGAATAAATACAATGGATTTGCTTTTGGCATTGGTTTAGACCGGCTCGCTATGTTGCGTTACAATGTACCGGATTTGCGTTTATTTTTTGAAAATGATCTACGATTTTTAAGGCAGTTTTGACCCATGAAACTTAGTGAAGCATGGCTGCGGGAATGGGTAAATCCACCTATTAGCACTGAACAATTGGCAGAACAACTGACGATGTCCGGATTGGAGGTTAGTTCTGTGCAACCGGTTGCGCATCCTTTCGAAAAGGTGGTCATTGGGGAGGTAATATTGAAGGAAAAACACCCAAACGCAGATCGATTATTTTTTTGTCGAGTGAATGTTGGTGAAAGTGAGCCTTTGGAAATTGTTTGCGGCGCACCAAACGTTCGTGTGGGTTTAAAAGTAGCTGTGGTTTTAGTAGGAGGCCGTGTCGGTGATCTTAAAATTAAAAAAACTAAATTGCGTGGCCTTCCATCAAACGGCATGATTTGCTCGGAGCGCGAGCTTGGATTATTTCTTGATTCAACTGGCATTATGGAATTACCGAGCGATGCGCCTATTGGAAAAGATATTCGTGAATATTTACAACTCAATGATCATATTATTGAGATTGAATTAACACCAAATCGGGGTGATTGTGCCAGTTTACGAGGTATTGCCAGAGAGTTAAGTGCGATTAATCAATTTCTCCTAAGAACGCCGGAATTGATAACTATTTCACCTACAATTAATGAGGTTTTTCCCGTCAGTGTAGAAGCAAAAAAGCATGTCCGCGTTATGTGGGGCGAATTATTCGCGATATCAGTAGCAGGGTATCAACGCCGCTTTGGATGCGTGAACGATTGCGTCGTTCAGGATTGCATTCTATTCATCCAGTAGTAGATGTTACTAATTACGTTATGCTAGAACTAGGACAACCTATACATGCTTTTGATTGGGATCGATTATCAGGTGGTATTGAGGTGCGCTTTGCGAAAGCGAATGAAAAAATCATTTTAATTGGCGAAACGGAAGTAAAGTTAAATAAGCGTACGTTAATAATTGCCGACAATACTCGACCCAAAGCCATCGCAGGGATTATTGGCAGTTCTGATTCCGCTGTTAATAAAAAAACGAAACATATTTTTTTAGAAAGCGCTTACTTTTCACCTTCGAACATTGCATTAACTGCACGACGTTGTGGTATGTATACGAATTCTTCATATCGTTTCGAACGCGGTGTTGATTTTGAGCTTCAAACCTTCGCGATGGAAAGAGCAAGCAAATTGCTATTGTCAATTGTTGGAGGGAAAGCGGGACCCATTGTTGAAAAATGTACTAATGAGACTCTTCCAGAAATATCCATCCTTACACTACGACGCGAACGGATTAAAAATCTGCTTGGAATTAAAATTAATGATGAAGAAATTCAGCGAATTCTCCAATTTCTAGGGATGACGGTGGTTGAAAATAAAGAAGGATGGCAAGTTACAGCTCCAAGTTATCGCTTTGATATTACGCAAGAAGCTGATTTAATTGAAGAATTAGTTCGTATAAAGGGTTACGAGCAAATTCCGCCAACCTCTATGAAATGCGTTCTGACGATGTCTCCTGTACCGGAGACACACGTGAGTGTCGCACGGATTCGCCGCTTGATGGTAGATCGCGGCTATCATGAAGTAATTACCTATAGTTTTGTCAACAATGATCTCCAGTCCATGCTTAACCCTGACGTTGTTGCGTTGCGGCTTGCAAACCCAATCACCCATGACATGGATGTCATGCGAAACAGTTTATGGCCTGGGCTTGTTTCTGTTCTTAAATATAATCAATCTCGCCAAGTACAACGCGTCCGGCTTTTTGAAATAGGAAGATGCTTTCTTACGGAAGAAGGCGAGGAACGACAGATAACAAAACTGGGAGGATTGCTAGCTGGCAATGTGCATAGTCTCCAGTGGGGAAAACGTGAGCGTTTAGTAGATTTTTACGACTTGAAAGGAGATGTTGGTGCGCTATTCTCTTTGACTCGGGCTGATTTCCACTTTATGCGAGGCAAGCACCTAGCTTTACATCCAGGTCAGTGTGCGGCTGTTTATAGAGAAGATCGTTGCTTTGGTTATCTGGGTGCCCTGCATCCTACTTTAGTGCGGGAGTTCGATTTGACAACAACCCCTTATCTCTTTGAGATCGAGCTTGAGGCGATAGAAACGGCTATACTCCCTCAATATGAAGCTTTATCGAAATTTCCTGCAATTCGACGGGACATCGCCGTCGTGGTAAATCGGGATATGGAAGCAACGAGTATTGAAAAAGAAATTGCTAAAACAGCTGGGCAATTATTGATCACAACAGAAATTTTTGATATATATGAAGATCCTAAGCATATTAAATTTGGAAAAAAAGTGTCGCTTTAGGATTGACCTTTCAAGATCCAAGGCGCACTCTGACAGACGAAGAAATCAATCAAGTCATTGAACGAGTAGTTGTTAGACTGCAGTATAAGTTCAATGCAAAACTAAGGGCATAGCCAAAATGGCACTCACAAAAGCTAAGCTTGCAGAATATTTGTTTAATGTTGTTGGGTTAAATAAACGAGAAGCGAATGAAATAGTCGAATTATTCTTTGAGGATATTCGTTTTTCATTAGAACAAGGAGATCCAGTAAAATTATCCGGATTTGGTAATTTTACTTTGCGCGATAAAAATCAGCGACCTGGTCGCAATCCTAAAACGGGTAAAGAAATTCCTATTACGGCGCGGCGTGTAGTGACATTCCGTGCAGGACATAAACTAAAGTCCAAGGTGGAGAAAAATGTCAAGCCAGAAGAAAGAAAATTTTAATAAATCGGTTGATTTACCTCCAATTCCTGAAAAGTTATATTTTACCATCGGCGAAGTTGGAAAGCTTTGTTGTTTGCGCCCCCATGTTTTACGTTACTGGGAACAAGAATTCGGTCAACTTTCTCCATTAAAAAGACGCGGTAATCGTCGTTACTATCAACTGAAGGATGTCCTCATCATCCGAAAAATACGCCATTTACTTTATAGAGAGGGTTATACGATTGAAGGAGCAAGGCAGAAACTGTCTGAGGATGCTTCTAAGGATAAGCAGGAACATAAGCTTTACGAAAGTATACGGTATACTATTTCTGCACTCGAAAAGATTGTATCCGGGTTAGAATCAGGTTAATAATCGTAGTCTTGTTACAGTTTTGTAAAAATCACTGTTAAAGGTCTTGCAAGAGCACGTTAATTAATCCTCCTAATCAAGTCTTAAAATAGTAGTAGTAAAAGAAGAAAAGCGATTGTAATGCGAAAATACAATCCGGGGCGTGGCGGGACGTAGCGCAGACTGGTTAGCGCACTTGCATGGGGTGCAAGGGGTCGCAGGTTCAAATCCTGTCGTCCCGATTGAATTGGTCACAAGGCTTAGTGTAGAGAGTTATTCTATGTCATTTTGATCGCACACAATTCTGTGCTTGTTATTTCCATGTTTTGTAAAAGCTGTCGAGACATTTTTGAAGGTAAAGCAAATATTTTAGTCTGAAAAACATTTTTAATAGAAACTTCCATTGTTTGATAACTTAACTCATTGAGAGGGTATAGCAGAGAATGTAGTTTTTGACGTGCACTGGTTTCATTATTATTAAGCTTACAAGATATGTTACCTTGTCTAAGTATCTCTAAAAATTCATCATTTTATTTTACTCAGGTATGTTCAGTGTTAATGAAATTTTCAGAGATACTAATCTTTACATCCGTGTTTTTCTTCTTTAATCGCGCTGTGTAAATTTTAATAAAGACAAATGAGTCGAAGAAAATTTCATTAATTCTTTGGCGTAGATTTTACCATAAATTTCACGATTTATGGTGATGAGACTGTGTATAATGGTGCGTTGCAACACATGTTTTTTATCAGAATCTAATTGATTTCCAAGTAAATAAAATTAAAAAATATATTTGAAGTTAAAGGCATGATTAAAAGTTAGCCCGTTCAAATCCTTAACAATCTTTCCATCAAGATATAAATACTGCCAAAGATCATTGCATCCAAAATAAGTGCATCTACAGTTATCCATGCAATTAACAGAGGCTCTAAGTTATCAGATTATGCTGAAGGGGATGGAAACTTTTGTTTGTCGATGGTGATAAGTAAGGGGGTAGCTATCACATGATTAATTAGAAGTACAGGTATGGTAGTAACTTATGATTACTAAAGACCAATACTAATTTTTGTAACAGATTTCCTGAACCTAATATAGACGTTAGTAATTGCTTGGTAAGCCTTTACTCTTATTCGTTCTCGCTTTCATCGGCTAAATCCGATGATTAATTTTGTATCTCTTGAGGAATTAATTCAATTACATTCGCTTTTGAGAATTGCTCAATGAACGGTCTAACAAGTAATTGATTATGGAAGAGATAGCTTTTTACAAAGAAATTAGTTTTTCGCCGAATAACCAGCAAGCTTGTGTTGCGCTAATATGAACTCTTTGGTCAACTATCATCATGCACAGAAATTAGTTTTGCCAGTTTTATGCCTCTTGAAATGAAATATTCTCCTCCTAGATGGATTTAATGATTATTGTATATTCAATCATTACAGTTAATCAAAACCCGAGATTAATTTAAATAAAAGAATTTTGAGAAAATTTTTTTATTAAATCAAAGAAAAAAATTTTTTGATACTATACTACCGTTTTGATAGCGAGAGGCTGTTACAGCAATAAAATAGTTAAATTGTATAATTGTAAGACAAGTCGAGTGGGGGTAAATGCTGTTTTTTCAGCATTCTGTTCTGTATAGCTTTTTTCTCCTCTAAAAGCAGTCTTTGAAAAGAAGGCCATTATACTCAATCTCTAGTTGCCATTTTTAACTCTTTAATAAAATCTTTAATCAAGTTTTAGAGAGGAATAGTTTGTTAGCATAGATAATTAGGTTTGCTAAGATCAGTAGATTGGTTGATTAATCACACTTTTAATTATGGATTATTTTTTCAATAAAAGAATTTTGCGAAAGGAATAATTTTTTCATCCCATAAGTCCTTCTCCTAGAAGATTTTTAAGCACTTCTTGTAATTCTGAATCATTAGTTTCAATTGTGGTAATTAAGTCACTATTTTAAGTCGTTAAAACTTAAGTAAATATGTCGATAATCTAAGAATTTCAAAAATGAACGAAATATGTTTTTAAATCTTTTTCAAATCGCTATCTATGTCATGTTGACCATTTCAATATGACTATTTTGTAAAGTGTGCTACAAGAAATTGGGGTAGTTTTCTAAATAATTAGCGGTGCAATAAGAGAAATTGTATGAAGAAACATGGAGATGAAAACTAAGTGCCAGCATAATCTCTATTTGGGCATCGTTGTGATAACTATTTTGATAACTGCCTATTTTCTCATAAGTCCATCCTCATTTATAACAGATTTATATTAGAGTTTATATTAGAGATATTAAATTTTTTTGGATATGAACTTTCTATAATTAAATCTTATCCTTTAATTTAATTTCTTCCACCATTCTGGTCTGTAGCATCTTTAGTTGTAAGAACGACAGAATAAAATGAATTTTTAGAGATACCTTTAAAATCTGGAGTTAGGATTTTTAGAATTAATAATTGTATTTTTTATTTGTATTAAAATTAGTTTTAGTTTTACCGTAAATTTTATCTTTAGGAAAGTATCATGGTTTGTTCATTATTTCTCTTGTTAGAAACATTGAACTGAGAACTTCTATACAACATAGAAAAAAGATAAATATTAATTTAACTTTATCGGCGTAAAATTCTTATTCGTTGGTAGGCATCCGAATTCTGAAAATGTTTGATAACTTCCTTTTAAAAAGGAAATAGGGCAACACTACTTGCGAATGTTTTGCTATGGCTTTTCCAATTCATCAGCTTCTTTTATTTCTTGTAATCTCGTTTTTAATATTTGACTGTCTCGATGATAATTCCTTTCCCATTTAATTAAAATAAATAGGATAATTAAAGATTTTTGATCTAGCGCACAAAGATTTAATGAATATTAAAGGATCGCTTTTTCAAAAAGATAATGCTTTTTAAATGATTCAATTATTAAAACTGATAAAATTCTATTTTAAGATAATCATCTAATTTAGCAATATTATTTTGAGGAAATCATCGTAAAAACTATGTGAATCTCTTGTTTTGATTTGTTTAAAAATGTTTTTATTGTATAGACGTTTACTTCTTGATAAAGAGTGCCTTTTCGTTCAGTGTTTTCATGACCTATGATCTTAACGATCATTAATCTTTTTTGAATCTTTTTAGGTAAACACTTCTTTTCCAAGCTTAAATGTGTCTGACTATATTGAGTGACTACTTTTGGCCATTTTTTTCTTTTGTCATTTTTGCTTTTTTGATTCACAGACTAAACGATCTTGTTTACGTGTAACGACCTCTTGATTCTTCTTGTAAAAATGATAAATTATTTTCATTGGTGTTTTTTATGGGGTAACGTATGGATAAAAGGCTATTGGAAGTATTGGCTTGCCCAATTTGCAAAGGAAAATTGGTTTGTAGTCAATACCAAGATATAGAAGAATTAATTTGCCATTTTGACAAACTAGCCTATCCTATTTGTGATGGTATTCCTGTTATGTTGGCTGATAGAGCTCGTCAATTAACTGTGAATGAAGAATAAGATGGAGTTTCGCGTCATCATACCTGTGCGCTATAACGCTTCCCGCTTGCCTGGTAAAGCGCTTGCTAATATCGCTGGTAAAACTATGATACAGCATGTATATGAATGTGCTATAAAAAGCGGAGCCAAGGATGTAATGATTGCTACTGATGATAAACGGATCTGTAGGATAGCAGAAGAATTTGGAGCTATCGTCTGTATGACTTCGTCAGATCATCAGTCTGGAACAGAACGCATTGCCGAAGCAGTCGTTACTTTAGGGCTAGAAGATAATGAAATCGTAGTATGTTTACAAGGGGACGAGCCATTGATTTCTCCGGAAGCTATTCGCAAATTGGCTAAAGATTTAGATAAACATGATAATGTAAAAGTTGCCTCGCTTTGCACACCTCTGACGAGTATAGAAGAATTGTTTAATCCGCACACGACGAAAGTTGTTTTAAATCGTCGAAATTATGCGCTTTATTTTAGTCACGCTCCTATTCCGTGGGATCGCACTACGTTTTCTGATAGGCAAAATATAAAATTAAATGGTTCTCACTATCGCCATATTGGTATATATGCCTATCGTGTGAGTTTTTTAGAAAAATATCTTTCCTGGGATGCTTGTTCTCCAGAAAAGTTAGAATCCTTAGAACAATTACGTATTTTGTGGCATGGCGGGCGCATTCATATGGTTGTTACTAAAGAAAAATGTTGTTTCGGCGTTGATACGGAAGAAGATCTCGAAAGAGTGAGAGCATATCTAAGCGAATAAGTCCGTCAATTGCCTTAAATTTTTATATTTCCTCCAATATTTTTACCTCTGACAAATGTCTTTGGATCTTCTTAATCGATTTGGTAAGACGAAAAGTATCGTCTCCGAGAAATGGTGACGATACCGGTAGAATCTTTTTGATGATAATCAAGTAATTGGGTAATAAACGAAGCTGAACCAGGGCTGATTTTGACGAATATTAACGTTTCGTTGTCCGTGATCTCAGGAATTAATTAAGTTAGAGGGACCTTTGATAGAAGGAGGACCGGACTCTTGGCAGACTATAAACGGTCATGATTGGCTTCATTTTATCTTCATTATGGTGTGTATTAATAGAAACTTAATAGCTTCTCTATTATAGGTTTTTAAGGTCATCGCAAACCACTATAAAGAAATACTATGTAGACTACCATTATGCATAAATAGTTAAAATGTTGACTAGATAAATACTATAATAAAATAACATAAATAAATAATTAGGATGATTCTCCATAAACACCTTTATATGACGAGAATAAGTATCATGTAAGTTATAAGTATAAGCTTTTAGGTGAGGTGAAAAATGGCTGTGAGGTTAAATTTCGTAGGAAGATAGGGTAATAAAACGAATCTAAAGAGGAATAAAATTGAAGTCTGTAGAAAACTTACCAAAGATATTCTTGTCTGTGCTGAGGGTATGTATTGTTTACTGTATAAGAAATAGTTCGATGGAGGGAGAGATAGCGGTGTCGCTCTATTGGGCGACAGTGGAGCTAAAAAATACATCTTGTGCTGCAACGTTATTAATTTATTATAAGTTCCTGATAATAGCTAGTTATATGACGACTGATGGGCTTGAATTTCGATTTTTATCCTCGGTAAGAAACTAAATCAAATCAATAAAAGCTCGTCGATTTACGTAGTAAAGTGGGAGCGGTATTTCAGCAATTGCATCTTTAGGATCTATCAAACGATTTTGCAGAATTTAATCGAAGCGTCGTGTCAGGTATTGAAAATATCAAAAGCGCAAACGATTAAAAGAGCAAAAGCGTTGTGAGAGCAGGTAGGGATTTTTAAAAAACGAATATCCGCACGAATCAGGTGACAAACAGCAGAGCTACTATCTCATGACGGAATTGATACCATTATTTGATGAATTTACTTTCGTTCTAGAGCTTAGAATGGTGACTGGTATGCGTAATTTGATTCATTATTTTGCTAAAAAAGTATAAAATTACTAACTGCTATACATGAAATAGAGTTTGTTCGCGAAGTAGCGCATCAGACTATCTTACTTTATAAGGGAAAATTAGTGGCAAGGTGAAACTGAATTCATGTTTTGTACCTTTAAAAAGTCGTGTTTTTGGTGATTTTATTGAATTGGTAGTGGATCGTTAGAAAAAGTTATTCTATCATTAAGTAGTTTTTTTGTTTCTTCTGCTTCAGCACTAAAGTCATAAAACTGGCTGCTGGGATGGTATATTTTCGTATTTTTATTTATAAGATACAGCTGGTTATATAGAAGGACTTGACACAGATATTATTCGAGCGCTTTGTAAGCAGATGCATGCAACTATCTAAGAAAAATACGGTAATAGGGTAGCGATCTAACGTTATCCAGCACAAGAAGCGTTGATGAATCTAGTTGCTGTACATATCGACGCATAGTGCGGGTAATGAGCGACGGCGATATATATTGATTGGCAATCCAATTTACAGAAAGTAGTCTGAAGTATTGAAATTACCAACAAATATGCTTTTTTTGTTATTCGAGGAATGCTGTTGCTAGTGCAAATTTTTATTACTTATTATGGGGTAGCACAGCCAACAATTCTATTAGTTGCAAAGAAAATCAATCTATAGTCCGTGTTAAAACAACCATTTGGTTGTGTGCAATTATAGTTTTAGTATTAAATCTACGCTCATGCATTATATGTTGTTGCAAGGTATATTCGTTCAGTATTTCACAGTCAAATTGAAGTGACATATGCATTAGGCTTGTCGATGTAGCAAACTTATCAATAAATATTATTCCTTATGCTTATTCGTATTGGTATTGCCTGCATATTCAAATGAAGCTATTATACTCCCAAAAGAAACATTCGTTGTCGGGACGGGGTTATATTAATGGATGTTACTGGGATAACACGACATTTAATTGCAATAAGTTGTAAAAATTATTAAGCTATTTTTGATTGCGGGAATTGTTTTATTTTATTTTAAACGCCTGATTGTGGATTTTTTGTTCTTTAAGAAGAAATTAGCTTATTAATTTATTAACCGTTTTTAATCGTGGCAATTCCTTCTAAAGCCAAAGAAAACGTTTATGGCGATTAAATTGCCTAGAAAAATAAGAAGTTGGCTATATTTGAGGAAATGTTAAATTCTGTAGATGATGTACCTCGTCGTCTGCCTTGCACTCAGAATTCAGGACAAATGAGTTGCGAGAGAAAGAACGAATAAGATATTCCACTTTTCGACAAGCTAAGCTAAACATTAATTGTGAAATAGTTACGTACTCAGGCACTAAATTTTTTAAATTTGCCAGATGCGTGGCAAAACAAAAAATATTATTTTTTGGCTTTAATCGGTGATTTATTGATTCACTATTGAATGCTCATTGTTTACTTCGTCAAGTATGTCATTAAATATGACATTTACCAACAAATGGACGGGTTGGTTTTTTCCGATTTCTACGTGTTTTTTTAGAGTGGGATTTTCTATTAAAGGATTGATGGGATTGTACGAATTGGGCGGTCAACTTTGATTTGTGAAAAAAGGATCTTTTTTATAGTGAGGCGTAAGGATGAAAAAATAAAACATCGGGCATTGTCAATAGTGTTCCATGTTAATTACTGATTTTCCCGACTATTAGTATCATCATCTTCATTAATATTTTTAGAATTTACATTGCGATGTGAGCAATGTTCCAGCTTTGTTGTGAGAGTTAGCTGAGTAGAAGGTGGCATCGAGATGGGTAATTTATCGACGTCAACCGTTTCTATCGGCGTTGGTGTGCAAAAAGATTCCGAAGATTGTGTATAGTAGGAGCTAGAACCTCCTTTCCCATAATATCGTCGATCATCTCCTCCTACCCGCGTTCCACGACGTAAACGCCCTTCACTTTCTCCGCGTGAATGATGGTAATAGCGGCGTCGTGAACTTTGACGACTTTCAATTAAATAGCGAGGCTCTTCGGCTGTCTGTCTTCGTTTATTGCCACCGTTGTTGCTTCGATGTCTGGGTTGTTGAAGCAAACTCTCCGTTATTTTTGAAGCAGGTGGTTTGAGATGTTCGTTACTACCGAACATCTTCGTCATCAATCGTTTAAATAAACCCGTATTTCCTGGTTTACGAGGCACTATTGGCGTTTGCATCATTCTTCTTGGTATCGTTAAAAATTGTTGAATGATCGGTTCAACAAATGGTTTAGTTTCTTGTTTTTGTGGGATTTCTGTTTTGCATATTTTAGCGAGTTTATAACTAAGCGTTCCTTTAGCATGATCTAAACTGGCAGGATCAATTTTAATTTGTTTTAATTGGTATGTCGGCGTTTCCATGTATTGATTAGGGACGACGGTGATTTTTACTGGATAATGTTTTTCAATATTTCTTAAAACTTCGCGCTTTTCATTAATTAAATAAGTGGTAAGGTCTACAGGTGCCTGTAATTGAAAGTGAATATTTTTTGCTTTGGAAGCCTGCTCCTGAATTACATGGACAATTGACAAACCCAATGATTCAATACTACGGATTGTACCTTCGCCATTACATCGCGGACAGGGTACTTGGGTCGATCGTGTGAGAGAAGAGCGCAAGCGTTGTCGGGACATTTCCAACAAACCAAAGCGTGAGATTCGTCCGATTTGAATACGAGCGCGATCTTGTTTTAATGCCTCACGAAGACAATTTTCAACTTCGCGTTGATTACGCACAGGCGTCATATCAATAAAATCAATAACAATTAAGCCGCCAATATCACGGATACGCAATTGACGGGCAATTTCTTCAGCTGCCTCTAAATTAGTTGAAAATGCTGTCTCTTCAATGCTGGCTCCTCGTGTAGCGCGAGCGGAGTTAATATCAAGGGCTACCAGTGCTTCTGTTTGATCGATAATCAGAGATCCACCTGACGGAAGACGAATTTCACGTTGGTGAGCGTTTTCAATTTGTTGCTCGATTTGAAACCGACTGAAAAGAGGTAAATGGGCGCGATAAAGTTTTAAACGTTCTACCAAATGAGGGCGTACCTGACTAATGTAGTGATGAGCGTTGTTGCATGCTTGTTCATCATCAATAAGAATTTCCTCGATATCTTGACGTAGGTAGTCGCGAATAGCGCGAATAATCACATCGCTTTCCTGATGAATTAAATAAGGTCCTAATTTTGCCACAGCTGCTTGTTTTATCGCTTCCCAATAACGCAGCAAGATCTTTAAATCCCACTCTAATTCTTCTCTAGAACGGCCCAGACCTGCCGTTCGAACAATAAGACCCATACCTTCTGGTAATTCCAGTTTATTGATCATTTCACGTAGTTGTTCGCGCTCTTCTCCTTCAATTCTCCGCGAAATCCCACACGCTCTGGGATTGTTAGGCATTAGCACCAAAAAAGAACCCGCGAGGCTGATAAAAGTTGTTAGAGCGGCTCCCTTCGTACCACGCTCTTCTTTATCTATTTGGACGACTAATTCCTGGCCAACTTTAAGTACTCGATTAATATCGATAGAATCAAAATCATGCTGAGTTTCTTGAAGGAAGTATTCTCGTGAAATTTCTTTTAATGGTAAAAATCCGTGACGTTCACTCCCGTAATTAACGAACACTGCCCCCAAACTAGGTTCGATACTGCTAATGACCCCTTTATAAATGTTTGATTTTTTTGTTCCTGTCCGGGAATTTCGATATCAAGATCAACTAATTTAGAATCATCCATAATAGCCACGCGCAGCTCATCCGGCTGGGTAGCGTTAATCAGCATTCTTCTCTTCATTGTAAAAACCTGTCTCTTTCAAGGCGCTTAACCACAAACTTAAAGGCCTGTGTGTTTCAGAAATTTCTCTTAGGAGCGCATGTTAACCAAACATTGAGTCAACTATCGCCAGGATCAGAAGCACAGCAATCCCCATTTTGATATTTGCCAAAGCAAAACCCGGAATGCTAAGCAGGCATTCTTCCGCTCATTTTCCTTTCATCATTTGGACCCTCCTCTCACATCATGAGGGTGACGAACCTTAGAATCTAAGAATTGCTAGCTCATTCGCGCCAATTTTTCACATTCGCATACCATGGTATCATGGCACGAAATGCAACTATAGCAGGCTTTGTCTAATAAAGCCATATCATCATAACTATTTGACAAAAGGACATATTTTGAGCATCATTCCCATTCAAATTGATGAAACACACGCCTGGCAACGTTTAGATAACTTCCTTATTAGTCAGCTTAAGGGTGTTCCTGAAACTCGAATTTATCGAGCTATCCGTAAGGGTGAAGTACGCGTGAATAAAAAGCGGGTCCGTGTAGATTATCGCTTGGCTGTAGGTGACATGGTTCGTGTTCCGCCAGTGAAAAGATGGGAAGGGAAGATTCCACCGGTATTAGATCGAAGTTTATTGGTTTCATTGGAAATGCGGGTCCTTTACGAAGATTCAGATCTTTTAGTCATTAATAAGCCTTCAGGATTGCCGGTACACGGGGGTAGTGGAATAACTCGATTAAGTTTGATTGAGGCATTGCGTGCCATGCGCCCTAAAGCACGCATTGTGAAGTTGGTCCATCGATTAGACCGGGAAACCTCAGGTTGCTTAGTGGTAGCTAAAAAACACAGCACGCTCCTCGCTCTGCATACGCTCTTGACTGAACGGAAGGTCAATAAGAAATATCTTTTACTCGTTAAAGGTCATTGGCAAGGAGGTAGGAGACGGCTTGAAGCACCACTTCAAAAAAACATTTTACAAAGTGGGGAACGAATGGTAGAAGTAAGCCAGGAGGGGAAAGTCGCCGTCACATTTTTTCGACCACTCAAATTTTTTTCCGACACCTCTTTATTAGAGGCTAAATTACTTACGGGAAGAACACACCAAATTCGCGTTCATGCTGCTCATATGGGGTATCCTATTGCAGGCGATGAGAAATATGGAGATCATTCATTTAATCGTGAAATGCGAAGACGTGGTTTATGCCGATTATTTTTGCATTCTGCTGAAATTTATTGCGAGTGGGAGAATAAATATTTAGGTGTATGTGCTATTTTAGATATTGATTTAATTAATTTTCTTAAAAAACTTTAACGAAAATTGATAAAAATTGTTTTTATATAACTTTCAAAATAATTTTAACAAAAATAAAAAATTTTTCTTAGAGAGAGTGTGCGTCTTGTGTAGCAAAAAAACCTAAGTAAAGATGTATCCGTAAAGTCTTCACTGACTCTGATTGTTGGGACTTGCAAGATGTAATTACAGATATTCACAGTGTATACTGTACTGGCTTGTTAAGGGGGATTTGAGGAGGATAGATATTAATATCGCGGACACGTCACATGCTCCTTGTTATTTTAGAGATTATTTTGATTACGATCTAAATCTCGAAAAATCATGAAAACATTGAATCATTAAAGCATTTATTTATATTTTTCTTCATCGATGTGAAATACACTATTTAAAGGCAATTAAGAGAGTTTATTTTGATTTTTTTAAAATTCTAAATAACGGCTTATTATGATTAAGTAATAGTAGGTATACAACATTAACTAGTGCGGATTCGATGTTAAAGGATTACCTAGTTGGACCGATGATTTTCCTATAATTGAGGGATAAAATCTTACAATGTATTTAAAAGCCATCTTAAATTTTCAAAATCACTCAAAAGCCTTACTCCAGCTTCTCTCTAAATTATTAACGCGACTATTTAAATTAATGATTAATGCCAGCTACCCTTAATGCGTTAAGATAGGAGAGGAATTATCCATTAAGAAAGCTTTATGTAAGACATACCCTAAACCGTCGAACACGTAATCGATAAGGGAAACTAAAAGCTCATTGATCCTTTGAATTTCCAATGTTTTTAATGTCAAATTGATTAACTATAATTGGATTATATAAGTTGTGTATACATAGAAAGAAATTTCTGCATGTGTTCGGTGACTTGGCATTGATGAATAGCGCCTTTCCTAATAAAAGTTTTGGAGCTGGAGAAAGCGAACTCAAAATTTTATCCAAACTAAACTGTGAAGGACACAGGTTGTATTTTACAAACATTCACCTGGTGCCAGCACGGTTGACACCAGGGATTTTAAATCAAATTTAAGGTTTTTGGAATTACATGGCAAAAAAAAATTATATTTTTTATGTTATCTCAATTTTATCTAGTCCAAGATGGTAAGAGGTCAAAAAAGACAAATAAAAATTGGAAGATCTGTTAAGTTTATTTTTGATAGGGATAGGTATTAAAACGTTTTTTGAGTAGCTATAATGAGTAGCATCAATGCGGAATCTATGTAATTTAGTTGGTTAATGGTATATATATCAGTAGAAATAGCTATTTTACAGCAGGCATTATTTAAATTTAGGTATTCTGGTTATAGATTCATCTCTGAAATACAATCTTTTTTCTTGGCTGATTCTATCAGGTATTCGATGTTGATGAAGTAAGGATCGCGATCTCTTTGAGCAAATAGTAAAATTTAGTTTAAACAAGGTTAGGGATTACCTATCTATCTTACAAAATATCCACTTCAATGGTTTTTAAAATAGTGAAGTTCTTTGATTTTTCGTTTACCTTGTACAATTCCAATCACTTTGATTTATTGTAAAAGTTGTTTTGTATTTAATCCCAGAGTAATGCTCAGGATATTTAAATGGATCAGTTAGTTATATTATATTTTATCGCAACGAATCTGTAAGAGATAGAGAATTGATATACGTTTGTTCCCATATACCATTCTGCAGAGAATGAAAAATTACCTTTGAAAAATGCATCACTTCAAGTTTGTGATCGACAGATGGAGTTGGAAGGTCAGTTGCCTTTGAAAGAACTTCCCCGTATAGTACTTCGTTAAAAAAAGCTGTTTTTTAGACATTTTCTAGAAAGGGAGAATGGGTACGTTGATTTAAAGGACATGGAAAAGACAATACAGTGCTGATATATCAGCGTTGTAGCCACCCCATGAGCTGTGATATAAACATAGGGCCTGCCCCAGTGGTGGACAGATACAGGAGCGAAGCAGTTTCTAAATTTGTACACCTCTTCTAGTAACTGATGAAAAGATGATCATTGCAGCAATTTGGTAAAGGAAGCATTATTACTTGGCTTATAAATACCTCTAAGGCATGAACAAGAGGGATTTTTGTTAATATTGGAGTAAAGAGAATGGCAGTACAAAAAAGTCGTAAAACACGTTCAAGACGCGGTATGCGTCGTTCGCATGATGCACTCCGCAGCTCAGTGACTCTATCAAAAGATCCAGTAACGGGCGAAATGCATTTGCGTCACCATGTTAGCCCACAAGGTTATTATAAAGGTCGTCAGGTCATAACGCCAAAAGAATCTTACGAATAACCAAGAGTAAGCCCGATGGTAAAGACGATTGCGCTTGACGCTATGGGGGGGACCACGGGCCCAAAGTCATTGTGATTGCTGCATTACATATTTTAGAAAGGCATCCAAATGTCAATCTCATCTTTGTTGGAAAGAAAAATAAATTAGGGCCACTTTTACAAGAAACAGGAAAGTCTTTTGAAACTCGTTGGGAGATTGTTCACGCTAGTGAAGAAATAGCCATGGATGAATCACCTTCTCAAGCATTACGTAGTAAAAAAGATTCTTCCATGCGCGTTGCGATTAATTTAGTTAAAGAAGGAAGAGCGAAAGCTTGTGTAAGTGCAGGCAATACTGGTGCTTTAATGGCGACCGCGCGTTATGTATTAAAAACTCTTCCAGGAATTGATCGACCCGCGATTATCGCTTCTTTTCCTACGAAGAATAAAAATCAAGTACGGGTGCTGGATTTGGGAGCAAATGTCGATTCGGGCCCTGAAAATTTGTACCAATTTGGTGTAATGGGTTCTATTTTGGCTTCTGCAGCGGATAATATTTCAAATCCGAAAGTAGGATTGTTGAATGTCGGTGAAGAAGAAATTAAGGGTAACGAACTAGTAAAAAAAGCAAATGAGCTTTTTGAGAAAAGTAAAGCCATTAGTTATATTGGTTATGTGGAAGGAGATACTATTTTTGATAATGTCGCTGATGTCGTTGTTTGTGACGGATTTGTAGGTAATGCGGTCTTAAAAGCTACTGAAGGCGTGGTAAAAATGATCGCACAATATGTGAAAACGGCTTTTAAAGAAGCCTGGTGGGTAAAATTAGCCTTGCTTCCCGCTTTTCCTATTCTTAGACGCTTGATTAAGCAACTCGATTCCGAGCGCCATAATGGAGCAACATTGTTGGGGCTAAATGGGATTGTAGTTAAAAGTCATGGCAGCGCCAATGTTAACGCGTTTTCTTTTGCTGTGGAAGAAGCGATCTGCGAGGTTGATAAAAATATTCCGCAATTAATTAAGGATAAAGTCAGTAACGTTTTAAAGGAAGATCAATGAATTATTCGCGTATTCAAGGTATCGGCAGTTATATACCTGAACAAATACTAAGTAATGCAGACTTGGAAAAATTAGTCGACACCTCGCATGAATGGATTATGCAGCGGGTTGGTGTCTGTAAGCGTCATATTGTTGCTAACAGTACCGATAATACCACCACGATGGCAGTCGCCGCGTCGCGACGAGCTATTGAAATGGCGGGAATTGATTCAAAAGCTATCGATAAGGTAATCGTTGGCACAGCGACTGCAGAATATTTTTTCCCAGCACTGCTTGCTTAGTCCAGCGGCATTTAAATTTAAGAAACGATATTCCTGCATTCGATTTGAACGCGGCCTGTGCAGGCTTTGTATATGGTTTGAGTGTTGCCGATCAATATATTCGTACAGGTGGAGCCAAAACGGTGCTTGTTATTGGGGTTGATACGTTGTCCAAGGTGGTCGATTGGAAGGATCGCAGCACATGTGTTTTATTCGGTGATGGCGCAGGGGCTGTTATCTTACAGGCAGACAAAAAACCTGGAATTTTAAGAACTATTTTACGTGCCAATGGCAATTACGCTGATTTAATCACTTCAAAAAATACTATGTGGGATCGGAAATTTTCATCTTTCTATCTCAAAATGTATGGCAGTGAAGTATTTAAAACGGCGGTTACCAAATTAGGCGAAATTGTAGATGAAATTATCGAGAAAAGTGGTGTCAAAAAGTCTGATATCGATTGGTTAATTCCCCATCAAGCTAATATGCGTATCATTAAAGCGACAGCTAAACGATTAGATTTACCATTGGAACGCGTTATTTTAACTATCGAAGAACATGGCAATACCTCTGCCGCTTCGATTCCCCTGGCTTTGGATGCTGGATTTCGGGAAGGTAAAGTAAAACGCGGTGAAATGTTATTGCTCGAAGCATTTGGAGCGGGCCTCGCATGGGGAGCGGTGTTATTAACTTTTTGATATAGAGAGACCCAGATGTTGGAATCATTTGCTTTTATATTTCCTGGTCAGGGATCGCAGCAGGTAGGTATGCTATCTGAGCTGGCAGCGCAACCTATAGTTAAAGAGACCTTTCAGGAAGCCTCTGCTTTGCTAGGTTATAATATTTGGGAATTAGCTCAAACAGGACCGAAAGCGAAACTCGATCAGACTGAATTTACTCAACCGGCTTTGCTTGTGGCAGACGTTGCTATTTTCCGTTGTTGGGAAGGATTGGGTGGTAAAAAACCAAAGATGATGGCGGGACATAGTTTGGGCGAGTATGTCGCCTTAGTGTGTGCTGAAGCCTTAGCGTTTGAAGATGCAGTCCTACTGGTGGAAAGTCGAGGGCGCTATATGCAAGAAGCGGTCCCTCTTGGCGGTGGCGCGATGGGCGCCATTATTGGGATGAGCGAATCGCAGGTTGAAGTTGTGTGTGAGCGATCAGAGAAAGGAAAGATTGTGAGACCGGCGAATTTAAATTCTCCAGATCAAGTCGTAATATCCGGTCATGCCGATGCGGTCGATCGTGCTCTTACATTAGCGAAAGCGGAAGGAGCAAAAATAGCGATCAGGATCCCAGTTAGTGCACCTTCCCATTGCCCATTGATGCAACCTGCAGCTGATCGTTTGGCTCAAGATCTCGAAAAAATTACGATTGCTTCACCCGCAATACCGGTTATCCACAACATGGATGCGACCCTCCATTTAAAGCCTGAAGCAATTCGTAAAGCTTTAATCCAGCAATTAATAGGCCCTGTTCGTTGGGTAGAGACCATCCAGGTGATGATAAAACAGGGAATTAAGCTATTCATAGAATGTGGGCCAAATAATAAATTGGCTAGGCTAAATAAACGAATCAATCAGCATACTGAAGTCCTACCGCTAAGAACAATAGAACTGATTTCAGCAATTGTTCGACGTTTAAGCTGATAATGGACGAGTGGTTATAAAGTGTCTGTTCAAGGAAAAATTGTTTTTGTAAGTGGGGCATCCCGAGGTATTGGAGCTTCTATCGCAGTGGAATTGGGTCGTCAAGGGGCAGTAGTTTTGGGTACCGCGACGACAGAGTCAGGAGCAGAGAAAGTGACACAAATGTTAAATAAGGAAGGCGTCCAAGGCAAAGGCTATCTACTGGATGTTTGTGATAAAGAAGCAATAAAAACTACTTTAGCAGCAGTACAAGCAGACTTCGGATCACCGGAAATTTTAGTGAATAATGCTGGCATAACTCGCGATAACATCATGCTCCGAATGAAACCGGAGCAGTGGGATACAGTCATTGAGACGAATCTGAGTGCTATTTTTCATCTGACCAGAACCTGCTTAAAATCAATGATCAAGGCTCGTTTTGGACGAATTATTAATATTAGTTCTGTAGTTGCCGTCACGGGCAATATAGGACAAGCCAATTATGTTGCGGCAAAGGCAGGGATAATTGGCCTTACCAAAGTTACTGCTATGGAGCATGCTGCTTATGGCATTACCGCTAACTGTATAGCTCCAGGGTTTATTGAGACTGAAATGACAGGAAACTTGTCTCAGAAACAGAAAGAAACCATTCTTGTTCGAATACCTATGCAACGGATGGGGTATTCCCAAGAAATCGCCCAAGCAGTGGCTTTTTTAGCTTCTAGAAACGCAGGGTATATCACTGGGGAGACATTGCATATTAATGGTGGAATGTGTATGTTATGACGTTTGAGTTAGGGATTTTTAGGTAGAAAAGGTGTCACACTATACTTGTCTACTATTGTTGAATAGTAGTGACAAAATGTTACTATTGATCAAGTCAATTTTAAGTTAAAAGGGGAGCCAAACATGGCAACAGTTGAAGAACGAGTCAAGAAGATCGTCATTGACCAATTAGGTCTAAGTGTTACCAAGGAAGATCAGGTATCTAATGATGCTTCCTTTGTTGATGATTTAGGGGCAGATTCCTTAGATACTGTAGAATTAGTAATGGCATTGGAAGAAGAATTTGAAACAGAGATCTCTGATGAAGAAGCGGAAAAAATAACAACGATCCAGCAAGCGATCGATTATATTAAGGCGCATTCGGCGAACGTATCAACTGACTAGTTAATGAATTTGGTGATTTTGGAGAAAACGACTTGATTTTAAAGTCGCCTTCCCTTAGTATCCCACAGCAAGCCCTTGGTGGATTGTGGAACAGTAGCCGTGTTGTTTGAGCGGTTTTTCCCGTCAAATTAGCGAATATATTTTCTACATATGCTTTGAGGAGTACGGTGTTAGAGGGCCGACGCGTCGTTATTACTGGCTTGGGAGCAGTCACCCCTCTGGGGAACACTGTTTCTGATACATGGCGTTCGCTTTTGGAAGGCAAGAGCGGCGTGGGGCCAATCACCCGTTTTGATACTTCTGTTTTCCCCACCAAAATAGCAGCTGAGGTAAAGAATTTTAATCCTACCTTAGCGTTAACACCGAAAGAAGCGCGTAAAAATGACATTTTCGTACAATTTGCAGCAGAAGCTTCTCGGCAGGCGCTTGAAAACTCAGGATTAGTGATTGACGATGAAAATACACATCGGGTTGGCGTTGCGATTGGCTCAGGAATTGGTGGTATGCCGTGGATTGAGGAAAGCCATCAAAGACTCTTGGAATCAGATCCTCGAAAAATTTCTCCATTTTTTATTCCTGGTGCCATTATCAACATGGCTCCAGGAATAGTTTCAATAAAATATAATCTTAAAGGACCTAATATTTCGATCGTTACTGCTTGTGCCACTGGTCTTCATAACATCGGACATGCATCGCGAATTATTGCCCATAATGATGCAGACGCAATGATTGCTGGTGGCACTGAAATGGCGACTACACCTTTAGGTATCGGTGGTTTTTCGGCAGTACGCGCTTTATCTTGCCGGAACGATGAGCCGAAAAAAGCGAGCCGACCATGGGATAAAGACCGTGACGGATTTGTGTTAGGAGAGGGGGCAGCTTGTATCGTTCTTGAAGAATTAGAACATGCGAAAAAACGCAATGCGACGATTTATGCTGAAGTGATTGGCTTTGGAATGAGTGGAGACGCTTATCATATAACCGCACCTGATCCGAACGGCGAAGGTTTTCGAGCTTGTATGGAAAATTCTCTTACAGATGCCGGTATTTCGTTAGAGGTTATTGATTATGTCAATGCACATGGTACTTCAACTCCAGCAGCAGATCCTCTCGAAGCTCTGGCAATCAAAAAAACCTTTGGGAATCATGCCTATAAGTTAGCTATCAGTTCTACAAAATCTATGACAGGACATATGCTGGGAGCAGCAGGAGCCATCGAAACGGTCATTTCTGTTTTAGCTATTTTGAATAATGTCGCTCCACCAACTATCAATCTTGAATGTCCAGCTGACGATTGTGATTTGGATTTTGTTCCTAAAGAAGCACGTCAAATGAGAATTGATACAGTGATGTCCAATTCGTTTGGATTTGGCGGAACTAATGGGACCATTATATTAAGAAGAACATAAGCGTGATCTACACTTCAGTATTCTCATTTTTATTTGGTTAGCCCAATTAACAAGAGATGCTCCGCTGTTCAAAACAGGAAAATATCAAAATAACTCTCGAAGCACGACACCGCGGGTTTGCTTGATAATGTTGCAGCAGAAAAGGTAAAACAGAACAGCATTACTTTATTGAGAGTTACATTCCGTCGGATATGAGACTTTACATGTTAAATATACAATCACTAGCTTAACGGGTTAACAAATTACGACCCAATTAGTTTACCTCAATCAGCGCCCGGAAGGATTATTTCCTAATACGTATTTTTTACTTGAGGTGATAGTGACATTAAAATACTCTGTGAATCTTACCAACACATACAAAGCTTTAAATGTCTTAATGACATCAGCGCAAAATTAGCTTATAAAATATTTATCAGGCTTTAATTGTAGCTTTATTAGTAGAAACAGAAACCGTGCTACCCGAGAAGAGTGATCTGAAATTTCTGGCGTTATTGTACGCCGTTTAAAAAGAAAATGCTGTTACAAGTGGCAAGTAGATCCGACGGTCGTATAATACGGTTTGGGTAACCCTGGTCATAGTCGAATTACAAAGAAGATTGAATGACAAATACCACCTACAATACTTTTCCAGCATTATGGATTACCACCAACATCTATTGACATGCTGTTGTTACAAGAATCTATTCTTGCTGCGCTTAATCCGGCAGGAGGTAACGCATTATATTATATGGTTGAGAGGATGATGGGGCCATATTTTTCAAAAACTTATAAAGGCCCCAGGCAAGTGAAAAAATCAGATAAGAAGAAGCTCTCTATAGTACTGCAGTTTTTTGGGTATGATGTCGTATTTAAAATTGACTGGAGAAAGAGATGGAAACTAGACGGGGTCGTTTTATTTCGTTTGAGGGAATTGAAGGGGTTGGGAAAACAATAGCACTTGACTATGTACGCGAAAAACTCGATGCGGCAAGTATTCCTTATATCGTCACGCGAGAACCGGGGGGACACCGATTGCGGAAGCAATTCGTCATATCTTATTGGATCATTATACGGAAATGATGTGCCCTAATACAGAATTGTTGCTGATGTTTGCAGGACGTGCACAGAATATTGCTCAAGTAGTTTTGCCTGCCTTACGAAGAGGGAAGTGGGTATTATCAGATCGTTTTACTGACGCCAGTTTTGCGTATCAAGGTGGCGGACGTGGAATTCCCGTTGCACATATCGAAGCATTAGCTCAGTGGGTACATGGCAATTTAAAACCAGACATAATATTATTGCTGGATGCGCCAGTTTCAGTAGGATTAAGTCGGATTGATAGTCGAGGGGCTAAAGATCGAATTGAAGCTGAAGATTTAGAATTTTTCAAACGTGTACGAGAGAGCTATTTAACAATGGCCAGACGGGAGCCTCAGCGTTTTCGAGTAATTGACGCTGATCAAGAAGTGTCTTTAGTCAAAGAACAGATATCAAGAACGATTAAACCGTTATTAACAATATGTGACGTGAGGAAATGTGATGTATCCTTGGCAACGAAAACAATGGAATGAAGTAAGATCTTCTTATCTACAAGGACGATTACCACATGCACTACTTTTAGTAGGCAATCGTGGTTTAGGTAAAGTTGATTTTGCAAAAAAAGTAGCAGAATTTATACTCTGTGAAAATAAAAAGGAAGTGGCTTGTGGTGATTGTCGCAGCTGTCATTTATTTTGCGCTACTAGTCATCCTGATTTTTTTATTTTGACCCCGCAAGAAAAAAGCAAAATAATTAAGATTAATCAAATTAGGGATCTTATACATGATCTTAATCAAACATCTCACTGTAGCCATTATCAAGTAGCTATTATTCATCCTGCCGAAGCAATGAATCGTGCATCTTCTGATGCTTTTCTGAAAACATTAGAAGAACCTAGTGGGCAGGTATTACTACTTCTAGTCAGCCATCGGATTGGTGTATTATTACCCACTATAATTAGCCGTTGTCAACGGTTAACATTTACTCCATGCGCGCATGATGCTACTGTTCAGTGGTTGCAAAAAAAATAAATAGTGATCTTCCTAAAGCCCTCCAATTGCTAAAAATTACTAATCAGTCTCCCTTATCTGCACTTGAATTAGAGATAACAAATTTTTTGTCACTGCGGGATAATTTGTTTAACTCGATGCTAAATACTATTGAACAATCCGAACATGCTATCAGTGTAGTAAATACTTTATTAAGAGAAAATCCCAAATTAGTTTTGCAGATATTGATAATGATTTTTATGGATGTTCTTCGGCTTCAATTAAATGCTGATGATTTTGTTGTGAATCAAAATCGTTTGCCTATGCTGCAAAAACTAAAGGTAGCATTCTCTTTGGAGAAAGTGCTCTTATTGCTGCAACAGTTGCAAGAAGCATGGCGTCTGGTAGAAAGTGTAGTTGCAATCAATCTACAGTTGTTGTTGGAAGAAGTATTTTTAACTATCGCGATGAATCATAATCATGTTTGTTGATTCTCACTGTCACTTAAATATGCTTGATCTCAAACCCTATGAAGGAGATTTGAGCGTGTTGGTTAAAAAAGCGAAAATTAAAGGTATAGATCATATCCTTTGTGTAGGTACTAATTTAGTACATGCACAAACAATCATTGAAATTGCAGAACGTTTTAAGAACGTATCCGCAAGTGTAGGATTGCATCCTAACGAGAAAGTAAATCATGAACCTACAACGCAGGAAATAATAAAACTAGCAGATCATCCTAAAGTCGTTGCGATTGGAGAAACGGGCTTAGATTATTATTACAATAACAGTGGATTGGAAATAATGCGCGATCGTTTCCGCTCTCATATTCGAGCGGCATTGAAATTGAGAAAACCCCTGATCATTCATTCGCGCAATGCGCCTATCGATACGATTCGAATAATGCAAGAAGAAAATGCTAAAATGGTGCGTGGGGTAATGCACTGTTTTACCGAAAGTTGGAATATAGCCAAACAAGCATTAGAGTTAGGTTTTTATATTTCTTTTTCTGGTATTATTACTTTCAAAAACGCAGCCAATATTGCTGAAGTTGCTGTAAGAACACCGCTCGAGAAAATACTTATTGAAACCGATGCACCTTATTTAACGCCGGTTCCTTATCGTGGTATAAAAAATGAGCCGCAATATGTGCGCTATGTAGCAGAGCGCATTGCTAAATTAAAAAATATTGCAGTTGATGAGATTGCACGAAAAACGACAGAAAATTATTTCAATTTATTTAAATTATCTTATCCAACCAAGTAGCTCCTCTTCAGTGCGAGCATATCGGGACAAAGACGAGTTTTTCTGTTAAAACACCTTTTCCATCCGTGGGATTCGTTTCTGGTAATTCAATTTCACATATTGTCTCTAATAAAATGGCAGCAATTCGATAGAGATCTGCGTTTGTGCTGGGTTATCAATCTTCCAGATAATCACATCCGAGAGTCATGACTGAGCGGGGAATTCGAACTGATACACTGCAGGTTACAAATTTACCAGTTAAGCGTTTTTCCAGAGTCGTGCCATAGACAGCAACGTGGACTTTATGCCACTTCGATGCCGTTCGATGGTTTTTGTCAATCACCTATAGAAAAGTGTGTGTTTTCCGACGCTATTTCAATCTCCTCTTACCGGTTTTTGGCCGTAGAGTAGCGGTGATACCGCAGTTTTCACTATTCGATAAGTAAACAACGAGCTAACCAAAGATGATCTAAAACTGTCAACGGATCTGGGCTTTTACCATTCAGGCCAATCAAGTGATTGGGAATCTTGGGAAGAGCATATAGAAAGCGGGATTTCTCCCAGAGTTGGAAAGAAATAAAAGACAATAATCCACCGGATATACACCACTACCTTCTGTCCAATGGGTTGCTAAACCAGCATAAGCATACACCAGTATAAGCACATAATAGTTGTTGAAAATAAGGATAAAGAAAATTTTTCTGGCGTTAGATCAAGTTTTTGAGATGTGTGGGCGGGTTTGTGACAACGAAGCTAAAAGATCCTAATAGGACGATAAAAACAATTTCAAAGGCGATAAAAGCAGGTGGTGGCATCAAGTTCCAAAAATATACAATCCCCGCGTTCTGTAAAAAGATTGACTGAAGTAAATGCCCTGAGTATCTCCCACAAAAAAACAACAGAAGCAAGAATAAGCATGATTAAATGATTAAAGAATGAATTTGTTACAGGTACGCTTGCCTAAGCGAGTGATCATCAGGAGAAGAGTAATCAGAATGAAAATGTCTAATTGAACATAATTCATAATTCAAGGCTATGCCTTGAATTATGAATTTAATTCTTTAGATATGCTGCTATATTGCTATATGTTCAAAACGAGAGAAGGGTTTTTGAGTTATCATCTTGGGTGTGATAGCAAAGACTTCAATGTTATAGGACTGGCCATTGAAGTAACGGTATTTTCTTATTGTACTTTCGTGTACAAATCCTATTTTTTGAGTGTCGCAACAGATGCAACATTTTCTTTTAGCGTAACGGCTTCGATTCGGTTAATAGGGATATGACGAAAAGAAAAATAGATGACTATTTTAATAGCTTTTGTCATGATGCCCCGGTTCCAGTATTGATGGGAGAGATCGTAGCAAATTTCAGCCTGATAATGTTGATTATTGATGTAGAGACCGATGGCACCAATCATATAGTCATCTTTTTTCGGGCTAGCGTCCAATAAATCCCACACCTATGTTTGAATAAATCTCGACAGCAATGGATCTCAGCCGTTGCTTCAGCTAAATTTCGAGGATTTGAGGCAAGAATATAGCGAGCTACTTCAGGGTGGGTATAATATTCGAAAAAGGCCTCTGTGTCTTTAACTAATTGTTTGCGTAGAAAAAAATCCTCGTCAATGTCCAGGGCAGGAAATTTTTCATTATAGAAAGCATTAATCATGACGAATTTGAATTCGTTCTCATTTTTAAGCTATATATACTGACCCTTAAGGTGTAAGAGTATAACCTAAAAATTAAAAAATTAATTGTAAGGATCTCGATTAGCACCCCTGTTCGCGAGACGAAAAATAGCAGGTCACCTCTACTCATACATATTAACGACCAATACCGATCAAACCGCAGGGGCAATCGTTAATTCGAATATTTTACCGAAAAATTTAATTTATTTTATAATAAGGTAATCTTGTAAATAAAAAAATCATTTTTTTTGAATTTTAAAAGTAAATTTGAGTAATAATCTTGTATCCTGAGTATAGTTGTTGTTATGGTTTAAATAATTAAAATTACTTAATACTAAAAAGAAAAGAAGTTTTCGTGGATAAGAAAATTGTGCGGCGAGCAATTCCTAAATTGCATGATGGATTTAGGCATTTTCATCCTGTTTTACAAAGAATTTATCGGGCGCGAGATATAAACTCTCCTGATGAATTATCAAGAGATTTAAAAAGTTTGTTGCCGTATTCCTCATTATCTAATATTGGCAAGGCAGTCGAGCGCTTGGTAAAAGCGTTAAAAGAACAGCAACATGTTATGATTATCGGCGATTTTGATGCCGATGGTGCAACGAGTACTGCATTAGTAGTCAGCGCATTACGTGCCTTTGGAGTAAAGAATGTTTCTTATTTAGTGCCCAACCGATTTGCGTATGGTTATGGTTTAACCTATGAAATTGTTGACGTTGCCGCGTCTAGTCGGCCAGAGTTAATTATTACAGTTGATAATGGGGTTTCAAGTCATGCTGGCGTAGCTCGTGCTAATCAGTTAGGTATAGATGTTTTAGTAACTGACCATCATCTACCGGGGGAAATATTGCCGCCTGCTCACGCTATTGTTAATCCTAATTGTGAAGGGGATCAATTTCCAAGCAAGTATTTAGCTGGAGTTGGTGTAGCTTTTTATCTTATGCTTGCTTTTCGCGCACAGCTTAAAAAAAATCATTGGTTTGAAGATCATGGTCTTGGTTATCCCAATATGGCTAAATTTTTAGATTTTGTAGCATTAGGCACTGTCGCTGATATCGTACCTCTTGACAAAAATAATCGGATATTGGTTTATCAAGGATTGCAACGTATTCGGTCAGGTCAGGCACACCCAGGGATTTTAGCTCTTCTGGAAGTATCGGGAAGAAAGTACGAAAAAATACGGGCTATAGATTTAAGTTTTATCATCGGTCCACGATTAAATGCAGCAGGTCGATTAGATGATATGAGTTTGGGTGTTGCCTGTTTATTGGCAAATAATAGGGATTTCGCTTTGGATATTGCCTATCAGTTGGATGATTTGAATAAAAAACGTCGAGTTATTGAATCACAAATGAAAAAGGAAGCTTTCGCAGCGATCGATGCATTAAATTTAAATCACAATCTACCTTCCGGGTTATGCTTGTATCACAAAGAATGGCATCAAGGCGTCGTGGGATTAGTCGCTTCGCGAGTGAAAGAGCACGTCCAGCGTCCAACGATTGCTTTTGCAAAAATGAATGACAATATTTTAAAAGGCTCAGCTCGCTCAGTTACCGGACTACATATTCGCAATGTATTGGAAGCAATTGCAATAAAACACGCTGGGTTAATTACTGGATTTGGGGGACATGCAATGGCAGCAGGTTTAAGCTTACCTGCTAGTCGATTTGAGGAATTTCAGCATGTATTTTCTCAAGAAGTTGCAAATCAATTGAGTGAAGATGATCATCGACCGAAATTAATCACTGATGGTGAGCTAACTTCAGATGAGCTGACACTTGACCTAGCGTTACTGATATACAATGCGGGTCCTTGGGGGAAGGATTTCCTGAGCCACTTTTTGATGGACGCTTTAAACTAATTAACCAGCGGGTAGTGGGTCAACGTCATTTAAAGCTGATTTTGCAAGTGCCTGGTGATGATTATTATCTAGATGGCATTTCTTTTAATGCTGATCTTAGGCAATGGCCTAATTTTCAGTGTGACTATGTTCATTTAGCTTATCGTTTGGATATTAATGAGTTTCAAGGTCGTCGAAAATTGCAGTTGTTTATAGAAAATATGAATGCGGTAAGTTGACATTATACCTTTAGTATTGTCTAATGCTCCTCATCGGAGGGGCAATATCTATAAAATCAAAATGTTGGAATAAGTTTCTGACATCATGTCAAAAAGTAGAAGTAAAAAATCAATTGGATGAGTGATTTGATATTCTTCACAACAGAAGAAGAGCAGTTAACTGTACGGGTAGGAGTTAATTTGGGAACTGCTGAAATGGGAAAACACAGAATGGCATTACTCGTGTTTTAATGTCAGCGTCGCAAAAATTACCTGAAGTTTCAACGGATTGGAAACAGCTAGTGGCAAGATTAAATTGTTTGTAGAATTTATAGAGGTTTATTATCATGAGTACTTCAAATAAGAAATTCGATTTTCAGTGCATTGTAAATAATATAAAATCAATAATCAGACCAGAAGTGGCCACTCCTAACCGGGATTCTGATGATCCCATCGGGGTTAAAATTGCTGAATTAAGTGTACTCACTCAACGGTTGAAAAAAGCGCATGAGGAACAAGAAAAAGAATTAATAAAAATGAATCGATTACTTAATGGGTTATTCGAGGATATTGAAACGTTACGCAATCCTCTAGAATCTGAAAAGGGAGAAGCCCAAATAGAAGCTGGATCAGAAATAAAGGAAATACAAGAAGAAGAAAAATAAAATTAGGATGAATGAAAGGCATATTCGGTGTGTAATACGACGGATACACAAAGTCGGTTGTGTTCCGTCAAGTAAGTTAGGATTCGGCTTAATGTCCTGTGATGGATTTTCCTGGTCTGCGCACCAATAGTGATTGAGTCCTAAAAATGAATATTACTTCTGAAGCAAAAAGAGAGTAGCTTGGCGTAATCAAGCCACAGCCCGCCCAATTAACAGGAAAATATCTGCGATAAACGCAGTCCTTGACATTAACATTGTCAGCCATTGTTTTTGAAGTGAAAATATCAAGATTTGGTCTTAAATAAAGTTAATTTTTGAGTTCAGTAACTTTCAACGATTGCTCTATGGAGATCTAATTTGATAAAAATACTATCATCTATTTTTATGGTGAGTGCCTTAACTTCCTTTCTATGAATAATTGTAATCAGCAGTGTAGGGCGAACATGAATCATTTGGTCGGGGGGCAGCACAACGTCAATGAAAGATGTTCGTCAAGATGAATGGTTTCTTTCAAATTTTAAGTGAAGAATTTTTTATAATTTCATATTCGTTAAGATTACACGATATTACGCGAAAATATACAGAAAAAGACCTGATGTATTGTTATAATGCTTTAACAAGCAGGAATTGTTTATACCAGCTTTGCAGAGTTTGTATTACAGTACAGAAGAACAAAACAATCTTAGTATTCAAAGGATAAGGGGCTTCTTAGTTCGGAGTAGATGAAGAGATGTTTTAATCGTAAAATTTTAGAGGGTATCCCGTAGTGTAAACGACGGAATACCCTCTTTAAATGCCAAAACGATTAAAGAGAATACAGATTTAAATTTAGTTAGCTTTATGCAAGAAAGATAACAAATAATTCTAAAAGCGATTGCCTCCTTTAATGTTTAAGTTATGGGCTTGCAGTTGAAAAGTGTTATTTATCAATAATGATTGACATTTAATTCGAGATCGATTTGAAGAAAACGAACTTTTCGATAAGTAACGTCTTCTTAACCTATTAACCTAAAAAGGAGGAGACTGATAAATCCAGAAGTTATATATAAATAAGGATAAGTTAGTCACTTTTTTCCTGATTGGTTATGGAACTAAAATAAAGGATCTGACGCAGATTAAATGCAGATTTGGTGATATGAGAGCTTCAATAGGCAAAATAGCAGCTCCGGTCCTCTATATGAGAAATATTAGCACGGATAAACCGGGCCCCCGAAAATCAAACAACTGTTTACATTTTTTCTAAACACTAAACATTTCTTCTGTCATAGTGGCCAGTTTATTCTTTATTCAATCAAAAAAGATCAAAGATTGGAGTTTAAAGAGACAGCTCGCAGAAAAATACTGGCGCCAGAACCAGACATCAAACACCAGTGGGATTGACGGGGATCTGTACCGAGGGGGGAATCGAACCCCCACAGTGTTGCCACCATCGGATTTTGAGTCCGGCGCGTCTACCAGTTTCGCCACCTCGGCCGATGGAGTAGGCCATGCGGGAATTGTACCTCAATCCCTAAATAAATTCAAAAACTCTAAACGAGTACGGTCGTTTTTGCGGAATGTGCCAAGCATCATGGAAGTCGTCATACCTGAATTTTGTTTTTCAACGCCACGCATGATCATACATAAATGCCTGGCTTCAATGATAACGCCAACACCTTTAGCGTCTGTCGCAGTTAATATTGATTCAGCGATTTGCTTCGTTAAATTTTCTTGCACCTGAAGACGTTTAGCGAACATATCG
The DNA here is from genome assembly GCF_024730665.1 of Coxiella-like endosymbiont. Lineage (GTDB taxonomy): Bacteria > Pseudomonadota > Gammaproteobacteria > Coxiellales > Coxiellaceae > Coxiella. Next base: position 74,727 of record NZ_CP084737.1, read on the forward strand.
ACGATACGGCCAAGCTTTGAAATGCCGATAATTTTTCCGTTGGGCAGGTAAGCAATATGACACCTGCCAAAAAAGGCAGTAAATGATGCTCACAAAGGGAATAAATCTCAATGTTTTTGACGATGACCATTTCGTCCATATCAGACTGATATATAGCCTCATCAATTAAAGCACTGAGATTCTTCTGGTAACCATTTGTAAGATATTTCAACATTCCTAAAAAACGTTTAGGCGTTTTTTTAGACCCTCACGCTCAGGATTTTCTCCAAGCGATGCAAATAATGTTTGAATATTTTTTTCGAGCATATCATTCGTCATAGATGTGACCCTCAACCGGATGGCTAGCACATTTAATGGCTGCTAAGTAAATGGAGATGGATGTGAAACACTGCCTGCCCTCCGCCGCGGTTGCAATTTAATATTAAACGATAACCATTTTCCGCAATGTTATTCTCTTTTGCTAACTGCGTTGCGATAAACATCATATGCCCCAGAAGTGTTTCATCGTTGGAAGTACTGTCATTAATGGTGCTAATGTGGCGGCGTGGAATAACGAGAATATGTACTGGCGCCTTTGGGTCAACGTCGTGGAAAGCTACAACCTGATCGTCTTCATAAATTAGTTTGCTCCCTTCGCCGCTAGCAATTCTGCAGAATAAACACACCATCAATCTCTCCTAATGCATAATTTAATTCTTAGGGTCAAAGAGTAATGGTATCAACAAAAGAAACATAAGCAAACTCACTTGTTCTAACAATTGATTTCTAATCAGACAATTTTCAAAGAGCTTTCAAAGCGAGTAATCAGCATAAATTCAATTGTTAATCTGCTGTTTAGATGTGCCTTATAAGTTTTGCCGAAAAAAACGGAATGGTAAAGGACGGTAAACGCCATCCCTCCCGTTGAAAATGTTCCAGATTCTGCACACTGACTTCTCTGCTGCTCGCTGCTCCATTGTAACTCATAGAAAATGAAATAAAAACAAAAATAACAATGATAGTCACTCATTCTAAAGTTATCAGCTCTTGCTCTGCTAAAACAGAATCTACTGGTCTTACAAATATGTTTACAGAGCGGTAATTTTAATTTTCTCGAGTTTTACTAAATATAATCCCTGGCCATTTTTCTATCGTAATTTCCAGATTAATACGGGAAGGTGCCAAATAAGTTAAATATCCTCCACCATCGTAAGCCAAATTGCATGATTCTTCTTTTTTAAATGTTTCTAATAGATCCCCATTCTCACAAAAAATCCAACGAGCCGTGAACATATTGACTGTTTTATAAATACATTTTACGTTATATTCATTTTCTAATCGGTAAGCGACGACATCAAATTGCAGCAAACCAATGGCCCCTAAGATCAACTCATTGCTATCAATCAGTCTAAAAAGCTGAGTTGCACCTTCTTCCGATAATTGTGTTAATCCTTTCAATAAGGATTTTTGTTTCAACGGATCTCGGAGTCGCACTAAACGAAAAAGTTCTGGCGCAAAATTGGGAACGCCAGTGAATTTAAAATCTTCTCCTTGCGTAAAAGTATCTCCAATCTGAATAGTGCCGTGATTATGAAGACCAATGATATCTCCAGGCCATGCTCTGTCAGCATTTTCCCGTTTACCCGCCATAAAAATCAATGCATTATTGATTTGAATCTTTTTTCTGAGACGAACATGGTAAACCTTCATCCCTTTTTGATATTGGCCTGATACAATGCGTAAAAATGCTACGCGATCACGATGTGCGGGATCCATATTAGCCTGTATTTTGAAAACAAAACCACTAAATTTTTGTTCCGCAGGCCCAACCAATCGTAAATTCGTTTCTCGCTCTTGTGGTGGCGGCGCATCTTTTATAAAAGCATCCAATAACTCAGCAATACCAAAATTATTTACTGCCGAACCAAAAAAACCGGCGTCAATGTTGCTTTTAAATAATCACTCTGATTGAATTCATGACTTGCACCTTTTAACAATTCAATTTCATTGCGCAATTCGTCAGCTAACTCACCTATTTTTTTATCTAATTCAGGATTGTCGATCCCTTGAATTGTTTCACTCTTACCCATCCGTTCATGTTCTCCAACCCGATAGAAATAAACAGTATCCTCAATAAGATGGTAAATTCCTTTAAAATACTTTCCCATTCCAATAGGCCACGTGACAGGCGCGCAATGAATGTGAAAAATAGATTCAATTTCATCTAATAACTCAATAGCATTACGCACATCCCGATCCATTTTATTAATAAAAGTAGTAATCGGCGTGCTTCGCAAACGGCAAACTTCCATTAATTTAATCGTGCGCGGTTCAACACCTTTAGCTGCATCTATCACCATCAACACAGAGTCAACAGCTGTCAAAGTCCGATAGGTATCTTCGGTAAAATCCTCATGACCAGGAGTATCTAATAAATTAACTAAATAATCTCTATAAGGGAACTGCATTACCGAAGTCGTCACTGAAATTCCCCGCTGCTTTTCCAGTTCCATCCAATCAGATATCGCGTGTCGAGTAGATTTGCGACTTTTGATGGTGCCTGCTAACTGAATGACCCCACCAAAAAACAGTAATTTTTCGGTTAAGGTTGTTTTGCCAGCATCCGGATGTGAAATAATTGCAAAAGTTCGACGCCGTACTGTTTCTTTCGTTAATGACATCAAAACCTTCAATTAACTTATATTAAAAATACAGAGCAGAATAACATAAGCAGCAACACATAACACTGTAGGCATTAACGCCGCTATAACAGGCGGAATTTGATAAACCATCGCAAACGGCCCCAAAAACTGATTTAACATATAAAAAGCAAATCCAATAATCACACCAGTCAAAATTCGAAGCCCCATATTAGCTTTCCTTAACAACCCAAATATAAAAGGCACCCCCAAGCAAGTCATGATATCGGTTGTCAACGGCTGAATAGCGCGTTGCCAAAATACGAATACATATTGACCTGTTTGAAGCCCTGATTCATAGCGATAACGAATGATGCGATATAGCCTTATCACAGATTCCTGCTCCACCATTTTTTGGCCTTGGCGCATAAAATCTGGATTAAATACCACATGCAATAGTAATTGTGCCAAGTGGATTTTTTTAATTTGATTGGCACCGAAACTCAATCGTGTCACATTTTGCAAAACCCAATGCCAATTCACATATTTACCTTTAGGCGCATAATCAGCTGATAACAGTTGATTATTTTTAATTACAAAACGGCTTACATTGCTAATTTCCTGACTAGAATTAACAGCTCCTATGAAAATAAAGGATTCCGCATCCCGCAACCACATAGAACCCAACGACTTATAACCCTTTTCTTTCGCCAGTGCTACAGATTTCATTTCCTCACCACGAGCCTCTAACGGAGGCGCAATAAATTCTCCTACAAAAGTTATAACTACAATCATCGGTAAGGCAGCTTTTACGACGGACCACGCTACTTCGGCGATGGAAATGCCTGCCGTTTGCATTACAATTAATTGACTACTTGAAGCTAACCGCCCTAATCCGATTAAACAGCCTAAAAATCCCGCTATAGGAAACAATTGATATAAATCCGATGGTAACTGTGTCAATACGTAAAGAACAGCTTTTCCAAAATTGAAATGAGCCAATCCAATTTGAGACAATTGCCCAATAAATTCCATAAAAATTTCAACACCTAATAATACAAGCACTACTAATCCCGTCGCCCCAATCACCGCGTGACGAATATACCGATTTAAGAGGCGCACGATTCTTTCCTTACACGAAAGTGCAACCACCATTGCGATTGGAAAAATAGAAAAATAACAGCTACTAGTGCCAATAGACCATGAATCCACCACAATCCAACAACAGCATTAATCACTCCTTTAGCAACCCATGTGCGCCCTAAAAACATTAAATTAGCGTAAATGATATAAATTAAAATGGCAGGCAGCACCTGTGCGAATTTTCCTTTTCGGGGATTTGCTTCGCTCAGCGGAACTACTAACAATGCAAACACTAGAACTGATAAAGGCATGGAAATACGCCATTGCAATTCGGCTGCTGATTTCAGATTTGTTTTAGAAAGTTTCCATAACTTAGTTGTCGGTATAGCCTCAATACGCGCGTCAATGCTGCTTGATGGTGATGTTAGCCGAATACCATATTCATTAAATTTCATTATGTCATAATTCAATTTTCCAGGTCTTCCAATGTAACGGAACCCATTTTTAAACAAAATGAAACGGCCATCACCAGTTTTATCTAATTCACCAGCTTTGTCAGATAAAATGAGATCGAAATAAGCTTGAGGTCCTTTACTAAGATCTGTTTTTGCGAGAAAAACGTGAGTCATTTGTTGTTGATGCTTATTAACACCTCTTGCATAAAAAACCTCTAAAAACCGACCATTGTCGCTGAGCGTCTGAAAACGCCCAGGAATAATTTTCGTTAAAGAAGACTGCATAACCGCGTCGGTTAAAATCTTCCCTTGATACCACTGCATTCTCGGCTCTACCCATAACATAAGCCATGCAACGATAATAGTGACCGCCAACGCAAGTGCCATAATCATTTTCACAATTTTTATACGACTAACCCCACAGGCTCCCAACACCACTAGCTCATGATCCACTGTCATACGCCCTAATGCTAATAATCCTCCCAAAAACAAGCCCAACGGAATCAAATAACCCAATAATAGAGGGACTTGTAATGACATAACCTCCATCACCGCTTTTACTGTAATTTTGCCAGCAGCAGCATCGTTGAGATAATGCACGAATTGGTTCGTAATAAAGATAATTAAGAGAAATAGTGTTGTTGCTAATAAGGTTCCCAAAATTTCTTTGCAAAGGTAACGAAATATAATCACTAACAAGCAATGCCTTTTTATGTTAAAATTAAAAATCTTATCAGAGCACGATCCAATATGGAAAAGACATACGATCCGAAAGTTATCGAAAAGAAATGGTCAGATTATTGGGAACAACATCATCTCAATACACTCGTCGGACAGGACGCCGCCCCCCTTATTGTATTATGCTTCCGCCTCCAAATATCACTGGTACACTTCATATGGGTCACGGGTTTCAACAAACCCTCATGGATACTTTAATCCGCTACCAACGTATGCAGGGAAAACGCACACTGTGGCAAGGGGGGACTGACCATGCTGGGATAGCGACTCAAATGGTAGTAGAGCAACAACTTGCTCAAGAAGGAATGACTCGGCATGATTTGGGTCGACAAGCTTTTATCAAGCGGGTCTGGCAATGGCGAGAACGTTCTGGAAATAGAATCATTGGCCAAATGCGGCGATTAGGGCTTTCGATCGATTGGTCGCGTGAGCGTTTTAGCATGGACGAAGGACTGTCACGAGCGACCACGGAAGCTTTTGTTCGTCTTTACCAGGAAGGACTCATCTATCTAGAAAAACGTCTTGTTAATTGGGACCCAGTTTTACGCACCGCTATCTCGGACCTTGAAGTCATTACTGAAGAGATCGACGGCGAGCTTTGGTATATCCGTTATCCATTAGTGAACGATTCAGGAACACTCACCATAGCGACTACGCGTCCAGAAACTCTACTAGGGGATGTAGCTATTGCCGTTCATCCTGAAGATGAGCGTTACCAAAATTACATTGATAAACAAGCCCATCTCCCTTTAACCGATCTCACCATACCTATTATCGGAGATTCCATGGTCGACCGTGAGTTCGGTACCGGCTGTGTTAAAATTACACCAGCTCACGATTTTCGTGACTACGAAATTGGTCAACGTCATCAATTACCTTTAATCAACATCCTTACTCAGGAAGCCTTCCTAAATGAAAACGTTCCCAAGGCTTATCAAGGATTAGAACGTTTTGAGGCAAGGAAAAAAGTTGTTGCCGACCTTGAGCGTAAAAATTTACTCGCAAAGAAAAAACCTCATCGCATATCAATTCTTCGGGGTGAGCGCTCAGGAGCAATCATCGAACCATTTCTGACCGATCAATGGTTTATAAAAATGGAATCGCTTGCAAAACCTGCCATTGAGGAGGTTATCCAAGGTAAATTAAGATTCATCCCCACAAGTTGGGAAAAAACTTACTTGCAATGGCTAAGCCAAATACAGGATTGGTGTATTAGTCGACAATTATGGTGGGGACATCGCCTACCCGTATGGTACGATGAAGCAAAAAATGTATACGTGGGGCATTCTGAAGAAGAAGTCCGAAAAAAACATCATTTGACGCTGCATGTAAAATTAAAACAAGAGACAGACGTTCTTGATACCTGGTTTTCTGCCAGTATCTGGCCTTTTGCAACATTAGGTTGGCCTGAAAAAACAAAAATATATGAAACCTTTTATCCCACGCCAGCATTAATCACCGGTTTTGATATCATTTTCTTTTGGGTAGCACGCATGGTTATGCTGGGATTAAAATTGACTCACAAAGCTCCTTTTCGTGAGGTGTATATCCACGGTTTAATTCGCGACAGCCAAGGAAAAAAGATGTCAAAATCGAAAGGGAATGTGATTGATCCTATCGACCTTATCGATGGTATTTCACTCAATGCACTCATCGAAAAGCGAACCCGCGCTTTGTTACACCCTAAAATGGCCACAGTTATTGAGAAAATGACGCGCAAAGAATTTCCGAATGGCATGCCGAATTTTGGAACTGATGCATTACGATTTACATTTTGTGCATTAGCGAGCACGGGACGTGATATTAATTTCGATATAGGGCGCATTGAAGGCTATCGTAACTTCTGTAATAAAATCTGGAACGCTGCGCGTTTCGTGCTCATGAATACGGAAGGAAAAGACTTAAATCACGATAAACCGTTGGCTTTTGATATTGCCGATCATTGGATCCGCACGCGGTTACAAAAAACTATTAAAAAAGTCGAAAAATTCTTGGCACAATATCGTTTTGATTTACTTGCTCAAATTCTTTATGAATTTACCTGGCATGAATATTGCGACTGGTATCTTGAATTTGCTAAATGTAAGCTTTATAACGAAAATACCAGCCCCGCGCAATTACGAGGTACTCGAGTAACATTGCTTCAAGTATTAGAAATTTTATTAAGGCTACTTCACCCGATTATACCATTTATTACCGAAGAAATTTGGCATACAATAGCGCCTCTTCTTGGTCTCAATGCTAATAATAGCATTATGTCAGAAAGCTATCCCAAATTTGATAAAGCTAAAATAGATCTTGAAGCAGAAAATGAAGTAGAATGGCTAAAACAGCTTGTTGTCGCTATACGAACATTGCTCGCTGAAACAGGTATTTCTCCAACTCAACAAGTGCCTGTCATTTTAAACAAGGGCGATGAAAAAGATAAAAAACGATTAGTAGAGACAGAATGCTATATAAAAATATTAGCTAATGTGAACTATTTACAATGGGCAAAAAGTGATGAATCTCTTTCAGCCACTGCTTCAGGTGTGATTGATCATCTCGAAGTCCACATTCCAATTGCTGGCTTAATCGAGAAACAAATTGAGCTCGCTCGTTTAATGAAGGAAATTATTAAACTTCGAAGAGAGGAAGAAAAATCGCTACAAAAATTAAAGAACCCTAGTTACGTTGAAAAGGCACCAAAAAAAATAGTCGAGAAAGAACGCCTTTTCCTTGAAACAACAAAAAATATATTAAAGAAATTACAAACGCAATATAGAAAAATCGAAGACTTGTAGTGTTTTACAGTCAAAATCTTAGTTTGTTAACATTTTCATCCTGCAAATTTCTTATTCTTCCGGCTTCCAAATGAAGTGTTATTGCGGCACGGGGCGGACGTTCACATACTTGCTTTACTCTCCACGCATAGTCTCGGTATCGTTGGTTTAACAAGGTTAATGTTGTTGTCTTGCTCTGATATAAGATTCTTTGATACCACTCTCTGTTTTTAAGCTAATCCGGAAACATTATTGTTAATTGGAAACATTCCTCTACCTAAATTGCTGCAACTGCGCTATTCCGATCGGATTTAACTAATTAAGATGAAATCGTGCTTAAAGAAGATACTTATTCATGTTGCAAAAGTATTAAAATTTTTATTCTTATTCCGATTAGTGCGTATTCTCATACTTTTTAGAAAAAATAAATACAGAAGTTAATATGATCGGTAAGATTCATTCAAATACAGGGTAACGTGGCCGCCCCCTCTCATAAACTGTGTTTATTTATTCTTCTATAGTGAGGATGTGCGTTTAAAAAACTATAAAAATTATATCTAGAAAGTTGGTTTACAATTTCAGTAAGTCTCTTAAAACGAGGTGACAAAGGGAATTAAACGACCTTTAGTTCTTGGACAGGATCCATCCACTCCTCATCTCCTGTGGTCAAGCCACGTCAGGCGAGTGACTGACAAAAAATTAATTTAATAATTCTTTACATTCTTTAAAAAGATCAGCTACTAAGGTTTGTTTATAGAAATTAATGAGCTTACAACTTACATTAATAGCCAGAGCAAAAGTAATATTCTGTTCGACCATATGTGCCACCAATACACCATGTCCCAAATTATTCCCGCATTTCAAATGATATCCCCCATTGTTGTAAACGAGTTTTATAAACACCAAGGCTATAGAAATCCCGATCTTGCTTAGGACTCACTGTTGGATCAACTAGCTCATATTGAACATCTACTTAAAGCTGCCTTTTAGATGTGTCCGCTTTAATAAAACGCGTGTCCAACGAAGATTATAATCAGTGGTGCTTTGAGAGAATGGCCGCATCTTCCAGTCCGTTGACATTGTAGGTAGCTATTACACGCACACTTGAACGCGATTATAATTAATCAATTTAGGGAAACGACTAATTCCCGCAGTCGCTACTTCAATCACTAAACCTACGATAATATAATTAATAGCTGAATCATTAAAAGTACCACGAATTGGCAATTGATAACCCAGCTAATAACAAATACTAGATCTGGTAATTAGGTCTAAATAACTTTCTGCCTGCGATATCTTTTGAGACTTTGCCGTAAAATTTTGATAGGAAATAGTTTCATCATAGGGGGTTCAGGAGTTTGATTTAACAATTCACGTAAGATCAATGCATTAATAAGGATCAATCCAAGATCCAGTCCTCAGGGACAACGATATTTATTGCTTAGTAAAGCTAAAAAGCCTCTAAATCTAATATCCCTTTTTCAACGCGTCTCAAAATAATAGTCGCTGTAAACTGCGGATAATTTTCCATTCTGGAAAACATGCTTTGGCGAAAGCGCTATTTGGAATCTTATACCCATATAGTCTGTACAATAACATGATGGGTGCGGCCATTTTTAACAGGACATTAAATTAAATTGGGACTCTTTCTTAAAATCTATCATGACCCATGATAGTGTTAAAAATCTAACACAAGCATTACCATATCCCCACCCCATTTTTAATTGGGGTAATAATTTTCTTGATCCCAAATTTTAAAGCTGCCAAATTTCCTACTTATTATTTCATGTTTAAAACATGAACGGCTTCTTCAGCAAATATATTTTGTAGCTCCTTTCAGCAGCTGAGACTAACCGCAATATCCATCTGATTTTGATAATTTCAGCTACTTTATTCACATATTTTAACCAAAGAAGAAATCAACATTTCATCAATCGCATTGCTTCTTTTAAAGCATTCCATGTCTTTACTTTTAATTTTGGGTCACGCAATAATTCAGCTGGTGCATAGCTAATAATTTTTCGTGAAGAATCAAAATGAGAAAATAATTGAGTTATCCGAGAACCTAATAAAATAATGATACACTTCTTGAGGTCATTTTGGTTTAATAATCCTAGTCTAAGCCCCCTGGAAACTTTTTTTCTAGTTGCTTTAGCAATTTTTTCAACGAGTTCATTTTCAGCATCATCCCGCACTATCGCATCAGCTAATAAGACACCTATCAAACGGTTTTGCAAATTACATAGACTGTAGCAATAATAACTGACCGAATGGAAAGTTTGAGCTCGCCAGACGTCAATGCCCATTAATTTCAAATAGCTATTTTGGCTAATCCGGTAATTATCAATATATTTTTTCATAGCTTTATCAAAATTTAAAACCACTTGACCCGTCTCGCTCTATCGGAGAGACTTTATTCAGATATTAATGTTATGGCATTGCTACAAAAAAATAAACGAAAATGGCTAATTTGGCTTGGTATAGTGATTAACTCATTGTTATTGAGTTTTCTAGGAATAGATTATTTTTGGTGGCGTAATACCGCTCATACGGTTATTTCACAGAAAATCTATCGTAGCGCTCAACTTAGTCCACAACGATTAAAAGAAGTTATTCAAATAAAACACATAAAAACAATCATTAATTTGCGCGGCGCCCAGCCTTGTGAAAAATGGTATTTGAACGAATTAAGACTTACCAAAGCAATGGGAGTCAAATATTTTGATGTCCCACTCCCTTCTTATAGTCTGCCCTCTCAAAAACACTTGGAAAAACTGGTTTCACTTTTACTCTATGCGCCCCAACCTATTCTTGTTCATTGCCTCGGTGGCGCTGATCGCTCAGGACTTGCTTCTGCTGTTGCAATGATTTTAGAGCAAAATGCTCCCATCTCAAAAAGCCAAGAACAATTTTCTATTTGGAATTTTGTTTTTTCAGACAAGAGTGTGGGAAAAGTCACTTTCTCTGATTATTTTCGCTGGTTAGCTCAAAATCAGTTAACTTCTAACCGACAGAATTTTCTTGAGTGGGTATTTTCCAAAGAGCCTTTGGGAATGGCTAATAAAAAACTTTCCCTTTAAAATAGCCAATTAAGGTAGGGAGGACTAGTGCACCCCCTACTTTTTACCCACAATGCGGGGGCTCCCTGCCATAAAATAAAAGATGAGCAGACCACCATCACAGCTACTTTAAATGCCGAAAAAAGCAATTATAAGAAATGATCAAAAATGAGGACAATTGTGGAAAACGGCTTCTCCGCCTTCCCACGTTAGATGCGTTACTATCAAACTAGATATGTATCCTCATCAGCTTTTTATTAGCTGGGTGCAGGGGGCATGTTGAATAGTGACAGTGTGCTTCTTTACTTGTACGCCAAAATGCTAGCGATAATTGAGTTAAAATAATGTACGCCCAGTAAAGTCATCATCTTAAAAACGCAGATCTGATTATCCTTGACACCTTACCTCGGTGTAAGCAGCACACTGTCACCATTGACATAATTGTGAACATGAAGATATTCACTTTCAGTGAATTGTTTTATATCAAATTGATAGCTAATCATCGCAATTATCACAAATAATTGCCATTTTTAAAGTATTGGATTTAAGCATTTTTAGTTGCTTTCCTCACATAATGTCTTTTTGTTAATTTATTTTTCCCAATTCATGTTATGAGAAACCCTTCCTTTAGAAAAACAAAGTAAAGCGATGGCTATTTAGGAATTAGCTTATGGTAGGTAGCACCAGTTTTCGGCCCTACCTTAGTAAGAGTATCACTGATAACAGAACTGGCGCTGGATTTTCTATCTCAATGTACCGATACATTTTTGGTTTTAATATCAACGCCTTTTGTAATTTTTTCCAGCGAGGGTATCACAACAAATTAACTAGCTGTGGCCATTTTGATAATAATTAGCATTGGTATATAAAAAATTTTTTTCATAAAGGTTAAAGGTAATCAAAACGACATACAAAACGACATATGTATTAAATTGAATATTTTAGACCTCAATTTCGGAAGTTATTGTCTATTATTAGCTTTATTTAGAGGGATACTGTTTGGATTAATAGCCCTGAAACCGATTGATTTATTGGAGTATTTATTTAAACTCTGTACATTTTTAATCCCATTTAAGGTTACTTATTCTTTTGGCCAATGAAACAGCAAAGCCGAGATAATTGCTAGGAGTAAAGGATTTCAGACGTTCTTTTTCTCCTGTTGGAAGTGATAATTGTTCAATAAAAACTTTTAATTTTTCTTCATCTACAGTTGTATTGCGAGTCAATTCTTTGAGTTGTTCATATGCTTCTTGAATACGATGACGGCGCATGGTTGTTTGTATCGCTTCGGCTAGTATTTCCCAATGAGAATTGATATCTTCATAGATACGGGTTTTGTTAACACTGATTTTGTTTAATCCTTTACAAAGTGATTCATAGGCAATCAGAGAATAACCAAACACGCTTCCTAAATTTCTTAAAACAGTAGAATCTGTTAAATCACGCTGCCATCGTGAAATAGGTAACTTGTTTATCATATGGTTAGCCAAAGCGTTGGCTAACCCTAAATTACCTTCTGCATTTTCAAAGTCGATCGGGTTGATTTTGTGTGGCATAGTAGAAGAACCAATTTCTGTTTTTTAGCTTTTTGATGAAGATAATTCAAGCTGATATAACTCCATATGTCACGACAGCAATCAATCAAAACAACATTTAATCGAACTAGCGACTGTAATAGCTCGCTGAGTCGATCGTGTGGCTCGATTTGAGTAGTATAGTGATTAGTTTCCAGATCCAACGATTCAATAAAGCGTTGTGTGAAACTAGGCCAATCAAAATCAGGATAGGCGGCATAATGAGCGTTAAAATTACCGACAGCGCCGTTCATTTTTGCCAGCAGTTTACAATGAGCAAAAGACTGATATTGAGCATGTATGCGTGCAACCATATTCGCTAATTCTTTGCCTAAAGTGGTTGGCGTTGCAGGTTGCCCATGGGTGCGGCTTAACAGCGGGAGCTCGGCGTATTTTTCTGCCAATTTTTGTAGTTTCCTACCTATTTTTTTGACAGTAGGAATTAAGACTACCCTGCGGGCTTCATCAATCATAAGCGAATAGGAAAGATTGTTAATATCCTCGGAGGTACAGCCAAAGTGAATAAAAGCAATCAGAAATGAAAAATGTGGTTCTTTTTGTAACTGCTGTTGTAAATAATATTCGACGGCTTTAACATCATGATTAGTAATCATTTCGATTTCTTTAATAGTATTGGCAGCTTGTAAATTATAATTATCGGCAATTCGTTCAAGTTTTTCGCAATCGGAATTGCTTAATTTAGCAATTTCTTTTAATTTTTTCTCATTCGATAAAAAGATAAGCCATTTGATTTCAACAAAAATTCGATATCGAAAAAGACCGTATTCACTCACAATGGGGCGTAGGGCATCAACTTTTTTTATATCGGCCATCAAGAGGTGATAAAGCACTGAGCGGTACTAATTTCATATCACAAATAATACATAAGACATGTACAAAAATCATCAACAGTGCTTAAGTTAATCGCCCCCTATCTGTTATCCGTGCGATACTTCATCAGTGTGTTTTCAGTATTTTTAATCACGGAATGTATTTTTATCCTTAATCGCGTGGTTGAATCACGGAATGAGGAAGTTATAGTAACGATATGATTTTTTCTTTTCATTGAAGTCAATAGTGGTTTTGATAATATTCATTTTCCAAGTGTTTATAGGAGAAACTATTCCCATGATGAAATTTATCGATTTGAATGAGCAATATCTCCTGATTAAGGGAGTTATTGATAAAAACATGCAAACCGTACTAGATCATGGGCAATTCATCGTAGGTCCTGAAGTTCTGGAGTTAGAAAAACGTTTAGCGGAATGGATAGATGTTCGTCATTGTGTGACTGTTTCCAACGGAACGATGGCGTTGTTGATTGCTTTAATGGCGTTGGGGATCGGACCGGGTGATCAAGTAATTACTTCTTCATTTAGCTTTTTTGCAACTGCAGAGACAATAATCTTTTTAGGTGCGGAACCTGTTTTTGTGGATATTGATCTCTTCACTTATAACATTGACCCTTCCAAAATTGAGGCAGCTATCACTAGTCGAACAAAGGCTATCATGCCAGTAAGTTTATTTGGCCAATGCGCTGATTTTACAACCATTAATGCAATTGCTGAGCATCATGGGCTGTTTGTGATTGAAGATGGTGCTCAAAGTTTTGGGGCAACACATCAAGGGAAACAGTCCTGTGGCCTTACGACCGTTGGTTGCACCAGTTTCTTTCCTTCTAAACCTTTAGGATGCTATGGCGATGGGGGTGCCTGTTTTACAAATGATGATGCTCTGGCAGAAGCTATGCGACTTATTCGCAATCATGGTCAAAAAAACCATTATCATCATATCCGCATCGGCCTCAACGCCCGTTTTAATACGCTACAAGCGGCTGTATTATTGGCTAAATTGGAACTTTTCCCCGATGAAGTGAAACGCCGACAAACAGTGGCTGACTGGTATTCGGAGATTCTACAAGAATATTTTGTCATTCCTCATGTAGTCCCAGAGAATGTCAGCATTTTTGCTCAATATACTATCCGTGTTGAAAAAAGAGAAATTATTCGAGTTGCTTTAACCGAAGTCGGAATTCCAACAGCTATCCATTATCCAAAACCGCTGTATGAGCAACCTGCCATTCAGGATTATTTACAAGTATGGGAAGGAAATTATCCGAAAACAGAAATAGCTAGCCAACAAGTACTGAGCTTGCCTTTCCACCCTTATTTAACTAAAGAAACAGTGAGAAAGATTTGTAATGCATTATTGAGTATGGTAAACGCTAAGAGCGACGGATAGTGATTGATGTATTTTCTATATACGAAACCCCGATAAGAAAACGTAGCAGAAGAAAATTTACAAAGTCAGGGAATTTGCAATCGTTTGTATTTATTCAAGTCGATAAATGTCGATTGAGTTGTTATTCAATGCTGTAGCTCATGTTTGTCTTCGTTACCTTTTTCGCTTAAGGGATTGTGTACATTTACTCCGACAGGCAATTTTTTGATTCAGAAATGTCAAAGGCGTTGCCAGAAGCCACCTGCTAGTTAATACTATTTCGATTCCATGATATGAAGCGTAACGGATTTCGTGTCTTGTTTTTATCTATCTCTGTTTTGTTGTATCTCAGTGATTTGCCGAATCTTTTTCTTTTATCATACTTTTTAATGGCAGGTATACTATATTTATGAAACGACTACCGTTTGTTATTTCGATAGTGTCTTCCATATATTCCCTAAAATATAGCGTTAACTTTAGTATTAACTTTGGTATTTCATTTTTACACCAAGCCTTACTACCAATTATTCTCATATCGGTTTTTTCTTATTCTCATCAAGTACAAGCTATCTGATTCAAACGAACTCATTTGCGCCCACAATCACATCGGGATATAATGCCCATTTTGGTCCAAAAATGACAGTGGATAATCGCTCAAACTTAACTTAAAAAAGGTAGTGGTAATGTCGTTAATTTCTACAGAAACTGCGAAAATTGTGAAAGAATATCAGTTAAACCAGAATGATACGGGTTCTCCTGAAGTTCAAATTGCCATTCTCAGTGCTAAAATCGATACAATCACCGAACATTTAAAAAACCACCCACATGATCACCATTCACGCCGAGGCTTGTTGCAGATGGTCAGTAAACGACGTAAGCTTATAAACTATATAAAAAAATGAGTTACAACGATATCATAATCTCATTAAACGATTAGAGTTGCGATCATAAAGGAAAACGATGGATAAAATTAGTAAAACTTTTCAGTACGGTAAACATCAAGTTACATTCGAAACCGGAGAAATTGCCCGACAGGCAACCGGCGCAGTTATTGTCCGGATGGGTGATACTCTGTTATTGGTTATTGTAGTTGCACAAAAGGCAACTGAAGAAGGTCGTGATTTCTTTCCGCTAACAATTAATTATCAAGAAAGAACCTATGCTGCCGGAAAGATTCCAGGCGGTTATTTCAAGCGTGAAGGTCGTCCGACGGAAAAAGAAACCCTCATTTCCCGATTGATTGACCGGCCTTTGCGTCCGCTTTTCCCTAAAGGATTTACTAGTGAAGTTCAAATTGTGACTACCGTGCTTTCGGTAGATCCAGATGTTCCTACTGATATCCCCGCTATTTTAGGCGCTTCAGCGGCGTTAACTGTCGCTGGTATTCCATTCAATGGTCCGTTGGGCGCTGCGCGGGTAGGTTATTTTAAGGGGGATATTTGTTAAATCCTTCCTCAGAAGAGATTAGACAGTCTGAGCTTGATTTAGTAGTCGCAGGGACAAAAGAGGCTGTATTAATGGTGGAGTCAGAAGCAAAAGAGCTGCCGGAAGCCGTAATGGTGGATGCAGTATTGTATGGACATCACGCAATGCAAGCTGCTATACAAGCGATTTCTGAATTTTCGGATGAAGTAGGTACTGTACCCTGGGAATGGCAAGCATCTCCTCTCAATACGAATTTAGAAAACGTGATCGCTGACAAAGTAGAATCAGAACTGAAAGAAGCTTATCGAATTCGGGAAAAGACGGTGCGGCAAACTCGGATTCAAACTATCCGTGAACAGCTATTGACTTATCTGTGGAAAAAGGAACCTGAAGGAGAAAACGCACTTAATTCCCATGAAATAGCTTCTATCTTACACGATCTTAAAAGGCGTATTGTTCGTGATCAAATTTTATCTGGTGAGCAGCGAATTGATGGGCGCGATACTAAAACTGTTCGGCCGATCAGCGTCAAAATCGGCGTACTGCCCCGCTCTCATGGATCGGCTTTGTTTACCCGCGGGGAAACCCAGGCGTTGGCAGTGGCTACGTTAGGTACAGAGCGGGATGCTCAATTGATCGATGATCTTGATGGTGATCACCGGGAAGATTTTATCTTCCACTATAATTTTCCGCCATTTTGTGTAGGTGAAGTAGGCTTTATGAGTGCTCCTAAACGTCGGGAAATTGGCCATGGTCGATTGGCTAAACGCGCCTTGGCTCCTTTAGTGCCTACCCTTGAAGAATTTCCTTATGTAATTCGGGTAGTTTCCGAGATTCTCGAATCAAACGGATCAAGTTCTATGGCAAGTGTTTGCGGCAGTAGTTTAGCATTGATGGATGCTGGCGTGCCAACTAAAGCGCCTGTAGCGGGTATCTCTATGGGACTAATTAAGGAAGGCGATCATTACGCCATTCTATCGGATATTTTGAGCGATGAAGACTACTTAGGAGATATGGATTTTAAAGTAGCAGGTACGGTAAATGGTATCACTGCACTTCAGATGGATATTAAAATAGAAGGTATCAACAAAGAAATTATGGAAAAAGCGCTTGATCAAGCCAAAGAAGGCCGATTACATATTCTCGGAATCATGAATACCGCTATTGATAAGCCCCGTTCGCAAGTATCTCATTTAGCACCGCGCTATATCACGATGAAAATCAATCCTGAAAAGATTCGGGATGTCATTGGAAAAGGCGGGGTGACCATTCGCGAAATTACGGAAGCGACAAATTGTGCGATTGATATTTCGGATGATGGTACGATTAAGATCGCGGCTTATTCTATAGAAGAGGGAGAGGCCGCTAAGCATCGTATTGAAAAGTTAACTGTAGGAGTCGAGCTTGGTAAAACTTACGAAGGACCCATAGTAAAGATTTTAGACTTTGGAGCTGTTGTACAGATTTTACCAAACTGTCAAGGATTGGTTCATATTTCGCAGATTGCTAATGAACGGATAGAAAATATTAGGTATTATATGGAAGAAGGACAAATTGTTCGGGTTAAGGTGATTGAGATTGATCGGCAGGGACGTATTCGCTTAAGTATGAAACAGGCTGATTTAGTCTAGATGGTCTTATAGTATTTGGACAGTTTGCCCTGCAGAAAGTTTTGCTTTTCATAAAGAGAAAAGTGTTGCTTTCTTAGTTGACGATTTTTGTTCTCAATTATTGATCGCTGCCAAGCGGACTACTTTCCACAATAGTCTAGTGATATACAATAACCCACAATAACTCCAATTATGAACGGCCGTAGTTTACGGCGTCATGTTAAGCTTTTCGCTGTCTAATTAGTGTTTTTCTCTACTTTCTAGACGACTTACTTAATTATTTTTTTATTCGATCGGTGAAGATGCAGGAGGTAGGGTCTTTTTAGCTGTTATGTGGGTTCTCTGTCATTTTGCGACTTAATTACGAGATCCAAAACGAACTGTATGTGGGATACTGATATTCTTTCATTAAATTACGGGCAATTACAAATATAAATTGTGACAAATTCATCGATGAGTCGACATTGGGTTGGAATTATCGTGCTTACTACTTTTTGTTCAGGATATTTAGCTTTATTTTATTCTATAACGAGTTTGTCTCAAAAATATCTCTGGAAAAAATTTTGATCTTCGGTTGATAAAATTTGATAATAAAATCAGTATTATTCGTTTAAGTTGTATAACTTTCGAGGCAATTAAAGGTAAAATTAAATGCCATATGGACGCATGATCCTTAGATTTGTCATATGTGCTATGGTTAGTATTCATCATATTTGTACTACAGAATACAGTTGATCGTTTTTCATTTACATTAATCAAACCGCCTTTACTGAAGCACGACCGTTTCCCCCATAAAATAGCTCGTTACTCTCTAGCGCTTGAAGGAAAGTAGAGTGTAATTATTCGCGCTATTAAAATATAAACATAAAAGCTTTACTGTACATAAAGAAGATACACAAAAATTAGAAGTAGTTATTACCACCTGTCCTGAGAACAAAGCGGCAATTACCATAAATAGGCTTATAATAAATACGCACAGTCATGGTAAATGGGAATATATAACATAACAAGTTTGATTGTTGTTAATTTATCCCTTACCAATTGATTCCAGATTGAGGGGCTGTGCAATCGATAGAAGAACTGGGACTCTGTTTTGGAGGCAGTCTGGATCTATAATTTGGAAATCGCTCTTTTTGCAAAAGACGACGGATTGAATGGATGACGGTATCGAATCCTACTACTCTTATATACTCTGATATCAGAATAGGGGAAAATCGTTGCAACATTAATCAAGAATTAGGTTAATGAAAAGATTAACGATCGTTGGTGCACAAATTAATTTACTAGTCGGCGATATTGAAGGCAATGCTCAACTTATCATTGACGCTGCGAACCGTGCTTATCGTGAAAACAAAGCTGATTTAGTTTTATTTCCTGAATTAGCCGTTACGAGCTATCCACCAGAAGATTTATTATTCCGTCCCGCGCTTTATCATCGCGTTCATCAGGCGCTTCACCAAATTGCTGATAATGTTAAACATACGATAGTCATCGTCGGTTATCCTGACTGCATAGAAGATAAATATTATAATAAAGCCGCTGTTATTGCGGATGGGAAAACCATAGCCACTTATACAAAACATGAATTACCCAACTATCTCGTTTTTGATGAAAAGCGTTATTTTACAGCGGGAGACCAATCCTGCGTGATTGATGTTAAAGGTGTTAGAGTCGGTATCTTAATTTGTGAAGATTTATGGTTTAAAAATCCTATCAAACAGGCAATGGCTGCCGGATCTCAATTAATTACCTGTATCAATGCTTCACCTTTTTCGCAAGATAAAGCCCATCATAGACGTAACTTATTAGCCAAACATGCTAAACAATATCATGTTCCAATAATTTATTTAAATTTAATAGGTGGACAAGATGAATTAGTTTTTGACGGAGGGTCAATGGTATTTGATCAGAACGGCATTCATGTTCAGCAAGGCGCCTATTTCAGAGAAGAATTAATGACGGTTGTTTTTGATATTGAACATTCGTTAAAAGTATTGACAACAACGCCCTTGCCTCCCGATCCGCTTAATGAAGAAAGAGTGTATAATGTCCTAGTGCTAGGCGTTCGCGATTATATTAGAAAAAATAATTTTCCAAGTGCTATTGTCGGTTTATCTGGTGGTGTGGATTCCGCTTTAACGGCGTCGATTGCTGTAGATGCTGTCGGCCATGAACGAGTGAGTGGTATACTAATGCCATCCCCTTTTACTTCGAAAATCAGTATAATAGATGCGCAAGCGGAAGCAAAAGCGCTGAACATTCGGACATCAATTATTGATATTAATCTGATATTCAATGCCTGTATTAACACTCTGGCTCCAGAATTTATTGGATTAAAAAAGATATGACGGAAGAGAATTTACAGGCGCGCATCCGCGGCATGCTATTAATGGCTATCTCGAATAAAAGAGGCTCTATTGTTTTAACCACGGGAAATAAAAGCGAAATAGCCGTTGGTTATGCTACTTTATACGGAGATATGGCAGGAGGCTTTGCAGTATTAAAAGACGTTTACAAAACGATGGTATATCGTTTATGTCATTATCGCAATACAATTTTTCCCGTCATTCCAGAACGTGTTTTAACAAGATCCCCTTCGGCCGAACTAGCACCAGGGCAGAAAGACCAAGATGTTTTACCGCCTTATCCAGTGTTAGACGAAATTTTGGAACATTACATAGCTAAAGATGAAGATCTCAGTACTATTGCTGAAGCAGGATTTGATATTGCAGTAGTAAAAAAGTTGTTCAAATGATTAATCGTAATGAACACAAACGTCACCAAGCACCTGTTGGCATTCGAATTACGGAGCGTGCCTTCGGAAAGGACCGGCGCTATCCAATCACATCAAGTTTTTTCAAAGAATGCAATCCATAAACTCGCCAGTTTCCCATTTTTGGATGCACTATATAATCATAAGAGATAGCCGGTGCTAGTAGTTAGGTGAGGATGATTAGGAAATGACAGGCTTAATACCTGGAAAAATTCTTGTTGAAATTGATAAGGAACTACTAAATTTACTGACAAACAAAATAAGCGTTCATTGTTAATAAATTTGCATTTAATAGCATCTTTTTCTGACATAATGATTAATTTATCATCGTCAAAATTAAAGTCTTTAGCCTGGTAAACATAATGATCAGGCAAGGGATGTGCTATCACACAGGCCCCCAACAATTCAAGCTGGCGAAAAAACTTTGTGGATTCCCTAAACCGGCTATAGCATGAACGGTTTTTCCTTTTAATTCATTCAAGCTTATTTCCTTTTCTGGATTATGTAATTGATAGATTTTAAGTGGCCATAATTGTTTTTCAATGACAAAATTAACAGTCCTTAAACGCGATTTTGGCTCTCGTAATGGGCCAGCCGGCAAACAACATTCGTTCCCTAATTGATGATCCGAGTCAAGAATAATAATTTCAATATCTCTCCCCATCGTATAATGTTGCAATCCATCGTCGCTGATAACTATATCGCAATGATAATCTCGCAACAATTGAGTGACAGCAGCAGAACGATTGGAACAAACTACCATAGGACAACTTGTTTTCATCACTAGCAAGAGCGCCTCATCTCCTACAACCCGTGGCTCGCTATCTACTGTCACCGTAACAGGTGATTTCCCCCTTTTCCCACCATACCCACGACTCACCATGCCAGGATTAAAACCGCAATTTTTTAATCGATTTGCCAACCAAATAACAAAAGGTGTTTTACCTGAACCACCAACAGTAATATTTCCAACAACAATAACTAATGCAGGGAATTTATTTATCTTTTTAATGCCAACCCGATATAACCAACGCCGAATGGCAACAATTCCCCGATATAGAAAAGCAAACGGATTTAGAGCATAGCTTAAGAAAGAACGAGTGGGTCGATACCAAAAATACGGGGCCATTGGCACTATTTTTCCCCAAACATGATTATAACCGGCACTTCATAAATTGCATGCGATATAAGTCTGCATAGGCGCCATCTGAAGCAAGCAATTGTTGATGAGTGCCATTTTCAATCAAACGTCCACCTTCTAGCACAATGATTCGATCTGCTTTTTCAATTGTTGATAGCCGATGTGCAATCACAAGCGTCGTGCATCGTTGCATTAAATTATCTAATGCAGCCTGTATATGGCGTTCAGAATGAGTATCTAATGAAGAAGTTGCTTCATCTAAAATAAGTATCGATGCGTTTTTAAATAATGCACGAGCAATAGCGATCCGTTGGCGTTGTCCACCAGAAAGGCGCATCCCATTTTCTCCTAAGACGGTGTCCAATCCATCTGGTAATTGTTCGATAAATTCCATCGCGTGTGCAGCGTGCGCCACCTCGATAATTCGTCTTTTGTCAATCCGTCTTATTTGGCCATAGGCGATGTTATGTAAAATGGTGTCATTAAACAAAGCAGTGTACTGAGACACTAACGAAAATTGACTGCGTAATTCTTCCAAGTGAAAATCTTTAATATTGACGCCATCCAATCTAATTTCACCATTAGACACATCATAAAAACGAGGTAATAGATTAATTAAAGTGGATTTACCTGCGCCTGATCGACCTACAAGCGCAACTGTTTGCCCAGGCTTAATCTTAAAATTAATATCCTGCAATACTGGCTTTTTAGTCTTCCCATAAGCAAAATACACATGGCAATATTCGATAATACCCGTTGCACGTAACAGATGTCTGGTTCCTGTATTCCTTTCTACGTCTTCGTCTAACAAATTGAAAATACTTTCTGCACCAGCGATACCTTTTTGAATATAACTGTTAACCATCGTTAAACGCCGCACTGGGCGAAGCATCATGATCATCGCAGACACTACAGACGCGAAACTTCCTGCCGTGACATGTAACGCAGGTTGAATAGCAAAAAACAAGATGATCGCAATGGGTACGGCAATAAGTAATTGCACCAAAGAAATACTCACACTATTAGTTACAACTACTTTTAATTCACGCTGCTGATTTAACTTGGTTGCGCGATGGAATTTTTCATTTTCATATTTCTGACCACCATAAAGACGAATGACTTTATAAGCTTCTATTCCTTCACTGGCAATATGGGTTACCTCGCCCACTGATTTCTGCACGCTCGTACTTAAGCAACGTAAGCGCGCACTACAAATTTTCATCACCCACGCAATTACTGGTGTCACAACCAAGAAAAACAAAGTTAATTCCCAATTCACCAAAAACATAACCACTAATAAACCGATAACTAGGGAAGATTCTTGTAGAGTAGCCACTAGTGCATTGGAGCTTGCTTGCGCGACCTGTTCGACGTTATAAATTATTGTCGATAGTAAATGACCTGAATTATTTTTATCATAAAATTTAGCAGGCAAGCGCAATAAATGGCTGAATATCGCACGTCGAAAATCCATTACAATATTTCGTGCCACGCGATTAATAAAATAAGTCGATAAAAATCCTGCTATCCCTCGAAACAGGGAAACACAAACAATAATTAAAGGTAAGCAGTGGATAAATTCTTTATCTCGATTAATAAATCCTTTGTTGATGATGGGCTTAATAAGCCAAGCAAAACCGGCATCTGTCAATGAGACCACGACCGTACCAATAATACCAAAAAGAAAAACACTCCAGTATTGTTTAGTTGCTTGAAGTAATCGTTTGTAAGTTTTGACACCTTGTGCTGTGAATGTTTCCATCGCCTCTGCTAAAGATAATGCCGCTGATCAGGGGTTTATGATTATTATTCTATCGTCTAAAGAAAGCTAGATGAAAACGACCCATCTCCGCAGTCGTAACTGTCTCGTTTCTTCATGTCGACATATTAGAGATAATAAAAGAAAGCACACGCCGTCACATAACCATCATCCGACAATAGCAATCAAGGCTTAGGTGCACACCTTCTATAAACAGTGATCAGATGCTTAAAGCGTCACTGCCACTTTCTGGATAACTGCCATAGAGCTGATGATATTGGTCATTATCACTATAACTAAATCATCTATCAACAACATGAATGTCTCCCCACGCTAAGATACCACGACTTCATCGGTACCTGCATCAAATCCACCTATATTTGGATCCACATCTTAAAATTGAACTTAGAATATGGTGTGTCGTTTTGTTCGTCTTCACCACAGCTGATCAACCTTCACTTTCCTCATATCTAAGCTCAAACTACAGTTCTCTTACCCAACGGCATAGGCTATAAAACGAAAAGACCATCTACTTCTTCCCCCGCAATTAACCAAATACGATACGTAAAGCAGTACGACAGCAATCAACGACAATTGCTAAAAAATATAAAAATGCACAACTCATAAAAACAATTTACTTCTACTGCATTTGCAGGCACTTTTTAACAGGTAATTTTCTACTCTGCATACATCGCACAAATATTGCATTTGCTTTAGGATAAAGCTCAACGAAAAATTACGGAAAATAAAATGAAGGATTCCAAAAAAACTATTGGAAGTCAGAAATGCATAACAATTCATCAGAAAGATATAATTAAAGAAAAAATTCAACATATTTAATCGTCAAATAACCGCTAAATAGATAGGATTCGATTTCGAGATTTACTATCGGCTAAATCGTAACAAACTGAGGGATTGCTGTCAATGCAGCAAGAATAAATAGAAAGTTCACAATTTGATTCCATGTTCAAAGCGACTGGATTGGTTAATACAACCAATCTTGGTTTATGAAAATGTAGCATTTCTTTTTGGATTTTGCCACTTAAAAATAAAATTTTCTTCTAACAGCTGAAGTAGCACTAAACCCAGTCTGTGTTACAATGCTTCATTGATAGCTCCTTGCCCCACTGGCTTATTCAGTGGGGCTGTTAAACCGAAAGGGGGATATTTATGCGACATTATGAAATTGTTATTCTGGTCCATCCCGACCAAAGTAATCAGGTATCGGCAATGGTACAACGTTACCAATCGATGATTAAAGAGGGAAATGGGCAAATTCATCGTTTTGAAGATTGGGGGCGTCGACAACTTGCTTATCCTATTGATAAGGTTCGTAAGGCGCATTACCTGTTGATGAATATTGAGTGTGATAAGTCCGTTATTCATGAGCTTGAGAATTCCTTCCGCTATAATGACGCGGTGATTCGCAATTTAATCTTAAAACGCAATAGAGCAATCACCTCACTTTCACCCATCATGCAAAGCGCTGAAAAGGGTAAAAACCCTAGAAAAGAAAAAACAAAAATGCTAGTTGAAGAACCAGCTGAAATACCTGAAGAAGTTTAGAGGAGTGGTTGTTATGTCATATTTTCGTCGTAAAAAATTTTGTGCTTTTAAGGGAATGGAAATCCAGGAAATCGATTACAAAGATCTCGATACATTGAAAGATTACACTATGGAGTCTGGTCGGATAGTTCCAAGCCGTATTACAGGAACCAGCGCTAAATATCAGCGCCAACTATCGCGTGCTATTAAATTGGCCCGTTATTTAGCGTTATTACCATACTGTGACATACACCATTTTTAGCACTCTCTGATTAGCGAAAAATTTTAGAAAATATTATGCCTGATGCCCTCACCGGATGGCTTGTTGCTATTGTTATCATAGGTTAGCTGCTCTGCAAAAAGGATATCAAAGTGTACTGCTGGTTTTAGCTTTTATGTTTTTATTCGCGATCGTTTTTGACAATGCGTCATATAGAATTTTTTAATCACTTTGATTTACTGCTTTTTTAATTTGCCTTAATTTTTATTTTTACGTTAACATGACGATACACCTCTTCCTAGCAGAGGTGTGGGAGATTGCTTTGGGTTAGTGCTTATCAGGAGCAATTATTATTGTCGATATTGCGCGTTTAATTGTTAAATTAAATTACAAATATGTGGGTATTTTAAGTTGCTAATTTAAAATCAATTAGCTGGACACCGACTTATCGTTTAGAAGTTAAATGTCCTGCTAGATTTATGGGTTACCTTGTAATCCGTGGTTTGATATTTATATAATGGGTATTATTAGCTTTGAGTGCTGGTGGTGTGGCAGACTGCTATTTTTTGCAGAGGTAGTGGCAGTTAAATTTACTGGTATAGATCAGTCATGTTGTAGTTGTATTAGCTTATGAGTATGCATTCGTTGTTATTACTAACTTTTTCAATCGGAGATTTAAGCATCATCCATTAATTCATTTGAATGAATTAATGGATGATGCTTAAATCTCTAATGACGTTTTTGCGTAATTGCTTTATCAGGCATCGGCTTATTGACTAGAAGGATATTTATGAATATGAGAGTTATTTTACAGGAAAAAGTGGTCAATCTTGGTAATATTGGTGACCAGGTATCAGTGAAATCGGGCTACGCGCGTAATTTTTTATTGCCTTATGGTAAAGCTGTACCGGCTACGCCTGAATATATTGCTGAGTTTGAAAAACACCGTGTTGAATTAGAAAAAACAGCCGCTGTATTGTTAGAAAAAGCCAAATCTAGAGCTGAAAAACTAGCAGCAAAAACTTTCAAAATTACCGCTAACGCAAGCGAGGAAGGCAAACTTTTTGGTTCAGTGGGACCTCGTGAAATTGCGGAAGCCATTTCAAAAAACGGTGTCAATGTTGAAAAACGAGAAGTTAGTTTACCGGAAGGACCAATCCGACAAGTAGGTGAATACCAGATTTCCATTTATCTTCATATGAATTTTTCAGTTACCGTGAAAATTAAAGTAGTTTCGAATAGTCATTCCATTCTTTCTGTTGAAGAAAATGAAGGAGTTTCACGAGGAGAGCGGTCTAACACACCTGGTAAAACTCCTTGATATTGAGTCCATCTATGTGTCTTCTAACCCATCTATTTAGGGAGAATCAGACAACGTCATCTAAGTGAGTATGTTCTGGCCTTAGAAGATAGAACACAGGAGAAACAATACAAAGCTTTCCTAACTATCGAAGAAAACACTACCCTTAAATCGAATAAGTTAGTGACGTTTTTTAAAAAATCATGCTAGGATGCGAAAAAAGAAATTAACTTTACTGATTATAGGGGGTCAAAGAAGGCTGTTGCTGCGTACAAAAGATTTTCATCCCTTCCTCGAACGAGATAAGATAAATATATAAACGGATAATACATCAGTTAAAGGATTCTATAAGCTTTCGGTCTACTAATATCGCTGAATTTTCCGGTAAATTAATCCATTTATCCACCATAAACAGACTGGTCCTAAGTGTATGAACGATTTATTCGCTTTTTTAAAGAAAAAGGACGAGATACCACTGCTAGTAAATCTTCATTTTCATTATGAATAGATGTAGCTGATTTGTACCAGTAGCGGCACAGTGAAGTAGTTTCTTATTTAATCACACAAGAAGTCACATAAGGAAGGTTTTACAGATTCAACTGACAACAAATGGAGCAAGATGTTCTCTTCGGTACTTATTTAATAAGAAATCTTAAGCGCTAAGTGTGTATTGATTGTAGCGAAATTAACAGAAGAAGAGTTATCCTGGCGACTGTTTCTCTCAGAGAAAGGAAAATCTGGTCATTTTCGGATTTCATCATTATTTTTCATGACTTTCATTTTTTTCTCTATTATCATACGCGAGTGAACTCAGTAAATTCTTAGTGATTCTTCTCACTGCTCAATAGGAATACCATAGTAATCCAATGTCGTCACGTCGAAAAATACAAGATTTATATCCTAAAGTGCCGCCTCATTCTCAGGAGGCGGAACAATCAGTACTAGGGGCTTTGATGTTAGACAAGCGCGCCTGGGATTGTATTGCGGATCGCATCAGTGTAAAGGATTTTTACCGATCGGATCATCAATTAATTTTTGAAACAATGACTCAACTAATCGATCAGCATATACCATTAGATTTATTGACAATTTCAGAAGCGCTAAAGACAAGAGATGAGTTGAGTGCGGCTGGGGGGAAGCTTATCTCTATGAATTAGCTAAAAACACGCCTAGCGCTGCTAACATCACTGCTTACGCTGATATCGTCCGTGAGCGAGCTATGCTGCGTCAATTGATTGAGGTGGGTACTGATATTACTCACGATGCTTTTAACCCAGATGGTCGTGACATTAAAGAGCTTTTAGATAAAGCAGAACAACGAGTTTTTAATATTGCTGAGAGTCGTACACGAGGCTTTGGTCCAGTAGCCATCAGCACCTTGCTTTCGAAAGTCACCGAAAAGATTGATATGCTGTATCATTCTGATAAAGCAATCACTGGCCTTTCTACTGGCTTCTTCGATTTAGATAAATTAACTTCCGGCTTACAGCCCGGCGATTTAGTAGTAATAGCAGGACGTCCTTCAATGGGTAAAACTATATTGGTGATGAATATCACCGAGCACGCCGCGATAAAAAGCAATGTGCCTGTACTGGTTTTTAGTATGGAAATGCCTGCTGAAGCGTTAGTAATGCGTATGTTGTCTTCACTTGGTAGCATCGACCAACACAAAGTGCGTACTGGCCAATTAAAAGATGATGATTGGCCAAGAATCGTTCACGCTATTGAGATGCTTTCAGAAACAAAACTATTCATCGACGACACGCCAGCACTAACTCCCGGAGAAATTCGTTCTCGCGCGAGACGCTTAGCGCGCGAACATGGATGCCTGGGATTAATTGCCGTAGATTATTTGCAATTGATGCATATTCCAGGAACCAAAGAAAATCGTAGCACTGAAATCTCAGAAATTTCCCGTTCCTTAAAAGCTTTAGCAAAAGAGTTAAGCATCCCTATCATTGTTCTATCCCAACTTAACCGAAGCCTTGAATCCAGAACCGATAAACGTCCGGTGATGTCAGATTTGCGCGAATGTGTGAGTGGAGATACATTGGTTTGCTTAGCGAATGGTCAGCGAATACCGATACGAGATCTTGTTGGTCAAAGTCCAGAAGTCATTGCAGTAGATGATAAAGGCAAATTAGTTCCTGCAAAAAGCGAAATTATATGGAAGGTAGGGAAACGTCCAATTTATGAGATTAAGTTAGCCGGTGGGCATTACATCAAAGCAACAAACGAACACCGACTTTTGACATCCAAAGATTGGAAATGTGTCAAAGATTTTAGGTTAGGAGATCGTCTTGCGATTGCTCGTCGTTTTCCAGAACCAGAAAGGGGAGAAGAGCGTTTGGATAATCAACTTATTTTGCTGAACCATATGACTGGAATCAGGAATTGTATCCAGCATCAGCCTCTTCAATACGTATCCACATTTCAAAACAACCTTAAAAAAGAATATATTACTCTTGTCACTTTCGAAGTTCTTTCTTTAAAAAATCAAAAAATTATACTGTTATTAAAGCATTCGTTGGAAACAGATAGCACTATTAGTTGTTGGAGAGAGAAAAGAAAAGCAATTATTCATTATACTGTCAATAGTAGTAAATTAGCTTTTGATATCCCAGCGTTATTATTGCAATTGAGTATCGTAGCGCACATTGTAACAATGCAAAATAAAAATTATTGTCCTATTTTTACGATTACAATTATGGGTGCGAAAGGTTTTAAAAAATCCTGCGAGAAATAGGTGCCTTTAGTCAGATGGCCGCTTTTATCTGGGCAGCTGCTTTAAGAGGAGCTTCATATGGTGGGGATTCTTCTCAGTTCCAATTTACTCTCTTGAAAACTAGTATGATGAGCATGATGAAATATACGGTGTTATTAAAAGATGATTACTTATTTCAGCATTGTCAAAGTGATTTACTTTGGGATCGAATTGTCTCTATAGAGAGTAAAGGAGTAGAAGAAGTTTATGACTTAACTGTGCCAGGATATGCATCCTGGCTTGCAGGCGGACTTGTTTCTCACAATTCAGGTGCCATTGAGCAGGATGCAGATTTAATCGCTTTTATTTATCGGGACGAAGTTTATTATAGTGATTCGGCGGATAAAGGAAAGGCAGAAATTATTATTGCTAAGCATCGGAATGGGCCGACTGGTAAAATTATATTAACGTTTCGTGGGCAATATATGCGGTTTGATAATTTTTCTCCTGAAACAGTTTCACCACGAATACCGTTTGGCGGAACGAGAGCATGACGCGTGCAATCGCCTCTATTAATTTAATGGCATTAAAACACAATTTTTCCCTTATAAAAAAGGTAGCACCGAGCCAATTTATTTGGGCAATGATAAAAAGCAATGGTTATGGCCATGGGCTATTGCGGGTTGCAAAAATACTATCAGAGGCAGACGCATTTGGTGTTGCCTGTATGGAAGAAGCTATGACATTGCGTGAAGCAGGCATTAAAACGCCCATTGTAGTGATGAGAGGTTTTAGCAACGAGAGAGAGTTATTAGAATTTGTTCATTATCATTTGTCTGCCGTTATCCATCAGCCAGATCAAGTCCGTCTTTTAGAAATACATCATTTAGTTTCGCCATTATCCGTATGGCTAAAAATTGATAGCGGCATGCACCGACTGGGTTTTTCAATAGAAGAGATTTCTTCTGTTTATCAGCGTTTGCAAAAATCTATTTCGGTGTGGAAGCCAATCGGATTGATGACACATTTGGCTGATGCCGACAATATCGATCATTCTTTCACAGAATCTCAAATTAACCAATTTTTTACCGTCACAGAAAATATGGAAGGTCCTAGGAGTATTGTTAATTCAGCGGGATTACTTTCGTACCCCAATGCTTTGGTTGATTGGGTGCGACCTGGTATTCTACTTTACGGTATTTCACCATTCAGTTCCGAAAACGGTATGGAAAGAAATTTGCGGCCAGTGATGACGTTATCAGCAACAATACTGGCAATCAAACAATGTCGCAAAGATGATATTGTCGGTTATGGATGCGCATGGCGCTGCCCAGAAGCTATGCCTATTGGTATTGTAGAAATTGGCTATGGTGATGGCTATCCACGTCATGCGCCAAATGGAACGCCTACTTTATTAAATGAAAAAGTGTGCCCCTTGATCGGACGTGTCTCGATGGATATGATTGCAATTGATTTACGTTCTCAACCTAATTCGCAGATAGGAGATAAAGTCATTTTGTGGGGAGATGAGTTACCTGTAGAAAGAATTGCCGAAAAGGCAGGTACCATTGGTTATGAATTGCTGTGTAATATCACTCAGCGGGTGCGATTCATTAAGGTAGAAGATGAATCTAACGATTGATATAGGAAAAATTCGCTGGAAATGTCGTCGTGGTATGCTGGAGCTGGATATTATTTTGGAAAATTTTTATGAGCAGCAATTTCAAATGTTAACTGACGAAGAAAAAATTTTGTTTAGCCAGTTACTGGATGAACCAGATCCGTTGCTTTATAATTGGTTACTACGTCATGATATTGTCCATGACTCGAAATTTGACATTATCCTAGGCAGGATCCTGTCTAATAGACAGGAGAACGGGCTAGCTTTATAAGCTTCATAAGCTAATTCAATTAGTTGAGAATGGGCTTTGTGTTAAATACAATTTCTATTTCTTCTATGAGATGTTTAGAAATATAAGTATTTATATCGAATAGATTTTCAGTATACGAGACATAAAGCAAGTGAGTAATTGATCGTTAAGTGTTTGTTAATTATTCCTTATTTTATTGAAAATGCTTTCTATCAACCGAAGTAATGCAATTCCTTCCCGCACTTCTACCTATTATTGGAACCTCCATCTATTTGAATCTAATTTGTTAACAAAAGTTGGCGATAAGTTTTACTTGAAGCGATGGCTTAAAAATGGCTATGGAATTATGTCTCACGACGATCTCTCCCTGTTGTTTCAAGCAAAAATACCCTTTCCCCAGCTTAAATAGAAAGAGGGTGCAAAATAAAAAATGTTCGGCTGTGATTTCTCGACTATTGATTTAAAAATTTTTCAATACCGGTTTTCCTTCGATTGAAAAATATCCCTTTCTGCAAATCACAGAGATACAGAATTCATCTTCAGAGTAATCATTAATAAATGTCCGGCCCCCACCCTATCGATATTCTATCGATAGGGACCCATTGGGCTTTAGCTGAGAAATAATGCAATTTCTTCTATAATTCTCTGTTTTCTGACATAATTATCGTAACTTAATTAAACCTGAAAATCTTTCTCGTTAGCACACTCTCTGATTAATTCTGTTATCCCTCTTTTTTCTTATAGGATCTTTCCCCTCTGCCGCATCAATGAGCTATCTGTAAAACTATTCTATCGATATTATTTATGGGACAATAGAAAAAGATTAGAATGTCGAGTTATACCGCAATGAGAGAGGATCAACATTCTGGATAGACAGTACTGAGCAATAGTGATATTTGTAAAGCAAATGTCTGGAAATACGTTTGGAAAAGTGTTTACAGTGACGACGGCTGGGGAAAGTCATGGGCTAGCATTGGTAGCTATTGTGGATGGTTGTCCGCCCGGATTAGTGTTGTCAGAACCAGATATCCAACCTGATATCGATCGGCGTAAAACGGGCAAGTCCCGTTTTACCTCTCAACGACGAGAAACTGATTGTATAAAAATATTATCTGGTGTTTTTAATGGCAAAACAACTGGTACGCCAATTGCTCTTTCGATTGCAAATACTAATCAACGGCCGTGTGATTATTCAGCAATAAAAGGTTTATTTCGTCCTGGGCATGGGGATTATACCTATACTAAAAAATATGGCATTCGCGATTATCGGGGTGGTGGGCGGGCTTCAGCACGTGAAACAGTCATGCGCGTAGCAGCTGGGGCAATTGCAAAAAAATATTTGCAGGAAAAGGTCCGCATCACTATTCAAGGGTACACTGCAGCTTTAGGTCCCATTAAAGCAGAAAAATTGATTTAGCGATTGCTGAGCAAAATCCTTTTTTTCCCAGATCGAGAAAAATTCCGCTACTAGAGCAATTAATTACAGGATTATATCGTGAGGGTGACTCCATTGGGGCTCGTGTTAATGTTATTGCAAAAGGTGTTCCAGCAGGTTTGGGCGAGCCTGTGTTTGATAAATTAGATGCTGAAATCGCTTCAGCTATGATGGGGATTAATGCGGTGAAAGGCGTTGAAATTGGAGAAGGTTTTTCGGTGGTTGAGCAAAAAGGCTCAGCTCATCGGGACGAAATTCGTCAAGAGGGATTTTTATCTAACCGAGCTGGTGGTATATTAGCAGGAATTTCATCGGGACAAGATATTTTGGTGAGTCTCGCTTTTAAGCCAACTTCAAGCATTCGTGTGCCTGGCAAGACCCTAGATATTAAAGGTAACGAAGTGGAAGTAGTTACGACCGGCCGCCATGACTACTGCGTAGGCCTTCGCGCGGTGCCCATTGCTGAGGCAATGTTAGCATTAGTTTTAATGGATCACTATTTGCGACACAAGGCACAGAATTTTTGAAAATGTCATTCAGTTTTTTCTGTTGCTAACCTTGAATGGCCTATATGGAATATGAGGTGTAAAATGACGATAGCCTATAATGTGGCAGTGATTGGAGCGACAGGGATAGTGGGGGAGATGATTTTACAGCTCTTATATGAGCGCCAATTCCCGGTGGGCAACATTTATCCGTTGGCAAGTGAGCGTTCGGAAGGAAGAAGCGTTTTTTTGGAGAGAAGCGTAAAAAAGTAAGTAGCCTCGCTAATTTTGATTTTTCTAGAGTACAGTTAGCTTTCTTTTCAGCAGGTGCAGAGCGATCAGCTAAATACACGCCTCGTGCTGTCGAAGCTGGTTGCGTTATTGTTGATAATACTTCGTACTTTCGCTATGACCCAGATATTCCTTTAGTAGTACCGGAAGTTAATGGGTCTTCCTTGGAAAACTACCGTAATCGTAGTATTGTCGCTAACCCTAATTGTTCGACGATTCAAATGGTCGTTGTGTTAAAACCTATCTATGATGCAGTAGGTATTTTGCGAATCAATGTGGCAACTTATCAGTCAGTCTCAGGGGCTGGTCGTGGAGCGATTAAGGAATTAGCAGAACAAACAACACATTTCTTGAATGGCCAGCCTATAGAATCGTCAGCTTTCCCTCTGCAAATCGCATTTAATGCCATTCCCCAAATTGATGTCTTTCAAGAGAATGGTTACACCAAAGAAGAAATGAAAATGGTGTGGGAAACACAAAAAATACTTGGTGATTCCGACATAGTTGTTAACCCCACAGCGGTACGTATACCTGTTTTTCTTGGACACTCTGAAGCCGTGCATATCGAAACGCGTGATCCCATTAGCGTAGAAGAGGCGAAGGAGCGCTTATCCCGTGCCCCAGGTGTTATTTTGATTGATGAAAATAATGCTTACCCGACAGCAATAAGTCATGCAGCAAATACTGATGCTGTTTTTGTAGGCCGCATTCGTCAAGATATCTCACATCCTAACGGATTAAATTTGTGGATTGTGGCAGACAATATTCGAAAAGGAGCAGCACTCAATGCCGTACAAATTGCAGAGATGCTCATTAATGAGAATTTTTATGCGGATAGTACGTTTCATTAATCATTTCTACTATATTTCTCTTTTTTAAGGTTATGATGGAAAACATCCGAAATATCGCCATTATCGCTCACGTTGATCATGGAAAAACCACTCTCGTGGACCAGCTTTTTCAGCAATCTGGGACACTGGGTGGTCGTACTCAGCCCATAGAACGGGCGATGGATTCTAATGAACTAGAACGGGAGCGCGGGATTACGATTTTGGCTAAAAATACGGCTATTCGATGGTTAGATTATCGTATCAATATCGTGGACACACCGGGGCATGCGGATTTTGGAGGAGAAGTTGAGCGAATTTTGCCTATGGTAGATTCTGTTTTATTGCTCGTCGATGCAGTGGAAGGACCGATGCCGCAAACGCGATTTGTGACACAAAAAGCATTCTCCTGGGGATTAAAACCCATTGTTGTTGTGAATAAGATTGATCGTCCTGGTGCTCGACCTAATTCGGTAATTGAGCAGGTTTTTGATCTATTCATCAGTTTAGATGCGACGGATGAACAACTAGATTTTCCTATCATCTATGCATCGGCGTTAAAAGGCTACGCCACTTTAAATTTATCTGATTCTTGCTCTGATATGACGCCCCTTTTTGAGACCATTGTCTCCAAAGTGGCGCCACCCAATGTCGATTTAAATGGCCCTTTCCAAATGCAAATTTCGTCTTTAGATTATTCGAGTTACGTGGGAACAATTGGTATTGGTCGCATTCAGCGAGGCACTATTCAACCCAATACACCGGTCGTTATTATTGATCGCGAAGGGAAAAGACGTTCTGGTCGGGTATTGCAATTGTTGAGATTTTTAGGGCTACAGAGAGTGGATATTGAATCAGCTGAAGCAGGTGACATTGTTGCTGTAACTGGCATGGAGGATATTCGAATTTCTGACACTTTGTGTGATTCTCATCAAGCGGAAGCCTTGCCGCCCCTGACTGTCGATGAACCTACTGTTAGAATCACTTTCCAAGTGAACAGTTCGCCGTTTTCGGGAAAAGAAGGGAAATTTTTGACGAGTCGTCAGATTAAAGAAAGATTACAGAAAGAATCAATCGCTAATTTAGCATTAAAAGTAATGACAGGTCATAATGCTAATAAATTCATCGTATCTGGCCGTGGTGAGCTGCATTTGTCTATTTTAATTGAAAATATGCGTCGTGAAGGCTATGAATTTTCCGTCTCCTGCCCTGAGGTTGTTCGTAAGATTATCGATGATGTCGTGTGTGAGCCTTTTGAAAATTTAGTTGTGGATATTAAAGAAAAATTCCAAGGAGATATTATCCAGGCGTTAGCAAAACGCAAAGGCAATTTAAAAAACATGTTTGCTGATGGAAAAGGACGAGCGCGCTTAAATTACGTGATTCCAACACGCGGATTAATCGGTTTCCGTGCTCAATTTTTGATGTTCACCTCGGGATCAGGGATCATGCATCATGCGTTTGATCATTATGGACCGATAATTGAAAAATCTTTTCGAACCCGTAATCGAGGTGTTCTCATTTCGAGCAGTCATGGCGTGGCTACTGCCTACGCTTTATGGAATTTACAAGCAAAAGGTAATTTATTTATTAGTCCTCAACAAGCTGTTTATGAAGGAATGATTGTCGGTCAACACGCGCGTGACAATGATTTGGTGATCAATGTTTGCCGCGAAAAACAGCTTACCAACATTCGTGCTGCTGGTGGTGACGAAAATATTATTTTGACGCCTCCCGTTATATTCAGCTTAGAACAAGCATTGCAATTTATTGCTGATGATGAATTAGTGGAAATCACTCCAAAATCCATCCGTTTGCGAAAGAAATCACTAAAAGAAGATGAGCGTCGTCGGATAGGGAAACAAAATAACTTCCTTTCAACAATGGTAACATGAGGCTCATTTATCCAACGAATGGCGGAATAAAATCAAATTTATAGAGTTTTCATATGGATTTAATGTTTCTCTCTTATACTCCTTAAGTTATGAGCAATGAAGAGAATAGGAGATAAAACTTAGTTGCATTAGTTGCAATGCCTTTTATAACTGTGTGTTCTTTCTGTAGGGAAAAAGCTCAGCAGAGAGATCCCCTTCCTTTTATCGTTAAATTTAGCAGCAACCTTATGATCCATTAATAGTCAATTTTCATTCTGGGCGAGAGGATAGGGTAGCCAATCAGCGAAGGTGACTTTATTCCAAGATATTTGATTAAAGATATTTTGGAAGAGGATTCTGAAAAAAGACAGATCAGTTATCCTGCGGTGTTTCTTCCACTTCTGTGATGTAAACAGTTGAAAAATTTTCTGAATACTACTGAATACTAATTTATTGGACTATTTATTACGCGATTAGTCATCGGTAAATTATGTGGGATGGTAGAAAAATTAGTGAAAAAATCATTGCAGTATGAAGAAATATAAATTCTCGGTAAATGATTAAGAAAAAAATTAAAATATATTTAAGAAGTGATTGAACAGCTTCTTTGCTTGATAAATAAAGCGTATCGAGGTTATTCTTTACAACTATGTTAGCCAATCAAAAATTTCTTATCGGTGTAACAGGTGCTATTGCTGCTTACAAAAGCGTGGAGTTAGTTCGTCGACTGTGCAATGAGGGAGCTTCTGTTCGTGTCGTGATGACCGAATCAGCAAAAGCTTTCGTCGCCCCATTAACTTTCCAAACAGTTTCAGGATATCCAGTAGTTAGCGATTTGTTTGTTTCTACGAGTGCTTCAGGAATGGTACATATCGATTTGGCGCGATGGTGTGATTTTGTACTGGTTGCGCCTGCTAGCGCGAATTTCATTTCACGTTTAGTGCATGGGCGAACCGATGATTTATTGACAACGCTTTGCTTAGCGACGCAAGCACCAGTTGCCGTAGCGCCATCAATGAATCAACAAATGTGGCGTAATAAAATTATCCAAGTAAACGTTAATCGATTACGTGAATATGGCATTCATGTTTTTGGACCAGCTATTGGTGCGCAGGCATGTGGAGAATGTGGACCTGGTCGATTTCTAGAGCCTCAGGAATTGATTGATCAATTGAAAATTACTTGCATGGAAAAAGTTCTACTGGGAAAACGCATATTAATTACTGCGGGACCTACCCAAGAAGCGATTGATCCCGTGCGTTACTTAACAAATCATAGTTCCGGGAAAATGGGTTATGCTTTAGCTGAGGTAGCTGCTGCGATGGGAGCGGAAATTACATTAATCAGTGGGCCGACTCAATTAATGACTTCTACAAAAATTAATCGCGTAAATGTTACGTCAACAATTCAAATGTTTGATGCGGTTATGAACCGTATCACTAACTGTGATGTTTTTATTAGTGCAGCAGCAGTGAGTGATTACCGTGCTAAAGATCAGGCTTCTCAAAAAATAAAAAAATTAGAAAAAAATATGACGCTGGATTTGGTGCGTAATCCAGATATTATTTCATCGGTAGGAAAGCTGTCTAAAAATATTTTTATCGTCGGATTCGCCTTAGAAACCGATAATTATCTTATGAATGCGAAAATTAAATTACGCCAAAAAAATATGGATATGCTTGTACTGAATGGTGAGAGTGCGTTAAACAGTGATGAAAATGTAGTAACAGTTATTGATCGTTTAGAGCAAATAAAAAATTTTTCGGCGTCAAAGACATTTATCGCAATTGAATTGATGAAGCTCTTGAGTCAGAAGCTATTTTTTAAAAAGTCCTATGATTAACATGTTTATGGTGGTAAGGAAAGGATAAGAAAATCCTAGCCATTTAAATTAAGCTTTCCTATGACCTGATCTGTGCGCCATGTGGGGCAGCGCTACTTTAGATTTTA
This sequence comes from Coxiella-like endosymbiont, assembly GCF_024730665.1. GTDB lineage: Bacteria > Pseudomonadota > Gammaproteobacteria > Coxiellales > Coxiellaceae > Coxiella. The sequence continues at coordinate 112,446 of NZ_CP084737.1, forward strand.
TACTTTCCGTACAGGAATGATGGATTAAATGGTTGTTGCTTGTGTGTGGTGATTAGCTGCAGTATATGATCAGGAATAGAGAGGTAGGGGAATTTGGCAAGCTGCGAAGATAATGACGTGGTTGCTTTTTTAATAGGGAATTGAAGCTACTTGAGGTGTCGGTGAAATTTAGTTTTAGTATATTTTGGAATGATATTAATGACAAGAAGTTCTCGATGAAACAATATTGTTGTTATGTTTTATTAAGTATTATACTGACTTCAATAGTTAGTTCGGCTGTCGCGCGTATCGGGAACAGAAATATAATACGTGTATAATCTTTTCAAGAAGCTGATAGTAAACTGTCAACTGCTATTACCTTTTTTGAAAAACTGGTTACTTTGAGTGGAAAGTTCTGTTGTGCCGTTTAACCTAGCTTTAATTTTAATAATAAACGGAGAAAGCTCAAAACGACGATGAGGAATGCGATATGAAAGAATGGTATGTGACATGGGAAGTGCTGATGAGAATCCCAACCAAAATTAATCTTACTCGTACTTATTTGTAATGGAAAACCATCAAGCCCTGTAAGAAGCATTAAAGAAAATCCTTCAATTGTGAATGAAACCGAGCATAAAAATACAAAGAGGCAGGTGAATTGTTGAAAGAGCTTTCGATTAGGTTTTAGCGTATGCCAAGAATTGCTTTAGGAGTCCGCTATGATGGATCATCTTATCACGGTTGGCAGGTGCAGGATGGATTGAGCACGGTTCAACAGCAAGTAGAAAGAGCATTATCAGTGGTGGCTAATCAGCCGATAATGGTCGTATGTGCAGGGCGGACAGACGCCGGAGTACATGCTAGTGGCCAGGTTCTCCATTTTGATACAGTGGCTTATCGAAGTGATCACGCTTGGATATTTGGTAGTAATAATAATCTTCCATACGATATTAGCATTATATGGGCTAAGGAGGTAGATAAGGGTTTTCATGCTCGTTATAGAGCACTTACCAGGCGTTATCGTTATGTAATTTATAATCATGAGATTAGGCCGGCTATTCTACGTAGGGCGATTAGCTGGTATTTTCGGCCGTTAGATGAAAAACGTATGCAGGTGGCCGCTCAATTTTTATTAGGGGAACATGATTTTAGTTCTTTTCAAGGGGCAGGTTGCCAATCTAAGACGCCGATACGTACTATTTTTCAGATTGAAATTTTTCGAATTCGGCGTATGGTAGTAATTGAGATTCAGGCAAATGCCTTCTTATTTCGCATGGTACGCAACATTGCAGGAGCTTTGGTAGCTATCGGTAGTGGTGAAAAAGAGCCAAAATGGGCAGAGTCTGTTTTGAAAGCGAGAGATCGACAACAAATAGGGGCAGCTGTGTCTCCGAATGGACTCTATTTAGTAGAAGTCAGTTATCCTACTGTATTTAAGATACCCAAAATACCTTTGGGGCCATTTTTTTTACCATAATTTTTTACATTAAGGTTTACTAAAAATGAATTGGTTTACGAAATTGTTACCAAAAATCTCAACACTCAAGAAAAAAGGAGTACCGGAGGGAGTATGGGAGAAATGCCCCTCTTGTGCTGCTGTTCTTTATCGAGCGGAATTAGAGCGTGGTTTGGAAGTTTGTTCTAAATGTGATTATCACATTCGAATTAATGCACGCAAACGAATCGCACAAATTTTGGATGAGGGGGAGCAAGAGGAGTTAGCTCAGGAAGTTATCCCTGTCGATCCTTTAAAGTTTCGTGATTCAAAAAAATATAAGGACCGTCTAAGTGCAGCACAAAAAACCTCGGGTGAGAAAGAGGCGCTTGTTATTTTTAAAGGGAAAATTTTTGGTATTCCTGTTATGGTAGCTGCATTTAATTTTGATTTTATTGGAGGATCGATGGGTGTTGCTGTTGGAGAGCGCTTTACGGTAGGTGTTCAAACAGCTATGGATGAAAAATTGCCTTTTATTTGTTTTTCGACAAGCGGTGGGGCACGGATGCAGGAAGGTTTATTTTCATTGTTTCAGATGGCTAAAACCAGTGCGGTGTTAGCGCGTTTAGCTGAGTGCCAAATCCCTTATGTTTCGGTGTTGACAGATCCAACCATGGGTGGAGTGTCAGCTAGTTTAGCGACACTTGGGGATATCATTATTGCTGAGCCTAAAGCGTTAATTGGTTTTTCAGGGCCTCGTGTTATTGAGCAGACCATTCGCCAAACTTTACCAGAGGGTTTCCAGCGCAGTGAATTTTTACTAGAGCATGGAGCTATTGATATGGTTGTTGATCGCCGCAAACTTAAACAAATGATTGCTTCTTTGATTGCGAAATTGATCCATCAAACTTTACCTGATCTTCTTTCAAAAGAAGTTGCGTTGTAGAAGAAAAAGTTGCCTCCTATCTTTTTTCTATTGAGTTTGAGTTCTAAAACATATAGATTCTAGCTAATGAAAGAGTGGCTTTCTTACATCAGTAAGCTGCATTCGCGGGAAATTGATTTAGGATTGTCGCGAATTGTTACGCTTGCAGAAAAACTATCATTGAGAGATTTTTCGTGTCCAGTAATAACAGTGGCAGGAACGAATGGTAAAGGATCAGTAATTAAATTTTTAGAAAGCATTTATTTAGCTGCAGGATATAGGGTAGCCGCATATACATCTCCTCATTTGCTGCAATTTAATGAACGGTTGCGTATTAATGGTTATTCAGTATCTGATGAAGAATTGGTTGACGCGTTTTCTTTTGTCGAAAATAATCGCGATAATCAACCCCTCAGTTTTTTCGAATTTACGACTTTGGCGATTTTTTATATATGTAAAAAACAACCATTAGATGTTTTGTTATTAGAAATAGGATTGGGTGGTCGTTTGGATGCAGTAAATATTGTGGAACCTAATGTGGCTGTCATTAGCAATATTGATATTGATCACACGAATTATTTAGGGAAAGATCGTGAGTCTATTGGACGGGAGAAAGCAGGCATTATTCGGTGTCATAAACTGATTGTTTGTGGAGACCCAAACCCTCCTAAGAGCGTACATGAAACGGCAAAAAAATTAGAGGCACCATTTTTTCAATTTGGAACCGATTTTTTCGCGAAGGTTGGTGAAGGGATATGGGAGTGGCAAGGTCCAGAAACTGTTTTTGAGAAATTACCATTGCCTGAGTTAAAAATTCAAAATGCGGCAACGAGTTTAATGGCGCTGCATTGTTTGCAAGGACGTTTGCCGTTATCTCTGGATGCTATTAGAAACGGGATCAACAAGGCTGTTTTGCCAGGACGATTTGAATGTGTGAAAAACCCAGCGCCGATTATTTTTGATGTGGCTCATAACCCACAGGCAGCCCGTTATTTAGCAAAAAAGCTGCAACAAACTGCCTATTCTAGCCGGAGAACGCTAGCTGTGGTTGGAATGTTAAAGGATAAAGATATTCGAGGTACATTGGAGTCGATGCTTTCTTGCGTTGATCAATGGTATATAGGGGGACTGCAAAAAGAGGTTCGTGGGGCGACGAGTGAAAATTTGATGAAAGTTTTAGTAGAGTGTAAAGAAAATAGCGCAAGAATTTGCTATAGTTTTGTTTCTGTGACAGAAGCTTTTGAGGGGGCGCTTAATAATTGCGGATCTCAGGACAGAATTATCGTTTTTGGCTCTTTTCATACAGTAGGGATAGTAAAACAATATTTATCTGGAAAGGTAAATGATGGAGATTAGAACTAAACAGCGTTTGATTGTGAGTTTGGTATTACTCGCTATTCTGACGATATTTTTTCCGTTACTATTTTGCAGTCTACACCCATCGATGAGCTTGTTTATGCTAATGACAGCTGTTCTTATGACGCTATTACTGATTAAATCGGTTACTCAGTTGCAGCTTCATCATACTCCGTCTACATCAGTAGGGACTATCACTGGAAAAACAGACTCGACTTCTTTTTCTTTATCTCCCCAACCCGCTCAATTATTGATAATATCCAAAGTGGTTGCATCGAAACCACAGCCATTACAGATGCCTGTTAAAGTTATACTGGCAGTAATACTATTCTTAGTGCCAGTGAAAGTAAAACCTAAAAAATTTTTTGTAAAAAAAGTCTTGTTCTACTTAATTTCTTTTATCTACCTTACTAACAAAAGTATTGGTAATTCAAATAGTGAGGTTTCAGATTCTTTTAATAATGCGGATGCTTGCTGAACCTGGTTAGGTACCAAGAGTTTTAATGTTTATAGAGCTGCAGAGTAAGGGAAATAAAATGATTATCTGGGTTTTCGTTTGTCCTGACATCAATCATAATAAAATCAATCAGATTCGGAAGACGTTAAAACAACAATTACAATTAAATAGTGCTATCAGAAAATATGTCATACTTTAATTGGGTTGATTTTACGATTATTGGCATTATTCTTTTTTCTGTCATCATCGGTTTTTTCCGGGGATTTTTACGTGAAACAGTTTCTTTAATTATTTGGCTGTCTGCCATTATAGTTCCATTCAAATTTGTTGATTGCATGCAGGTACATTTAAAAACTTGGATTGTATCGTATACTATTCGATATGTGATAACTTTGATAGCATTGTTCCTGGCTATTTCTATCATCGGCATTTTTTTAAATATGGTGATTCATACGTTAGTCAGTAAATCAGGGCTTAGCATCACTGATCGACTGTTAGGAGTCTTCTTTGGTGCGGTTCGGGGTTTGTTCATCGTTACAGTTTTGTTAATGTTTGCAAGTGTTGTAAATATTCAAGACAGCAGTGAATTAGCGCAATCGCGACTTGTGCCCGGCTTTAAAAACATCATTACTTGGCTTCACCAATTTTTTCCGCAGCAACTTAAATATTTTTCTCAATGGCCATTTAGCAAGTCGAATGAGGGTACTTAATAATGTGTGGAATTGTGGGTATTCTTACCAATGGTGCTGCCAATCAAGCGCTTTATGATGCCCTCACTATTTTGCAGCATCGAGGTCAGCATGCAGCTGGTATTATTACCAGTGATGGCAAGCGAGTTTTTCTTCGTAAATCAAATGGATTAGTGCGAGATGTAATTCGTGCCACGCATATGCCGAGTTTAATAGGAAACATAGGTATCGGACATGTTCGTTATCCCACGGCTGGTTCCGAAAGCTCCTCTGAATCGCAGCCTTTTTATGTTAATTCTCCGTATGGTTTAAGTTTGGTACATAATGGTAATCTCATTGATGTAAAAGAGTTAACGAACGATTTAATACGAGCGGATTTGCGTCATTTAAATACTACTTCTGATTCTGAAATTTTACTTAACGTCGTAGCTCATGAATTGCAAGGGATTGGTGTGGTGGGAGTTAAGCTGACACCGAAACAATTATTTAAAGCTATGAGTAAAGTTTACCAGCGTGTGCAAGGTGCCTTTGCGGCGGTGATGCTAATTACTGGATATGGTTTGCTTGGATTTCGTGATCCTCATGCTATTCGTCCTCTAGTGTATGGGAAGCGGAATAACGGTAGTGGTCCTGAATATATGTTCGCTTCTGAAAGTATTGCATTAGATGTGTTAGGTTTTGAACTCATCGATGATGTAGGGCCAGGAGAAGTCATCTACTTTGATTCTAATGGAAATATGCATCGGCAACAATGTGCGAGATCAATTAGTCATTCTCCCTGTATTTTCGAATATATTTATTTGGCGCGTCCTGATTCCATTATGGATGGAGCATCCATTTATCAAGCGCGTACAGGGATGGGCATAAGTCTGGCGAAGAAAATTTTACGTGAGCGTCCTGATCATGATATAGATGTGATTATTCCCGTTCCCGACACAAGCCAAAATGCAGCTTATGCCTTAGCGAACAGTTTACGAACCCCATATTCGGAAGGATTTGTAAAAAACCGCTATATCGGTCGAACTTTTATCATGTCAGGCCAGGCAATGCGACGCAGTTCAGTACGTTTGAAATTAAATGCCATTAAGGCTGAATTTGTGGATAAAAGAGTTTTGTTGGTGGATGATTCGGTTGTGCGTGGTACGACATCCAAAGAAATTATCCAAATGGCACGCGATGCCGGTGCTAAAAAAGTATATTTTGCTTCGGCAGCTCCGCCTGTTCGTCATCCTAATGTATATGGAATTGATATGCCAACGACAACCGAATTGATTGCACATGATAAATCGGAAGAAGAAATTATACGTTTGATTGGAGCAGACTGGTTGATTTACCAAGATCTCAAAGATGTCTATGAGGCGATTAATAATGCAATAACTCCCGATAAACCTAAAATTGAGCGGTTTGAAGATTCTATTTTTACTGGAGATTATATTGTTGGTAATATTACCAAAGAATATTTAGATGAGCTAGCTAAATTACGTAACGATGCAGTAAAATCAAAAAAACGTGTCTTTGGTGAGTCAGAATTCATAAATGAATTGCTTTAAGATCTACTTTCAAATTCAAAAGAATCAGTATTATAAAAATATGAGTAGTTGTTATGGTAAGTAGTTTTTTCTAGACCACAGATCCTAAAATAAGAAGCAGATTTGTCATTTTATGCTCTTTTAAGGGTCTATTGCCTTGTGGCTAAATAAGGTCGTATGTATCCATCAAAGATGGTACGTAGAGAGCGATATTTAGAAAAACATTTAAATCAACAATGGTTATATTAAAACAAACGATTAATTAGTGCTTTTTCTAGTAGTTGCCAAGTATAGCTATACGAAGTTAATTTGAATATCGATTTCCTAAGCGACGGAGAAGCGGCATGGGAATTTTGATCTTTTTTCTTTCAAGAAAAAGGCCAGTGTGCTGCTTCTATGTCGGTGAATACCCCCTCAATTAAAAGTATCAATTGGGCGACAACTAGGATCAATGACTGTGGAGACTATATTCTCGATTATTTAATTTATTTAGTTAAGAAAGCTATGGGTTAAAGAGATTAAAGCTCTGTAGAAAATCGAATGCTATCATATCAAAAACAATTTTCTTTGTTTGGAATGGTAACTAACTGAGATATCAAAGCCAAAAAACCATGGGAGAGATTGATAAGCACTTAAGGTAGATGGTAGATGGGAGTAGTGGTGATGAGCATGTATTTGCATTATATACTCATTTTTATTTTCTTTAGTGAGTAATTAGAATTGTAAAGAAGGTATTTACAACGATTGAAGAAGCACTGACAGATATTGCAAATTGGACCGAGCCGACACGACGACTATCTATTTCTTCGTTTTCTCGGTAGCAGCGTTTGCGACTCGTCGTTTTGCATATTTTTTACGGAAACGCTCGATGCGTCCCGCTGTATCGACGATCTTCTGTTGACCTGTATAAAATGGATGACATGCCGAGCAAATCTCAAGGTGAAGATCGTGGTCTAATGTAGACCCTGTTGAAAAAGTATTCCCACAACTACAGGTTACCTCAATTTGCTGATAAGTAGGATGTATCTCCTTTTGCATGATGCCTCCCGAATTAGACTCCCCACTATAACGTAAATTATGCTATGCAACAAGTAGTTTCCTTGAGATAAAGTGATAATCTATATGCTAAATTTTCTTGAAAAATGAAACCTTTTGTCTGTTAATGGAAAATTAGAATTTTATTTCAAATGCAGGATAAGGATAGAGTATCTATAATCTAGTTTGCAAAAGTGCTTCGGAAATTATAGCGGCTAAATTATAAATGGTACACTGGGTGTGAACTTGTTCATTTAATGGGTGCTGTTCATAGATAATTCTATTTGATGGTTATGTATCATTCACCAACGCAACCGGTAGCACCGTATCATCGATGTGTTTGTAGCGGTCAATCAGGCGCCGTTCTGGGCTAAATTTCTGATAGGATTGCTCAGCCGAAATATATACTAACTGAGTTATCAGCTACTTTTTTATCATTATTCTTTTTTAGACAATTTTGAAGTAATCAAATAATACCTCTATGGCAGGTCGGTTAATTTCCTTAACGAACGACTAGGGCTTTCCGCAGTTTCTCTTTCTGCTGAAAGATAAAACTGATTATAAGTGGATTTTAGATGAAAATACAGAGATAAAAATTTAAGATTCATCAACGGCATATATTTTTAGTGCATGGATATCTGTTTTCATTAAATCATCTAATGCTTCGTAAATGAGGCGGTGGCGTTCTAACAGGGTTTTATTGTTGAATGCTTTTGCAGTAATTGATATTGTAAAATGACCTTTACCCCCTGCACTTGAGTGATCCTGGTGGTAGCGGCTTTCATCTGTCACGATTAATTTTTTAGGGTGAAAGGCATTGGTGAGCTGCTTTTTAATTTGAGTGAGGCGTTTTTCCCTCATTCTGGTAGCACCTTGCGCGATAGCACACATATATAGACATCGGTAGTGTGTTGTAACGCAAGAGTAGCAGCGGTAACCCCTCTTTTCTCCTCTCTACTAATGCTTTTTAGTGGCAGCGTCATCAATATTCGTTGGATAGGGACCGCAATTAACAGTCGATTGTTTTCTTCCAGTAATTTCAAGTGTTGTAAACAATTTGGTCGTACATATCTACGGTATTCAAGGCTGTCTTGTCGATTTTTACAATAAAAAGCGTAATACATTAACGGGTATCTGTTTTGGTATTTTGTGGCATATATCTGGCAATGCAAAAAGCCTGTCCAAGAATAAAGACTAACATAAGTCCAAGCGTACCAAACAATTTAAAATTAATCCATATGTTGGTATTAAAATGATAGACAACGATTAAACTTAAAATACCGAGAATCAGAAAAAATAACACCCAACTCAAATTTAAACGGGACCAGGTTTTCGGGGACAATTCAATTTTTTCTTTGAGCATTTGGCGAACAAGGATATGTTTTCCAAAAAAATGATTACTCAATAAAACAATTGAAAATGTCCAGTTATAATGGTCGGTTTCCACTTAATAAAAATGGCTTTATGGAAAATTGAAGTACATCCGCCCAATAGTAAAGTGAAAATCAGGGCAATCAGATGGAATTTTTCGAATCGATGGAAACGAATCCAATAGGTGCTCACTTGAAGAGCCGACACTATTATAGCTACGACCGTAGCAACATAAATTCCATAAAATTTGTAAGCAATAAAAAAACAAATAATGAAAAAAATAATCAAATAAAATTTCATCAAAAAATAATCTTTTCTGCTTTTCTATGTACAATGTTTCATAGTATCATTATCTAAGTTACGATGGCTGTTCGTATATCCGAAGAATCTACAACCCCTAATAAAGCGCGCGATGGAAACAATTCAAAACGGTGATGTTCTCATTTTCAGACGGAATTAGCTTATTCTTTAGAATGCGGATTTGGAAAATAAGACTGACGTGCTTTTAGAATATGGCATCATGTCATTAGTTGAATGGAAAAACGGCCGTCTTCCAAACTTATCTAAGGCTTAAGGGCTTATAATAGAAAATAGAAGAAAAATTGAGAAGTTCTTTTGAGGAATTATTCTTAAGTTTATGCCTCTGTTGGATAAATAACTATATTGAAATAGAATGAAAGATTAACAAAACAAGCAAACCTGATTGTCGGTGGAGGCTTCATTTGCAGTGGGAAAAGTTTCGTTGATTACACTAGCCAAGAGAGCCCGTTGTACTTCTGAAAGAGGTGGTCGGAAAATCAAAAAAAATTTAAGAAATGAGCATTCCTTATCCCGCGGTCTTGGATCCTGGAGTCTAGAGTCAAGCCTCAAGATAGTAAGTAATTGGCTTTTTCAACAGCATTTACAGTACAATGCACTAGTTGCGTTCTCTCTCAAAAACAATATGAGATTTCGTGATCATTGTTCCATGGGGCTTTCGTGCATAAGCTACTTATAGAAACTAAACGTTTGCTTTAAGGTGAATACGAGCAAGAGTAACTTTATAAGGTATCGCTTTCCCTGTTCATTAAGGTCATTGAAAAATTAATAGTGCATAAAATCAAACAATCTCATCTTAATAGCCATCCGGCGTTACTCCTTCATCTGACAGGGGGGGATAGTTAAATACAATAAGCGGGAGGGACAAAACTCTTTTTAAACAGGGCTTTTTAGTTTTTTGACCTGATGGGCATATGGATCTTGGCTTTAACTTTAGTCTAGAGCACCTTTCTTAAAGGAAAAAGACTCGAAATAGACTGAAAAAGAGACCGCTCGTATCTTATGAACAGATATTCGAGAAATGGTAACTTTCCTGGATATGAGGTATTATGCTTAACTATATTACTTAGCAACACGAATTAGTTATGGCAAATCAAGATATTGACGGGTCAGCCATTGGAATGGGATATTAAAATATCTGGTCGAAGGATAACTCAATTTCCAGAGGATCTTTATATACCACCTGATGCGCTGCGGGTGTCTCTCGAAGCATTTGAGGGGCCACTCGATCTCTTACTCTATCTTATTAAAAAGCACAATATTGATATTTTGAATATTCCAATTGTAGGAATCACATACCAATATATGCAGTTTGTAAATCTTATGCCAAAAATACAATTCGAACTCGCCGCGAAATATCTAGTAATAGCAGCCATGTTGACTGAAATGAAATCTCGGCTTTTATTGCCTCAACCCATAGTAGCAGAAAAAAAGTGGCTAATCCGCGTGCTGAATTGGTACGCTGCTTACAGAAATACGAGCGTTATAAAAAAGCAGCTTGCGAATTAGATAGTTTGCCACACGTCGAGCGGGATACTTTCATTGCAGACGCTGCAGTACCACTAATAACACCGACAGAAATTTATCCAACGGTCGAGTTGCCTGAGTTGCTAAAAGCACTCAAAGCAGTGCTAAACCGAGCTTCACTTTTCGGTGCGCATCCCATACCGCGTGATCTTCTGTCCATTAGAGAACGAATGTCACGCATTGCATCGATTATCAATAAAGGAAATTGCATCCTGTTTACCACTTTATTTACAGCAAAAGAAGGACGAATGGGAGTAGTAGTGACTTTGATTGCTATTTTAGAATTAATTCGTCAGTCGGAAATTGAGCTCGTCCAAATTGAGCCATTTGCGCCTATTTACTTTTATTCCAAGAGATAATCATGATTAAAGTCAATCAAAAATCCATTCTTGAAGCAGCATTATTTGCTTCTACCAAACCTTTAACGATAGATCAATTACGACAATTATTTGACAAACATGATTTGCCTTCGATAGCTGAAATAAAAGACTTATTATCTGTACTCAAAGAAGAGTATCTAGGTCGAGGTGTAGAATTACAGGAAGTCTCAAGCGGATATCGTTTTCAAGTCAAAACGGATTTTTCTTCGTGGTTACAGCGACTGTGTTGGAAAAAACCAGTCCGATATTCTCATGCCTTATTGGAAACATTGGCACTCATCGCTTATTGTCAACCTATTTCCCGCGGGGAAATCGAAGAAATTCGAGGTGTATCAGTAAGCTCAGCTATCATGAAAAAATTATTAGATCGAGAATGGATCAAAGTAGTGGGATATCGGGATATGCCTGGAAAGCCCAGTGTGTTTGGCACAACTAAATATTTTTTGGATTATTTTAACTTGAAAGATTTAACTGACTTACCACCGCTTAAAGAAATTGTAGATTTTGAAAAAATAGAATTAGAATTACGTAAAAAATTAGCGTTAGTAGTGGGAAAAGAAACAGTACCGACTGACGAGACGAATAGTCAAAAGAGGAGACCGCACTCAAAAAATATTGGCACGGACCAGATAGGGCTCCGCGGCGCGATATAAATTAGTTTAGCTAGGCACGAAAGAGTTTAGGGGTTGTAAAATTATTTGATTGTTTATCCCTCTATGATCCCTTATTAGGCGAAGTTTTAGCCTGCATGGATCTTGGATCTCACTGTTTTTGCATCGTTGCCTCTTACTATTTCTTTTAATTTTTATATCCATACCTTTATCGAGTGCGTACAGACAGTGACTACAAGGCTTTGCAAAACTAGGAGTGCTCGCGTGAGCAGTATCACAGATTTTAAAGGGAATTAACAACTGACGGAGAAGGAGCGGTAATCAAACCTGGGAGGAATAAAATCCTCCGCCAGAGAATTAGTTCTGGAATTTGGTTAAACAGTGATCTAGCCACACATTTGATGATGTAATGTACAAAAGCGCACTACAAGAGCTTCATACAGTAAATCAGCGACTCATTCTGGAGTGGTTGCTTGCACTAGAATAAAGCGAGATGATGATTTGCAGTGTATAGAAACCAAATCAGTTTATCTATTTTTAAATAATGTTCGATAAAGTCCTGGAAAATATAAACCAAGACTTAATAATTGCCAGGTCACTATTTAAGGTGATTTTTACTATATCAGTAAAGGGCTTGCAGTAACTAGGGCGAATCCTTTGGGGATAGTAAAATTGAAAGAGATAGAAGGATAGTCGAAGTAAACTATTGTGAATGGAGTTGAGATAAGCAAGCTCGTAAAAACAGAGTGGATACAGTCGATGATCTAACTAAATTTAGATATCGATAATTCGATAATCTACTACCTATAAGAAATCGGAGATTACATTAATTAGCGCAGCGGCGATGTTTGTATAGGTGCATTTTCTGTTTTTTGTGTTTTTGTGTGTGTAGACCGATAATAATATGATCCGAGTATTCTCCAACTATGTAGCACTTAAAAGTTTTGGAATGTCTGCGTGATTATGCTGCTATCGGAATCTATGCAAATGGCAAATGGTAGCACGAATATTGAGTGTTTGAACATATAGCCCCGTGTTAAACTGGCAACTTTGCCTTGATTAAGAGGATTTTTAAGTATAACGATAGGAAGTTCGTTAATTGGTAACTGTACTAATCCTATACTGCTATCCTCGACAATTAATTTTATCCATATAAATAGATTCCAATGATGTTCCGTATGCTGGTTCTGCATCGTAGTTAGGAACAATAATGGCAACATTGGATGTAGGTAGAGCTTGATCATTTTTTCGGCAGTAAATCCATTGATATATTTTCTTTCAAGACGGGATCAATCATCAGAAAAATTTACTTTTTACAGGAGAGAGTCCTAAGGCTATCTGATTTTCTAGTACTTCTAGTTTTTGTGCACACTGTATGACAGGGCGTAGCAACACATTTAGTATCATCATAAAATAATTTATAAAAATCCAATACGATAAACAACAAGAGACGGGGTATTGCTGCTTTAATACTCGGATATTAACGCACTGTGTTTGGATGTTCGTATCTATATTTTCTGTGAAATCCATATTTATAAAGGCCTAGTGAAGGTCTTGGTGATACTCAAGGAATATTGTGATATTTTGAATTCTCGCTTAGTGGGAAGATAGCTGATAATGTTCCTCCGAGGAATTAAAAATGGATCTTAATAGTTATCACTTAAGCCGTCGACTAGGTTTTTATTTAAAGGCCAAAGGACTTAAATTAGCTGCGTCGGAATCGTGTACGGGTGGGGATTTTGTCGGATCATTACGTGCGTTCCAGGTAGTTCAGCCTGGTTTGATTGTGGATTTGTTACGTATAGAAATTAATCTAAAATAAAATGTCTCGGTGTCAATTTTGGACTAATTGAAAAGGAAGGCGCAGTAAGTAGGGCAGTAACGTGTAAAATGGCATTTGGTGTGCTAGAGCGAAGTGACGCAGATATTGCTGTGGGCATTACAAGTATTGCGGGACCGAGCGGTGGAGCAAAAAAAGCCCATCGGCACGCGGTGTGGATTGTTATTGCAAGAAAGGATGATGGTTTTATGGAATGTCGAAAAGTCTTTTTTTGAAAGCGGGCGCAAAAATATACGCGATTCTTCGACCGCTTATGCGCTAAAATGGTTAATTGAATTAGTTGAAAATAGATGACGAATACCATTCGGTATCTTTTGTTTATGGAATACCTTCTGTGGCCTGACCGGCATAATAGCGGAGTTGATAAATTTCAGGATGAGTTAAGAATAATAACTTAATGTTAATGTTTATTAGAATTTATTGTTGTTTAAACGATATAGGGAGCCAGGAATGGAAGATCGCACTAAAGCGTTGAGTGCCGCTTTATCGCAAATTGAGCGTCAGTTTGGAAAAGGGTCAGTAATGCGGTTAGGAGATCCCGGTCTCGTACGAGATATTGAAGTTATCTCAACCGGTTCGGTAGGTTTAGATATTGCATTGGGAGTCGGTGGGTTGCCTCGTGGTCGTGTAGTAGAAATTTATGGACCAGAAGCATCTGGTAAAACAACACTTACCTTACAAACTATAGCTTCGTGTCAAAAAACACGAGGTACAGCTGCGTTTGTGGATGCTGAACACGCGTTGGATATGGCATACGCTGAAAAGCTAGGAGTCAAAGTAGATGAATTATTGGTATCACAACCAGATACAGGCGAGCAAGCCTTAGAAATTACTGATATGTTAGTGCGATCGGGAGCCATCGATGTGATTGTCGTTGACTCTGTAGCGGCGTTAACACCCAAGGCGGAAATCGAAGGTGATATGGGTGATCTCCATATAGGTTTGCAAGCTCGTTTGATGTCACAAGCATTACGTAAATTGACTGTAAATATAAAAAAATCTAATACCTTAGTAATATTTATTAATCAAATACGTATGAAAATTGGGGTAGTGTTTGGCAATCCTGAAACCACAACGGGTGGAAACGCACTTAAATTTTACTCCTCTGTACGGTTAGATATTCGTCGCATTGGTTCCATTAAAAAAGGGGAAGAAATTCTGGGTAGCGAGACCCGTGTTAAAGTGGTTAAAAACAAAGTTGCGCCGCCATTTCGTCAAGTGGAATTTGATATTCTCTACGGGCTTGGTATTTCTCGGGAAGGCGAATTAATTGATCTTGGCGTTAAAAATGACCTCGTTGAGAAGGCAGGTGCTTGGTATACTTACAATGGGGAGCGCATTGGTCAAGGTAAAGAAAATGTTCGTCAATTTTTAAGGGAAAATTTGCGTATCGCAGAAGAAATTGAAGGTCATTTGCGTGAAAAATTATTATTGAAAGAGCCCTTAGACTCTTGAAGAAATTGTTGCAGGATGATTTGCAAATTTTGCAATCATGCTCTTTTTGTTTCTAGCACGGTGTGAATGTTCAGAGTGTGGATTAAAATAAAGGTCGTCAGTTCTTGTAAGTAAAATCCCATTAGAACGGAACGCTAGCTTTGTGACGTTATGGCAGAAGGGGTTCAGTAGTGGGGCGGGCGTCCACATTCACTGGTTAATCGTAATATACTTCGGGATGAATAATTTTGGTGGGAGTTTAGATGTGTTTTTTAATGCCGGTGGTTTAATGCTGTATGTTATTACTTGGATAAGATTTATGGAAAGAAATGTCGAAATATCTGAATAGCAATCAATTGCGAAAAATATTTACTGACTATTTTGGACAACGAGATCATGAATTTGTTCCAAGTAGTTCATTGATACCAACAAACGATTCAACCCTGCTATTCACTAATTCAGGTATGGTGCAATTTAAAGATGTATTTTTAGGAACTGAGGTACGCCCTTATCGACGTGCTGTTTCTGTACAGCGCTGTATGCGCACAGGAGGAAAGCATAACGATTTAGAAAATGTGGGATATACCACGCGCCACCATACTTTTTTTGAAATGCTGGGGAATTTTAGCTTTGGAGATTATTTTAAACGTGAAGCAATTGAATATGCTTGGTGCTTTTTAACGGAAGTTTTGGAGCTACCGAAAGAACGTTTGTGGGTGACAGTATTTCGTAATGATTCTCGAAGTGAGTCCATTTGGTTAAAAGAAATGAAAGTAGATCCTACTCGCTTTGCTCGTTGTGGTGAGAAAGATAATTTTTGGCAAATGGGAGAGACAGGACCTTGCGGGCCTTGTACAGAAATATTTTATGATCATGGTCCAAGCGTAGCTGGGTATCCTCCAGGAGGCTCAGATGCTGATGGTGATCGTTATATAGAGATTTGGAACCTAGTTTTCATGGAATATAATAGGGACTTAAGCGGAAAATTACACCTTTTGTCAAGGCCTTGTGTGGATACAGGTATGGGATTGGAACGCATTGCTGCGGTCATGCAAGGGGTTCATAACAATTATGATATTGATTTATTTCAGCATTTACTAAAAGTGTTAGGTAAGCTAATGGGAAAAGATGATTTTCACAACACGTCCATGGGTGTTATCGTTGATCATATTCGTTCCGTAGCTTTTCTTATTAGTGACGGTATTGTTCCTTCAAACGAAGGACGGGGTTATGTTTTGCGACGGATTATTCGACGTGCGATTCGCCATGGATATAAATTAGGACGACAAGAACCCTTTTTTTATGAATTAATAGAACCGCTGATTGAGGTCATGGGTGATGCTTATCCGATGTTTCCTAAAGCTCAATCTTTAATTGAACAAGTAATCGAGCAAGAAGAAGTACAATTTTCTAAAACATTATCAAAAGGTCTTAAAATTTTAGATCATGAATTGTCGGAATTATCATCGCGTAAAATACCAGGTGAGGTAATTTTCCAGTTGTATGATACGTTTGGTTTTCCTCCAGATTTGACCGCTGATATTGCTAGAGAGCGAGGATTTTCGATGGATTATGCAGGTTTTGAGAAGGCTATGGAACATCAACGTAAACAATCGCAGCAAGCTCAGAAATTTAACATTGATTATACACAAACAGTATATATTAGTGGTAAAACGGAGTTTGTTGGTTATGAGACGTTTGAATCTGAAGCTTATGTGACTACGTTGCTACAAGACAGCAAACCAGCTAGCACTTTGTCCGAAAGTAAAAATGGAATGGTTATATTGGATCGCACACCTTTTTACGCAGAATCAGGTGGTCAGGTCGGTGATCAGGGCTACTTATTTTTTGAGGGGGTTATTTTCGCGTTAAAGATACTAAAAAGCAGGGAACTGTTCATTTGCACTTAGGGGAAGTTATTAAGGGACAATTGCAAGTGAAACAAAAAGTTCATGCTAAAGTTGATGTTTCGCGTTTGGATGTTATGCGAAACCATTCAGCTACGCATCTATTACATGAAGCTTTGCGACGCGTATTAGGTAAGCATGTCATACAGAAAGGTTCATTAGTGGAGGCTAAGCGTTTGCGATTTGATTTTTCTCACTCTAAAGCGATGACAAAGCAAGAATTGCATACAGTGGAACGACTAATTAATCAACAGATTCAAGCTAATTTGGTTTCAAACGTAAAGTTGATGACGCCAGAAAAAGCAAAGGAATCAGGGGCGCTTGCATTATTTGGAGAGCGATATGGAGGAGTAGTCAGAGTGCTTAAGATGGGAGATTTCTCGATAGAGATTTGTGGAGGGACACATACTAAACAAACGGGAGAAATCGGTCTTTTTAAAATCATTTCTGAGTCAGGTTGTGCGTCCGGTGTTCGACGTATCGAAGCAGTGACTGGACAAGTAGCCCTAGCGTATATTGAATCTGAAGAAAAACAACTGCAGACATTAAGTGATTTACTCAAAACAAATAGAAACGATTTGGTTAAGAAGTTAAATCAATTGTTAATAGATCATCATAAGAGACGGAAAGAATTAGTAAAATTAAAACAACAAATAATTCAACAGAAATTAGAAAGTTTGTCGAAAAAGGTGGTAGATATTCGGGGAATAAAAGTACTCTCTGCTCAATTAGACGGGGTTGACCGCAATACTTTAAGGTCTATTGTAGATCAATTAAAACAGAAATTGGAAAAAGCAGCAATTGTATTAGCCATTGAAGAAGGTGAATGCGTACAATTAGTGGCGGGAGTTACTAAAAATTGTTTAGCCTATTTTGATGCTACGGAATTGTTAATGCCCATCACAGAAAAAATCGGAGGACGTAGCGGTGGCTTGCCGGATATGGCACAAGGAGGTGGCGATAATTCTCCTGAGCGATTAAAAGAGGCGTTTCAATCCATTCCTGAATGGATTGAAACCCGAATCAGGTGAATTGGAAAAAATAATTTATGTCATTGATTATTCAAAAATTTGGTGGAAGTTCCGTTGCGGATATAGAGAGAATTCAAAACGTAGCCCGAATTGTTTCTAAGGCGCGCCAAGAAGGGCATGCCGTAGTGGCAGTAGTTTCCGCCATGTATGGCGAAACAGATCGCCTTATTAAATTAGCTCAAACGATTTCCGATTCTAATTTGCGCGAATACGATGCTCTTATCTCAACCGGCGAGCAAATCTCAGCTGCATTACTGAGTATGGTCTTACAGGAAAGAAATTGTCCCGCACGTTCTTATACAGCCGCACAAATTCGTTTGCACACGACTAATGAACACAAAAAAGCACGCATTGTGGATATCGATCTGGAAATTTTGTGTCACGATTTGCAAGTTGGTTGTGTTCCTGTTGTTGCTGGTTTTCAAGGGATTAGTGAGATGGGCGAGATCACAACCTTAGGGCGTGGTGGCTCAGACCTCACTGCAGTCGCATTGGCAGCGGCGTTGCAAGCCGATGAGTGTCAAATTTTCACTGATGTTGATGGGGTTTATACCAGTGATCCCAAAGTAGTTCCACGAGCTCGGTGCATTCCGCAAATTACATTTGACGAAATGATGGAAATGTCCAGTTTAGGAGCAAAAGTTTTACAGAATCGCTGTCTCGAATTTGCCGGTAAATACAAAGTACCAGTACGCGTGTTATCGAGCTTACGAAAAGGACCAGGAACGTTAATTACTTTTGAGCATAATTCAGCTGAGCAACCCTTAGTTTCTGGTATTGCTTTTGAGCGACGACAAGCAAAGCTCACCATTCAGGGTATACCAGAAAGGCCAGGATTGGTCAGTTATATTTTGGGTCCTCTCAGTAAAGCGGATATCGAAGTTGATATGATCGTTCAAAATGAACCCACGATTGATACTAAAATTGATTTTAGTTTTACGTTACAACGCGATGATTATTATAAATCTTTTTTAATTATGAAGCAAGTAGCTTCTGAGCTGAATGCGCGAGAGGTATTGGGTAGTGATTCTTTGGCTAAGATTTCTCTTATAGGCGTTGGTATGCGTTCTCATGCTGGCATTGCCTCTCAGATGTTCAGCGCATTAGGTAAGGAAGGGATCCATATTCATCTAATTACAGCAACGGAAATTAAGATCTCGGCGTTAATTGACGAGAAATTTATTGATCTTGGTGCCCGTACTCTCCATTCAGCCTTCAGACTAGATCAGCCCTACTTTTTCATAAAAGGGTATTAAAATGTGGGTATGGCGTTTTTATAGCTTGGGCTAAAAAAATTACTTGATGTTTAGAAGAGGAAAGAAATATGTTAATTCTAACAAGACGTATTAGTGAGTCGGTGATTGTCGGAGATACTGTCAAAGTGACAGTGCTTGGAATTAAAGGGAACCAAGTTCGTCTTGGGATAGATGCACCGAAAGAAATTTCCGTTCATCGCGAAGAAATTTATAAACGGATTCAAGAAGAAAAATCAGAGAAGTCATAAGGACAAACTGCCGAAGAGACTATCGAGTCTAACTAAACTCACTAACTATCTACATCAGTTATGCGGGCAAGAAGTACACACTTCAGGGAGTCTTAACAATAAGTTCAAAAAGGTAGTTAATTTTGATTTGTAGTTTTTAACGCACCCTTGCCCGGTGAGCATTCATTACAATTTAAGCGCGTCAAAATACGTAATTTTATTTCTATATCCTAGGATGATATTATTCTTCTCTTCTTAAGGAAGGATGTTTCTTTAGAAGTATTCATAAAAAGATAATCTAGCCTTAATTTGGGAGAGATGGCCGAGCAGGTCAAAGGCGCTCCCCTGCTAAGGGAGTATGGGGCGAAAGCTTCATCGAGGGTTCGAATCCCTCTCTCTCCGCCAATTTAGAAAAAAGTTAAGCAATTATCAGCTAACTAAATGACTGGTAAGCAAAAATTCAAATTTATCAATAATAGAAATAAAAATATGATTAATTGAGTATCATGATACCTGAAAATCATACTTAACTTGCTCATGGCTTTAGGGAGAAATTTCCTTAATACTGCTAAAGATATCAGATTCGGGTCTTCCGTTGATGGATAACTAATTTCACTCTAAGGCTGCTTAAAAAATATTACGGCGAGATACACATGAATTCGATAGGTTCATTCGATTCTGACGCGCTCTAGCTTAACGTTGCAAAAAGACAGTAGATTTTACTTTAGGATACTCTTTATAAAAACTAATGAATTCTTAAGGTTAATATCAATATATTTTTAGTGAGCAATCAATAAAACCCAAGGTTTCATCAAAACAAAATGCCAAAACCTTGTCCAGTATATGGCTTTTTAGACTTAATTTATTTTGGCTCAGGTAAGATAATTTAGGACACCAATATTCGAACAGATAAAATACAGACGTTGCTCATGAATCTCACCACGTCTTCCATTCTAGCATACCATAAGGAGTTTCCATTTTCCCTTAAAACATCAAATTCATTTTCTTTATTTCGTTACGTTCGACTTTTCTAAAAACGACAAATCTATCGTATCCCTAGCCAATCGCTATTACCTATAGCCACTTCACTGAAGCTATATTTAAAGTATTTTAGATAATTTAATGATCAATGAACGGCAATACTCTAGAATTTTGCTTCTGGATCAATGTCTGAAAGAGGTTAGCTGCGCCTTTGATTCTAGGAGTTTGCATTTTAAAAATTACTAAAAATCATTAGGAAAAATTTTAACGTATTTAAGAATTCACCAGATATCAGAGCTTCTATATCTCTAAAGCTATTGAAAAATAAAGCTTTTCTCATCAAATCGCATTCATTAAACTTAAAAAGTAAATAAAGGAATAATTGTGTGATAAAAGTTTTGTGATTTAATAATCATGATCTTGTGTGCGTTCTGTCAAATATAGCTTCTCATCAAGCTAATGATAAAGAAAGATTTCCTTTTGATATATTTTATGTAGGAACATGAATTAATACGTTAATTAAGATATGCTCACATTAACACTCTACTTGCTACTAGAAGCCTCATATTAGAGGAAAGTACAAACTCCCTATGACTTTTTTGGACTTTAAAATACTACTCGGTACATTGCCTGGAAATCCCGGTGTATATCAAATTCGGGATGCGCAATGGAAAGTCATTTATGTAGGTAAAGCACGCAATTTAAAAAAGCGGGTAAGCAGTTATTTCCATCGTCAACTAGATCCTAAAACCCAGGCTATGATGGCCCAGATGTGTGCTATTCAAACTACCATTACCCGTGATGAAAATGAAGCACTTTTATTGGAAGCTAATTTCATTAAGCAATTTCGTCCGCGTTATAATGTTTTGCTTCGCGATGATAAATCGTATCCCTATCTTTATATTGCTACTCATCAAAAATTTCCGCGTTTAGATTTTTATCGTGGTTGCAAAAAGGCGTCGGGATATTATTTTGGCCCTTACCCTAGTGTGGGTTCTATGAGAGAACATCTTGCTTTTATTCAAAAATTATTCAAACTACGCCGATGTAAAGATTCTTTTTTTAAAAGTCGATCCAGACCCTGTTTACAGTATCAAATTAAACGCTGTACAGCTCCCTGTGTTGGATATGTGGATGAAAAAATTATCGCCGTCAGGTCGAGGACGCCATTTTGTTTTTTGAAGGAAAAAATGAGCAAATAATTAATAAACTAACCGAGCGAATGGAAGTCGCTTCCAAAGACTTAGCTTTTGAGGAAGCTGCTCATTATCGAGATCAAATCCAACAGTTGCGTCAGTTACAAAAGCAACAATTTATTATAAGCGGCAAGGGTAATATCGATGTGATCGGTGCCGTGGAATTGGACGGTGAGGTTAGCTTGATTATATTATCCATTCGCTCTGGCCGAATTATCGGGCATAAAGCTTTTTCCCTATCATGCCGGAAGGGACTAATTTATCGACAGCATTGTCTGAATTTATTCCTCAGTATTATTTAAGTCCATTGCGAAATGGTGACATTCCAGAACGAATTGTGATGAGTGAACGCTTAACTGATCGATTGTGGATTCAAGGTGCCTTGGCATCTGGTTTGAATCGGTCATTGACAATTAGTGACCAGAAACGTACACCTTATAAGCAATGGCAGCACATGGCCGTGCTTAATGCTAAACAAGCACTTTCTCAGCATCTGGCCCTGAAAAATACGTTTATTGTTAAATTTAAAGCGTTGCAAGAAGCATTGCTATTACCGAACCTTCTTTCTCGGATTGAAGGCTTCGATATTAGTCACATTTCGGGAGAAGCAACGGTAGGGGTTTGTGTAGTTTTTGGGGTTAGGGGTCCCATTAAGAAAGACTATAGGCGGTTTAATATCTTTGATGTTCAGCCTGGAGATGACTATGGTGCGCTTCGGCAAGTATTAGTCCGACATTACACGCGTTTGAAGGAAAATAAGGGAATGTTGCCAGATTTATTGGTGATTGATGGGGGTAGAGGTCAGCTTCGACAAGCAGTAGAGGTACTGGAAGAGTTACAAGTGAGTGGTGTTTTTTTACTATCAGTAGCAAAAGGGCTTGGCCGAAAAGCAGGATTAGAAAAACTTTTTATTGGTGGGCGGTATCCTGAAGAGATACATCTTTCGCCAGATAATGTTGCTTTTCATCTGATTCAACAAATCCGTAATGAAGCCCATCGTTTTGTGATTACGGCCAATCGTGCTCAGTGCATAAAACGCCGCATAGAATCTTCTTTAGAAAATATTAAAGGAGTTGGTCCCAAACGTCGAAGAGAATTATTAACATATTTCGGAGGGTTACAAGAACTTCGAAAAGCGAGCGTTGAAGAAATTACCAGGGTGGCTGGCGTTAATCGAAAACTGGCACAATTGGTTTATGAAGCCCTTTCGCTTGACGTCTAAGTGAATCACCGTAGAATCTGACGATATGAATGTCGCAACGCTTTTTACGCTTCTTCGTTTATCTGCTATCCCTGTTTTTGGCCTTTTTTATTGTTTGCCTTTTCGCTGGGCTCATCCTGTGGCTGCGATTGTTTTTATACTGGCCGCAATCACTGATTGGCTCGATGGGTATCTTGCCAGAAGTTTATCTCAGATGACTGATTTTGGTGCTTTTTTAGATCCAGTGGTTGATAAATTATTGGTGAGTGTTGCCTTAATGTTTGTCGTTAGGAATGATTATGTCGCTTATTTGACAATTCCGGGTGCCATTATTATTTGTCGGGAAATAATTATTTCAGCGCTACGCGAGTGGATGGCCGAATTAGGCAAGCGAATGAGTGTCGCTGTTACTTTTTTATCAAAGATCAAGACAGTTTTACAGATGGTCGCTTTAGTCCTATTGATATGGTATACGCCAAATTCACATCGGCTTGTATTGACAAGTGGAGTCATTCTGTTCTGGATTGCTGCGATATTGACAGTTTGGACGATGGTTATTTATTTAAAAGTTGCCTGGCCAGACTTGACAATGCGTCGTGAATAGTAATAATAATCAGGCTGGATTTTGTAGTCTGTAGTTTTGGAAGTCAAACCTTAAGAATTCCCTCCGGCTATGAGCGCGGGAATAGCTCAGTTGGTAGAGCACAACCTTGCCAAGGTTGGGGTCGCGAGTTCGAGTCTCGTTTCCCGCTCCAAATTTTTCAACCGCATCCTTTTCTAATTTTCATTTTTTATTTTTAGTGAATTGAGTCTTATAACACAAAAAATCAAGAGAGGTTATAAAACTAAAACCCTAGAAAATTGATTGCCTTTCTGATGCAAAAAAGAATGGAGAAACTAAGATAATATAAGTTAAATCAATATCTTTCTTCTTTAGCATCAACAAAAAAGATACTTATTTATTGAAACTTTCAAAGATTTTAGTTACGCTATGTAAAGTAAAGCAACGAGTGTTTATGGTGGAATTTATAATTTATTTTTAAAAAGAACAGCGAGCAAGATGCGGGCAAAATTACCGATCTATTGGCACAGAATCGCCTTTGATATGAGTGGGGAGTGAACGATATACCGTTAGTTGGGACATTTTCTAGCTAAGAGTGGAGAATCATCCAAATTTTTATTTCTAAAAATACGATAATGTAAAATTTTTTTTTAATGGTTGGATATAATCTGAAGTCTGCTTTGCAGATAAAATAAAAAGGAATGGTCTAGATTGACATGAGACAATAGGAAATGTTTCAATGTGTCTTGCTGTAAATCTCTGATTCTGGATCTACGGTTTATATAAGGGAGCTTGAATAAGCTGAGCCTGTCACATGATCCGAAATCATGTGTGGTACAATAAGCACAGCAGTGCCTCGACGAGGGCGGTCAATTATGTGGAGGCGGATAAAAAAGTAAATAATCTAACAAAATAGAGAAAAAAAGAGGGCTGTCATTTTAGAAAATGTATCCATTTAGTCTTTTTATGGTTTTTTAAAAGATGCGCTGGCTTTTTACATTGGTTATTTGGTGCAGGACAACGGTAAGTCGAATAAAAAGTTAAAAACGGTTTTCTTAAAATTTAGTTGAGTCAAATTGGAAAGTGGGATAGGATTGACCGCCCTTTGTGACATGGCTGGGTGGCAGAGTGGTTATGCAGCGGCCTGCAAAGCCGTGTACGCCGGTTCGATCCCGACTCCAGCCTATAAAATTAGGCGGAAATTTTGCCTATCTCTGCCTGGGTGGCGGAATTGGTAGACGCAAGGGACTTAAAATCCCTCGGGAGTTAATCCCGTGCCGGTTCAACTCCGGCTCCGGGCACTAAATCAATGCTAAACCTTTTTTCAAAAAATTCTTCTGTGATGCACTTACTGTGATGCACTTAATAGAAAGCAGTGTAAAAATATAAGGCTGAAGACTCTTCAAGAAGACATCACTCACGTGCAATTAGTGAAATCTGGTAACATTAATGCCCAGTTCCGCTCACAATAATAAACATCAGGAAGTTTTTGATTTGAAAGATGCACGTTGATTTCGTAACATTGCTTCGGTAGGTTTACCCCCGCGTCTGACGATAGATGACGGAGATAGAGTAATAAACCGTTGACTGAACTTTATTAATTGTTATAGGAGTAACTTCTTGAATTATCAACATATTAAAGTGCCTATAGGAGGTGAGAAGATTGCAATCAGCAAAGGAAAGTCGCCTAAACGCCCAATTATTCCTTTTATTGAGGGAGATGGTATTGGGGTTGACATCACCCCGGTTATGAAAAAAGTTGTGGATGCAGCAGTGGATAAGGCGTATGAAGGAAAACTCGAAATTGCATGGATGGAAATTTATGCTGGAAAAAAGGCGACAAAGATCTATGGAAGTGACTTTTGGTTGCCTAACGAAACATTGAAAGCTATTGAAGAGTTTCAAATTGCAATAAAAGGGCCGCTTATGACTCCTGTTGGTAGGGGTATTTGCTCTTTGAACGTGGCATTGAGACAAGGTTTAGATCTCTACGTATGTCTTCGTCCTATTCGCTATTTTAACGGCGTCCCTAGTCCTATTAAAATGCCTGAAAAAGTCAATATAGTGATTTTCCGGGAAAATTCGGAGGACATTTATACTGGAATCGAGTGGCCGGCGGGAAGCCCTGAGGCGAAAAAGCTGATTTTCTTTCTTCAAAAGGACATGGGTGTAAAAAAATTTTCTTTCCTAAAACAACAGGTATTGGCATTAAACACGTTTCTGAGGAAGGAACGACTCGTCTGGTACGCCGTGCTATACAATATGCCATTGATAATAATCGTAACTCCATAACGTTGGTTCATAAAGGTAATATAATGAAATTTACGGAAGGAGCCTTTAAAGAATGGGGTTACGAGGTAGCTATTAAAGAGTATGGAGCAAAACCGCTCAACGGCGGCCCCTGGCATACTCTCAAAAATCCAAAAACCGGTCAAGATATTATTGTTAAAGATGTTATTGCTGATGCTTTTTTACAACAGATTTTATTACGTCCAGATGAATATAATGTGATCGCCACTTTGAATTTAAATGGCGATTATATTTCTGATGCGCTTGCTGCTGAAGTAGGTGGTATTGGTATTGCACCTGGAGCTAACTTAAGTGATACCATTGGGGTTTTCGAGGCTACTCACGGAACTGCGCCAAAATATGCTGGACAGAACAAAGTTAACCCCAGTTCGTTGATTTTGTCAGCAGAAATGATGTTGCGTTATATAAAGTGGAACGAAGCTGCTGATCTTGTTATCAGAGGTATTGAAGGCGCTATTGAAAATAAAATAGTGACTTATGATTTTGCCCGTTTAATGGATAAGACTAAGGGAGTCAGCACTTCACAATTTGGCGAAGCAGTGATTCATTACATGTAGGCAATTAGCTATCATTGCTCGTAAAATAGCTATTTAATTGTCCTTCCACTAAACCTACACCATTTTTCAAGAAGCTTTAGGTTTTTATGCCTTATGAGCAGATAAAAACCCGCTTTATACCTTAAAAAACTTTTGCTTTCTGATAAGGCTAATGATTCTTTCTCTACAATGTGTGCCGTGGAGCATAATCCTATCACCTAGAAGCTACTTATCTTTTATTTTTCTTTTGTTTTTCGATGTCGCTGCTTGATGACCACCGTGCTTGTTGCTTTTTTAAAGTTATAATGCGGAAATCTATCTACGACGCAGAAAACGCTTCTATTTACTACAGTTTAATAAGGACTACAGTTTTTAAATAAGGGGCGATCCAAGTCGGATATCGATTTGGTAAGGAGATCTTGACTCTAGATGGTAATGCTCTGTCAAACATTATATCAATAATAGAGTATAGTTCGGAGTTATGATCGAACTTTTTTGGGCAAGTGTAAGTATTTTTGCTATAAGAGAAGACTTAATTCAGATCATCACGAATCGTGGGCAGGAATATTGTAATTGCTATTTTCGGCGAACCTGAAAAGTCAGCTCGCATGATATCAATTATGCGATATAAGATTGCTAGACCTGAATAAGAAATGCGTTTTATGCCAGACCATATATAGTCGATTGACAAAAGTAAAATGGGTGCAATAAGTAGGTCCGTAATGGAAAACCATCCTATTTCTCGATTAATTAATTGATCCGCCCGCAATATCTGCGTATATCATGACTTGAACAAAGTGGTTTATTGATTAAGGCTCGAAAGCAGTTAAACACGGCATTGCTGTTGGGTAAAATTGAAAAGCGCACTGGATTTTCCATCCTTACAATTCAAGGATTATAGCTGTTTCACCGATAATACCCGTTAAAAGGTAGATTACCGCGTGTAATTTATAATGAAATAAACGGTTGATGCCGAATATCAGATCTTAAACATTGCTAGTAATTTTAATTAATTTAGAATCTGAAGAATGTTTGGTAGCACACAACTACAACGAAAAAGCGAGGGATACCGTCCTCCTGATAATACGTTTAATACGTTTAATTCAAGAAAATAAATACATTCTGTTAAATCAGTTATTGTGTACTAAGCTTAATATCAATCTAATTAAGCTTTCCGTCTAATTAAGCTTTCCGTAGCTCTCTTTGACGAAGAAATTGCCATGCGGTATTTATCAATAATTAGTAAATTATTCTTCCGAAGACGATTTCTTCCAACCGGCCTCTCGATAAACGATGCGACCGCGGGTTAAGTCATAAGGTGTTAGTTCGACTGTCACTGCATCACCTATTAGGATGCGAATATAATGTTTTCGCATGCGCCCAGAGATATGAGCAGTCACAACATGGCCATTTTCAAGTTTGACCCGGAAAGTTGTATTAGGTAACGAATCAACCACGACCCCTTGAATTTCAATAGATTCTTCTTTTGCCATAAGTTTTCATAAAAGTTAATAAAAGGCCATAATGCCTCAGATATCCCTTTCAATCAATGATTTTTAATTGAGAAATAAAGGTTAATAATTTTAAATATTGAATAATCATTTATTCACTTGCAATGAAGGATACAGGAGCACACTGTTTTTAACAGGAACACTTAAAGCAGTTAATCGTCTCTCGATATTGCATGAGGGAAAGGAATAAAATCAAGAAATCACGTCAAACTATAGAAAATAATTGAACCCCTTAGCCTCCATAAAGATCTAGATATCGTTCTACATCCAACGCCGCCATGCACCCCATTCCCGCAGCAGTAATAGCTTGACGGTAGATATGGTCCGTTACGTCGCCAGCAGCAAAAACACCACGTATGTTAGTAGCGGTAGTGTTACCATCCAGTCCTGATTTCACTTTCAGATATCCGGATTCCCTCATCTCTAACTGGCCTTCGAATATTTTTGTATTTGGGTCATGACCAATAGCTATGAATAGGCCGTCAGCGGAAAGCTCTTTGGCTTTTCCATCTTTAATATTTTTAATGCGTACCCCGGTTACGCCTTGTTCATTACCCAAGATCTCTTCAACCACATGTTCCCATGTGATTGTAATCTTCCCTTCGTCAATTTTTTTGTTTAATTGTCCTGTTAACATTTTTTCAGCACGCAATTTATCTCTCCGATGGATTAAAGTTATATGAGAGGCGATATGAGAAAGATAAAGAGCTTCTTCAACGGCCGTATTTCCACCACCAACAACAGCAACCTTTTTACCATGATAAAAAAATCCATCACAAGTAGCGCACACAGATACACCTTTACCCATAAAAGCTTTTTCAGAAGGCAATCCTAAATAACGGGTGGAGGCACCGGTGGCAATAATTAAAGCGTCACAGGTATAAGTAGCGGCATCTCCGGCGAGTATAAAGGGACGTTGATTTAAATCGGATTCAGATATATAGTCAAAAATAAATTGTGTATCAAGACGTTCTGCATGGTTTTTCATTCTTTCGATGAGTGTAGGACCTTGTAAGCCGGATGCTTCTCCTGGCCAGTTATCGACATCGGTGGTCGTCATGAGTTGCCCACCTTCTTGGATACCAGTGATCATAACTGGTTTGAGATTAGCGCGAGCAGCATAAATGGCTGCCGTATAACCAGCAGGGCCAGAGCCTAAAATGAGGAGACGATGATGCTGTTTCATAGTGAACTAATTTGGGTATTCGTTAGTAATCTATTCTGATTATAATACTAACTACAATTGCTAAGTATTGCTACTGTATGAACATACCGGGAGAAATAATAATTGAAGCGGCGTAAAGCCAAAAAATTAGTAAAAGTAAATGAAGTAAAGGGCATTGTGGGTCCGCACCTGTACTATCGTCTGCGAGAAGGGTATTTTATTCTAGCGATCGCATTTTCTATCTTTCTTTTAATTTCCTTGTTGAGTTATCACCGTTCGGATCCTGCCTGGTCTCATAGCCTTATTGTTAAAACGGTGGCTAATGCAGGGGGCGTGCTGGTGCGTGGGTGTCTGACATTGCCTTATATGCAGTGGGCTATTTAGCGTATGCATTTCCCTTTATAATTTCATTTGCCGCATGGGTATGTTTTCGTAATCGCCACGAAGAAAATCAAGATCCCGTTATCAAGTGCTCTTTTCTGGGTTTACGTTTCGTAGGTTTTTTGTTAGTATTGTTGTCAGGTTCCGCTTTGATTGATCTTCATTTGCAAGAATTTTCACCGCGTTTACCTTTTAATGCCGGAGGAATTACTGGAACCGTAGTTACACATGCTTTGCTTCCTGTCTTTAATTCTATTGGGACCGTACTAATTTTAATCGCTTCTTTGTTGATCGGTATCACATTATTTAATGGGCTTTCTTGGTTTCAGATTTTAGAATTTTTATGTAGAGTGATTATAAAATCGACTAGATGGTGCTTTATTCGACTGCGTGAAGTTTCGTGGTCGAGCCTATTGCAATATTTGTGGCCAATAGACCATTTCAGAGAAATGGTGACAGTTCGAAAAATTGAACCGGGTTTTCCTATAGGTTCAGGGATTAAAATTGTAAAACCTAAAATCGCGGAATCACTGAAACTTGAAATTGTGGATAGCGAGTTTAACTCCACTCGCTGTAAAGGTTCAGCAGCGGTACCAAAACTTTCTTTATTGGATAAACCAATACATGATCATATTGCAAACTATTCTGAAGAGGAACTACAGAAAAAATCAAAAGACGTGGAATTGCGGTTAGCGGATTTTAATATTCAAGCCCAAGTGGTTGCGGTTCATCCTGGACCGGTAGTTACCCGTTTTGAGCTACAACTGGCAGCAGGAACAAAAGTCAGTCGGGTGACGAATTTAGCAAAAGATTTAGCTCGTTCTTTATCTGTGATCAGTGTACGCGTTGTTGAGGTCATTCCTGGTAAATCTGTAATTGGTTTGGAATTACCGAATAAGTATC
The DNA here is from genome assembly GCF_024730665.1 of Coxiella-like endosymbiont. Taxonomy (GTDB): domain Bacteria; phylum Pseudomonadota; class Gammaproteobacteria; order Coxiellales; family Coxiellaceae; genus Coxiella. The sequence goes on from NZ_CP084737.1 coordinate 142,499, forward strand.
GCGAAGTCGTGACAATTTATGAAGTATTGGCTACTAAGCAATATCAAAATGCTCGTTCTAGCCTAACTCTTGCTTTAGGAAAAGATATTGGGGGACACCCTGTTATTGTAGATTTAGCAAAAATGCCTCATTTGCTGACGGCAGGAACAACCGGTTCAGGGAAATCGGTAAGTCTGAATGCTATCTTATTGAGTTTACTTTATAAAGCGACACCCAAACAATTGCGTCTTATTTTAATTGACCCTAAGATGTTGGAGCTTTCCGTTTATGAAGGCATTCCTCATTTGCTCACACCGGTGGTTACTGACATGAGAGATGCTGCTTCAGCACTGCGATGGTGTGTGGCGGAAATGGAGAGGCGTTATCGTCTTATGGCTTCATTGGGAGTTCGCCACATTTTGGGATATAACGTCAAAGTAAAAATAGCCAATGAAACAGGTACCCCTTTATTAGACCCTCTACAAAACGGAGAAGAAAAACCTTCTGAATTGCAGGAGCTGCCACAGATTGTCATCATTGCAGATGAATTTTCGGATATGATGGTGGTTGTCGGTAAGAAGGTAGAAACCTTAATTGTCCGGTTGGCACAAAAAGCGCGAGCGGCTGGAATCCACTTAATCTTTGCTACACAACGCCCGTCTGTGGATGTGATTACAGGACTCATTAAAGCTAATATTCCTACCCGAATTGCTTTCCAGGTTTCTTCTAAAATAGACTCGCGCACGATTTTAGATCAACAGGGGGCCGAACAATTACTGGGACAGGGAGATTCACTTTATTTGGCTCCGGGTACAGGGGTACCGGTTCGAGTGCATGGTCCTTATGTGTGTGATGAAGAGGTTCACCGTGTCGTTGAATATTTGAAAAGTTGCAGTGAACCAGATTATGTTGAAGGGATTTTAGATGAAATAAGCGCTCAGGATTTCGGCAGTTTTACGGAGACAGCATTAAGTTGGTCAGATGAAGGAGGAGGGGGGACCCCCTGTATGATCGGGCAGTAGAAGTTATTATTCGTGCACGCCGGGTATCAGTTTCTAGTATTCAACGTCGATTTAAGATTGGGTATAATCGAGCAGCACGGATTGTTGAAGCTATGGAAGCAGCTGGTGTAGTTAGTCCTATGGAAAATAATGGAACTCGTGAAGTACTCGTGCCATCGCGGGAATAAAATTTTTTTAGAAAAAAATGAATTACATAAATTTTATAATCAATTTTATCATATTGCTTTTCTTGATTGCCTGTTCAAGTACTGTTGCTGCAAATCCGAATATCGCTTCACAATTAAGCCAGTTATTGTCAGGATTCAATACCTATCAAGCTGTATTTAAACAAATTACGCTCGACAGCGAAGATCGGGTTATACGAAAAAGCCAAGGTCGCGTCATTATCATGAGTCCGGGTCGATTTCGATGGGAAACTGATTCACCTACCAAGCAAATCATTATTATGAATGGAAAAAAGTTATGCGTTTATAACGTAGATTTAGCGCAAGAAGTAATATACCCGATAATGGGAAAAACGAACATTAATCCAGCTTCTTTATTATCAGGTTCCATAAATGATTTAAACCAAAAATTTTCTATTGCTATTGCTTTGTTAAATGATGGTAATGGCGTGGTGTTCCACTTACTTCCAAAAAGGGGACAAGGTCTGAATTTCAACTCGCTTTGTTTAAAATTTGTTAAAAATCAGCTGGTAGAAATGGTAGTATTTAATAATCTAAATGAAAAAAGTATTTTTCAATTTAATCGGATTAAAATGAATGTCCCTTTATCAATTCAACTTTTTAAATTCCAGCCCTCGTGTGCCATTAATGTTGTCAAACAATAAATCTTAGTCCTATCCAGATATGGTGGCCTGCGCTCTCTTGAAGAATTTGTTAGTCAATCTCACTTTTCTTTGTTGAAATAAGTATATTTTTCAATTAATTAAGAAATTAAAAACTAAATACAATGGTCCCCCATCTGTTAACCTATATTGTTTTAGCAATAGTTCTTGCTTTGGTTCATTATTTATCGATTCTTTTCTGGCATTTTGATGGGTCGTTTTGCTTTGTTATCATTTATGATATGTAGCAATTCTAGGTGGATTTACCGCCTTTTTTCTAGTTACGGTTTGGATAATTTTTGTTTCACTCATCCAGTCTCAATTGAATCTCAAGCGTATGAGATAAGCTCTCGCCAATGTGTGAGCTTTTTGGTATTCTCATTAGTTGCAACAGATAGTAGGACATAAAATATTATTTTTGAGAGAAGCATGTTAGATCCTCAAGTGTTACGCCAAGATTTAAACAAGGTAGTAAGAGCATTACGTCGTCGTGGTTTTGAACTGGATAGTAAAACTTTTCTTATACTTGAAAAAAACGCAAAAGTTATCAGGAAACAATACAAACACTTCAAGAAAGAAGAAATCAACTATCCAAAGTAATTGGAATTGCTAAATCCAATGGCGAGGATGCCACCGCTTTAATAGCTGAAGTTGCACATCTGAGAGACGAATTGAGACAGCACAAAATCGAACTCGAAGTCATCCAGAAAGAACTTTCTGACTTTCAGTTATCCTTGCCCAATCTGCCACACGACTCGGTTCCAGATGGCATTAAAGAGGATGATAATCCGGAAAAACGCAAATGGGGAATTTTACCAACCTTCGATTTTACACCAAAGGATCATATTGCTTTAGGGGAATTTCGTAGAGATTTAGATTTTGCAGCAGCAGCCAAGTTGTCGGGCTCTCGCTTTGTGGTATTACGTGGTACTTTAGCTCGACTACAACGTGCTTTATCCAATTTTATGATGGATTTGCATATAGAGCATCATGGCTATCAGGAAGTGTATGTGCCTTACCTGGTTCAGGAAGAATGTTTGTATGGGACAGGGCAATTGCCTAAATTTCGCGAGGATCAATTTATCTTAGCGGGTAATTGGGATCTGGTTCTTATCCCAACCGCAGAAGTGCCATTAACCAATTTGGCTCGTAATAAAATTATTGAAGCTGAAGCGTTGCCTAAAAAACTGGTGGCTCAAACACCATGTTTTCGAAGTGAGGTAGGTTCATATGGAAAAGATATGCGTGGAATGATCCGTCAGCATCAGTTTCAAAAAGTAGAACTTGTTCAGTTAGTAAGGCCTGATAGTTCTTATCAGGCCTTAGAAGAACTAACAAGCCATGCTGAGAAGGTTTTACAGTTATTGCAGCTTCCATACAGACTGATAGAGTTATGTGCAGGTGACTTGGGATTTTCGGCAGCGAAGACTTACGATTTAGAGGTATGGTTGCCGGGTCAGGATCGTTATCGAGAAATTTCTTCTTGCAGCAATTGTGAAGCGTTTCAGGCGCGTCGTATCCGAGCACGGTGGAGACGACCTGGCATAGAGAAGCCAGAATTGCTTCATACTTTAAACGGCTCAGGGCTTGCCGTCGGCCGAACATTGATTGCAGTAATGGAAAATTATCAGGAAGCTGATGGGCGTATTCGGGTGCCAAATGTTTTAAAAGGCCATATGGGTGGAATTAATTATTTTTAGAAAAACTCATTCTATATATCCTCCATATCCTACATTTAGAATGTCATTCTACGAAAGTAGATCCAGCGCAGTGGAAAGAATAATAATTGATGCGCTTTTTCCGCCATGGGTGGATCCACGCTTTCTTGGAATGATGTGAAATTAACTGAAGCTAGGATCCGTAATTTTTCTGTATCTGCAAGTAAATATGAAACTTATATCTTTGGTAAGGTAGGAAAAAATAGGAAGCATAGCATACTAAATCTATAGCGAAACAAGTCAACGCAGATTTTATTTTAGCAAAGGAGTCGCCGCCACCCAGCAGAAACTGTGGGGCGGATGAAGTCATGATAGCCATATGGATTTTACCCAATTGAGCGGGATTTATTATTTATGGGAATAAGGTAAGGGAGGAAAGTATGTATAGGCTGAATTCCTAGATATCGTTTATAGGAGAGATGGCAGAGCGGTTGAATGCGGCGGTCTTGAAAACCGCTGAGGGAATAACTCCTTCCAGGGTTCGAATCCCTGTCTCTCCAACAGATTGTTTATTAAGACCTTATCCAGGATGTTGCATTTAGAGTCAAGGGATGGCTAATTCTGATTAAATAATATTAAAGTTGATATGAGTGAGAACCGCCGATTGGAATAACCAGTATCTCTCAATCATCATTTTGAGAGGAAATTATGATAAATCTTATGAAGTATGCTGTCTTGTAGTAAAGAGTGAGGCAGAAAAAGAATATCCCTTTCCCTAAACTTATCGCTTCAACAGTCAGGTAAGCCTAGATACCGAATGTTTTTATCCCCACAATCATACCCGCTACTTAAATACATTAAATTAGCCAACAAAGCATGGAACTTTTTAAGATATACATTATTAATTTGGCTCAGCTAATTCCCTATAAAATTAAACACAAACTTGCAGTTAGTTAAAAACATTTATACTGAAAGCATTTATTAATTTATTAATGGATGAAGGTTTTTGGGAAAATAGCACTGTTTTTGAATTTTTATATTTAAAAAAATTAGCAAATTGGCAATAGCTTGATATACAAGAATACTTAACGATTTACATTCTCATTGTTAAACTAAGAAAAACCAAAAATTGAGCTAGATGATGAAGTTAAAAAAGAAGTTTCTTATAGCTAGTAGTTGATGGAAGGAACAGGAAGTCGAATTGAGTATTTTGCAGAAATATATTCTAACTGATTAATTTTACAGAGTACATTGACGAATAACCTAATCTCGAATCCGACACAATCTTTATAATTTCAAACCATTTTCATCGTGGCATTTATTTTAGTTAGTTCTAAATTTTTTAAACCTTCTGAAAGGATATGGCTAAGTTTTTGTGTTATTTCTTTGTTCGTTTTTCTTTCAGCAAAATCTTTATCGGTGGAGATACTCTCCAAAATATTTTACTTCACGTGTTCTGCAATCTTTCATAATTTTGATCATCAGAAGGTGTGCTTTTAATAATTTTATCAAATAGGTACAAAAGTTAATAAACTTATAAAGGCGATGAATTCTTCTTATCTTACTTTACCCTCATTTTCTCTTTTGATTCCGGAGAAAAGGAAGGGCGGTAGTTTTTAACTGCCAGATAATAAAAATATTAAGAAATTTGCATTATACTGATGCATCATCATCACCCGTATCCCAAACTATTACTTCGGTTCTCTCTAAATTGAAAAGAGCTTTCAGTGAGAGAATAATATAAAGTTAATTCAAACCAGTTGTCTCCTTATTTTAGGGTTTTTCTTGTTGCCTATTGAGGGCATTACCAATATATTAGTTTAGAAAGTGGAATCGTCATGATCGAAAGAAAAATAATAATAATCAGTAATATTCTGAAAAAATTAATAAAATTTTCCTCACTTGCATTGATCAGTTTGATTGGTGTTAGTTTGGTGGGTTGCCATTCTATGATGGCAGGGATGTTAAACCCTGAAGGAATAGTTTCAGCTGAAGAGAAAAAATTTTTTTGATTCATTAGCATTAATGTTGATCGTCGTAATCCCTGTTTTTATTATGAGTTTTACTTTTATTTTGCACTATCGTGCTGGGAAAAGCACAATAGATTACCGCCCAAATTGGGGGCGCAGTGTCCTTTTAGAAGTTATTTGGTGGGGTATTCCTTGTGCAATCATCCTCATCCTAGGAATTATGACGTGGGCCATGACGCACAAACTTGATCCTTATCGTAGATTAGATGTTCCGGGAAAACATATGCTGATTCAGGTAGTTGCATTACCGTGGAAGTGGCTTTTTATCTATCCAAAACAAAATATTGCCACCGTTAATTACCTTGAAATTGCAAAAGGCCAACAAGTTGAATTTTGGTTGACTAATGATAATGTACCAATGAGTGCTTTCTTTGTTCCACAATTAGGTAGCCAAATTTACACTATGGCAGGCATGCGAACCCGATTGCATTTGGTGGCTAAAAAAGATGGCACTTATACAGGGCTTGATAGTCAGTTTAACGGTGACGGGTTTTCCGATATGTGCTTTACGGTGAAAGTAGTTGAGCAGAATGAGTTGCGGGATTGGTTTGCGGAAATTAAGAGATCAAAACAATCATTAACAGTTCCTGTTTATGAGAATCTTATTCAACCTTCTGTCAACGAGTCTGTGCATTATTATTCAGTAGTGATTCCTCGATTGTTTTCGAAAATAATAATGAAGTATAAGCAGACCACAGGTATTATGCCCATACAGTGGGAACATAGGTTGCCAGGATGTTGATATTTTAACTATTAGAGATTAAAAAAGGATCAAAGATGTTAGAAAAACTTATTTTTGGTAAATTATCGCTCACTGCAATCCCAATTCATACCCCAATTATCATGGGTGCCGGTGTTTTTATGGTGTTAGCTTTCGTTGGTGCGATGGCTGTTATCACTGTTACCAAAAAATGGTCTTATATTTGGCATGAATGGATAACTTCCGTAGACCATAAAAAGATCGGTATTATGTATGTGCTTTTAGCTGGTGTGATGCTGTTACGTGGTTTTTCAGATGTAGTATTGATGCGCTCTCAGCAAGCTATTGCGGCTGGTACTCATATGGGTTATTTGCCTCCTGAACATTATGACCAGATTTTTACAGCACATGGCGTTATTATGATTTTCTTTGTAGCCATGCCAATGGTATTTGGTCTTGCCAATATCGCATTGCCATTAATGATTGGCGCAAGAGATGTTGCGTTCCCTTATATTAATTCTTTTAGCTTTTGGATGACTTTTGTGGGAGCTATGCTCTGTAATGTTTCTTTAGTTATAGGCGATTTTGCAGCAACGGGTTGGTTAGCTTATCCACCATTGTCTGAATTGTATTATAGTCCGACTGTTGGAGTAGATTATTTTATTTGGTCGTTGCAAATTGCAGGAATAGGAAGCCTTTTAGGTGGTATTAACTTCATTGTCACTGTCTTTAAAATGCGTTGTCCTGGAATGACTTTCATGAAAATGCCAATTTTTGTTTGGACTACTTTTAGTTCAATGGTTTTGATTGCCTTAGCGTTTCCGATTTTAACGGTTGCGTTAGCATTATTAGCGTTAGATCGTCTACTAGGAATGCACTTTTTTAGCCAATTCGCTGGCGGCAATATGATGATGTATATTAATCTAATTTGGGCTTGGGGTCATCCAGAAGTTTACATCTTGATCTTACCTGCATTTGGGATTTTTTCTGAAGTCGTGGCTACTTTCAGTCAAAAGAAATTATTTGGTTATGGAACAATGGTATACGCTACTTTGGTCATTACTTTTTTGTCTTTTATCGTATGGGTTCACCACTTTTTCACGATGGGTAGCGGGGCGGATGTTAATGCCTTTTTTGGTATTGCTACGATGATCATCGCCATACCCACTGGGGTGAAAATCTTTAATTGGCTGTTTACCATGTATAAAGGTCAAATTATCATGCGAACACCTATGTTATGGGTATTTGCGTTCTTTATTACCTTTACTATCGGTGGTGTGGCCGGCGTTTTGATGTCTGTGCCTCCAGTTGATTTTCAAGTCCATAATAGTCTTTTTCTGGTTGCTCATTTTCATAATGTGATTATTGGCGGCGTGCTCTTTGGATTTTTTTCAGGGCTAATTTATTGGTTCCCTAAAACCTTCGGTTTTTGCTTGGATGAACGGTTAGGTAAGTGGTCTTTCGTTTTTTGGGTAGCAGGGTTTTATGCTGCCTTTATGCCGCTTTATCTTTTAGGACTCATGGGTGTTATGCGACGACTCAATCATTACACTGACGTCAGTTTGCAGCCTTATTTTATTGTAGCCGCACTTGGTGCAGCATTAATTATGGTTGGAATCATATTACAAATCATTCAGATTATTATAAGTATCAAAAATCGTGACGAATTGCGAGATAATACTGGTGATCCGTGGAATGCCAGAACGTTGGAATGGTCTGTTTCTTCACCAGCGCCTTTATATAATTTCTCCTTCATTCCTAAGGTCGAAGAGCAAGATCAATTTTGGGCAGACAAAGAAAAAGCAAAAAAAGAAGAACGCTCATGGAGAGTTAATCCAAAACAGGTTCAATACAAAGATATTCATATGCCGAAAAATACCCCATCAGGCTTCGTCATTGCCATGTTTTCTGGGGTTTTTGGATTTGCTATTGTGTGGTATATGTGGATTCCTGCGATTATTGGTATCGTTGGTATTATTGCTACGATAGTTGCGCGGACGTTTAATCGGGATACGAATTACTACGTCAAAGCCGAAACAGTAAAACAAACCGAGTTACATCATTACAAGGAAGCATTATCATGAACGCGCATACGTCAGCTACCGATCACTATCATCATTCTGACACGACGACGATGGATGTTTTCGGTTTTTGGCTTTACATTATGACTGACTGTATTTTATTTGCCTCATTGTTCACCACTTTTGTGGTGTTACACTACCCGGGAGCCGTAGGGCCAGCTTTAAAACCGCTAATCGATCTGTCTTATATACTTTTGGAAACTTTCTTTTTGTTAGCGAGTAATTTTGCCTATTGTTTAGCTATATTTAGTATTGACAGAAATAAATTGCCTTCCACAATATTCTGGCTCATTTTAACTTTCATTTTAGGCGCTGTATTCGTGGTTATGGAAGTCAAAGAATTTATCCATTTGAATGCGGATGGGTATAGTTGGGACACCAGTGGTGCTGCTTCCGCTTTTTTTACCTTAGTAGGGACTCATGGCTTCCACATTTCGATAGGTCTACTGTGGATATTGATCATGACTATCCAACTATCTATTTTTAAAATCAATATGGACACAGTAAGACGCATGATTTATCTAGGACTGTTTTGGAATTTCCTCGATATTATCTGGATTTTCATTTTTACAATCGTCTATCTAGTGGGAGCCATTTTATGAGTGAAATACTCACCGAAAATATGTACGGTACAGGTAAGAAGAAACTAAGTGTCTACCTCTTAGGAGTGGTTTTGTGTGTCATCTTGACATCAATTTCTTTTCTCGCGGTTTTGTATTCAAATCTTTCTGTCAGCATGATATTGGCTATCATATTTATCTCTGCCATTTTACAATTTATCGTCCAGGTTGTTTGTTTTTTACGATTAAATACCAAGAATGAACAAAGCCGCATGAATCTTATGTCGTTTATATTTATGCTAGTGATTTTGTTCATCCTAATTAGTGCTTCGTTGTGGATTATGTGGAGCTTGCGCTATTGTATGACGCACTAACTTCAATAATATTTAGATGTCCCGGCGCGTTGATAGAGAATAAGCCTATCGATATGGTTATACGTTTTAGTAGGCGCCCGTAGCTCAGTTGGATAGAGTATTCGGCTACGAACTGAAAGGTCGGGGGTTCGAATCCCTCCGGGCGCGCCATTTTCAGCAAGTTATCGTTATTAGTTACACAGTTTCTCGTCAATGGTTACTGGACAGATACGGCGTATATCTTGTCGAAATCTGATTTGTAAACCTTTTCCCTTGCCTTAATTGATTTTTTCTCGCAACTAGCTTTCTAAAAATGTATCTTAATGCCTTGGCATATTATTATAATGATTGAGTTTTTAAAAGTATCACTGAGCAGTACTATTATTAAAATTGATCGAATTAAATAATTAGTTATAGCTGCATCAGCTATTGCTGTGTGTATAAGACTTTTAGAATTTTAATTAGTGAAGTGTTATATGATGCGCAGTCCGTGTTAAAACCTAACCGAACTTACTCTTGCTCATTAGTGAATTAACTAAAACACGGCTTATTTAATTTCTTTTTCAAGGTATGAAAAACTAATCAATTTTTATGCTCCCATTCTTCATCAGTTATGCTGACACCGAATTCAATTGATGGCGATATTTTTGGTGTTAGTTTTATATTATTGATTAAGTGCCGATTTACTTAATTTAACTCTTCTTACTGGAAAGGGGATTGAGAGTTTTATCGTATGTAGACTTTTCCCCTCACAGTGGTAAATTTAGTTTGCATGATACATTTTGGTGAAGCGGTATTGGACGAGTTAACGATTTAAAGTCAACAGTGCGATCAAAGTCCATACACTCACTTAGGAAATGGTTATATGTGGTGATGGTATGGGGTATTAGTAGGCACTCTTTTCCCCGAGTAGACTATAAAAGCTAGCGTTTCTGCGCGGTCTTTATCTCTCGATAATTTCTACCACATTTAGTGACTGTCGTAAAGCGATCTCCTGCTTTAAAAACTGTTTGGCTAGAGCGAATAGAATATGCCCACGATACACGATTTCATATTTCTTCTCAGATACTTCTCTGCCTACGGGTAGATCATGAAGATGCATCTTGATATATTTCCTGAGTGAGGTAAAAAATGAAATCTAAACGTATTTCTGAATCAGCGATCCATAATCAGACCTATAAAATTTTTCCGAATGATTTAAATTCTAGCGACACTGTGTTTGGAGGATTGGTAATGGCGCTTTTAGATCGCACGGCGCTGGTAGTAGCAGAACGTCACAGTGGGCAAATTTGTGTAACAGTTTCAGTGGATGCGATGCATTTTTTAGGACCGGCAAGTCGAGGGGATGTTTTATTGATTCGTGCTTCGGTTAATAGAACATGGCGAACATCAATGGAAATCGGTGTGAAGGTATTAGCAGAAAATACACGAACGCGAGAAGTCCGTCACATTTTATCGGCGTATTTCACCTTCGTTGCAGTGGATAAAAATCGAAATCCGGTAGAAGTGCCTCCACTATTGCCAAAAACAAAAGTTGAAATACGACGTTATGAAGAGGCGGAGTATCGTCGTCATAACCGCAAAGTGGAGGCTGAGGAGCGGCTCAAGAGACGAGCAGAAAATAAAATTCCTAAAATGCTTCCTATAAGCGAGAATTAAGATGAAATCTTTCTTCTCTTTTTCAAGAGTTTCTGGAGTTTTTCAATGGTTATAAAGATTTTATTATACTAACAGACAAAAATTATTCCCAAGCACAGAAATTATTTTTTAAAATAGACCTTAGAATTTAACAGGTCATCATCAGGCTTTTTTAAAAAATATTTGCAACCCGAGAGAGGGGTAATAACTGTTTTTGGTTTTTCACGCTCTCGGTGACTATTATTCGTAAACTAGTAAACTCAGGCGGAAATACCAATTTTTATTTGCTATCTGCTACATGTTCAATTTTTTGACTATCTTGACAAATATATTGAAATATGATATGTGGACCCGAGGGTGGAGTCCTGGACAAATAACTACTTCTTTAAAGAAGTAATAGAGTAGCACTTTAGGTTTTAGTAACAGAAGTGGGGCTCATTGTGATTGTCTGCCCCCATGATGACGTCTCCTATTTTTTCGTCTAGTACGTGAACGTAGAGTACCTGCCTATCCTTCTTCTCGAGCTCGGATAATCAATATTGTTCCATCCCAGTTAAGAGGGCGCTTCTTTTGAGGCTCTTGATGATTCTGAAGTGTAACTTTTTCCCATTGGTAGCCTTCTGAAAGTTCGTGGACAAACTGATCGATGCCTCCACCGTTGACTGGTGTAATTTCATTAGGTCGGTAAAGTGAAATTAAGTGTTTTGTGGCAATGTGATAGTTGACCGAACCTACCCAGAGCGGTAAAACACTGTCATTAAAAACAGCGCCTGATTCCCATAAACGTAGTTCAATAATGGTAGTTTTCTTAGGAAGATGTTTTATCATAAACAACACTGGCGGTTTTCCGCGATAAAGCCATGGAAAAAGTGGAAAGTGATGCTCCGGTCTATAGCTCGCAAAACGGCCAAGGACACTGGTTACGTTTGTTTTATTGTGGATAGTTTTCCATCCATGTTGTTCAAGAGTTTGCTCGATATTATTTAATCCCGTGACCCATTGAATGTTAAAGGGCTGAACAAGATGTCCGAAACGATTCATTCGGTAAAGCGGAATATAACGGATTGGATGTTCCCACCATTGATTCGAGTGTAATTGTCGAATTGGCCAGAGTGGAGAATATTGATGAAGAGCTGTGTGAAATTTTGCTTTCGTGAAACTCATCCATGGTAGCGTGATGGCAATAATCAAATAAACAAGCCATTTGAAGTTGCTAAAGGGTTTAGAAGGGTATCGTCGGTAAGCAATAATGACAAGCAACAAAATAGTTAATCCAATAAAAAGACTTGCTAATATATCTTCCAACCAGTGAATACCTAAATACAAACGTGAATATCCAATTAAAATAATTAAAACGCTCGATAATGTGTAAGGAATCCATTGCCATTTTTTGGATAATGATTGTGCGGTTAAAAATGCGATAAAACCTAAGATAGTGACACTGAAACCCATATGGCCGCTAGGGAATGAAGAGGATCGATCAATAGCTAGCACGGGTGCGGGTCTAGGAGAGTATACGAATGTTTTTAGAAAATAGAAGATAGCACCGGTTAATAGTGCAATTGCTAGTAAATGAAAAGCAGATCGCCATTGTTTTTTAATTGCTAAAGCGATAACTATTAGTAAACTAATACCCATCATAACTACTTTGTCACCAAACATGGTTATCACCACAAAAAATTTATCAATTTTTGTCGATCGCAGACTTTGTAAAAAATGAAAGAAAGGTTCGTTCAAGCTAGTATTGGGGCCCAACGTAATAGTGATGATTAATAATATTGAAAACGTAATAAAAAATAAAAATGCTAACAATGCCATCGTCAATTGATGATGATCTGCAGGAGTACGATGGTTAGTGATTACACGTAATAAAAAACGGGAAGAATGGTGGTGATAAAGCCAACCCCATAGACGGTCAATCCAGTGATTGATCATTGTCGCTAGGAAAGAAAAAGATCGTTGAACGATCCAAAATAAAAGCCAGAGCAAGACGATAATACCAAAACCAATTAATATAAATTTCGTTGTGGCACCCCGTGGTAATTCAAGAGAAGCAGCGCCAATTAAGACGCCGGGCAACAAGTAAGCAATCGCCCAAAGAATTGCAGAGAGAATTGCTGCAATGAAAAAACGAAACCAGCTCATTTTTAATAATCCAGCGATTAAAGGAACGGAGCTTCGTACTGGTCCTACAAAACGCCCGATTAAAATACTTTTTCCGCCGTGTTTTCTAAAAAATCTTCACCAAGTGCAAGCCATTGAGGATACCTTTTAAAAGGCCACATAATACGTAAACGCTCATTGTAATATTTTCCAATAAAAAAGCCGACGGTATCGCCTACTAATGCACCCAGAGAAACCCACAAAATAGTAGTATCTAAGGCAATCACACCCCGCCCAACCAAAATGCCGATAATAGACATGGTGACGGAGCTAGGAATAATAGTGCCGATGAGAGGTAGTGACTCTGCAAAAGCGATAATACAGGCAAATGTCACGCCCATATATGATATTTGTGAATAATGGTCTACGATCGTTAAGTAATGTTCTATCATCAGGCTCTAGTTACCCATTTGTCCTATGCCATTTTCACAGGATGCCTTTATGAAACTCTTTTCCCTTGTGCCTGTAGATCTGCATGATAAGAAGAACGCACTAAAGGACCGCTGGAGACGCTACTAAATCCCAATTTTTTTGCCAATTCACCTAATTCTTGAAATTCTTGAGGAGTGATATAACGATTTACTGACATATGGTAACGAGTAGGTTGTAAATATTGTCCAAGCGTCAGCATATCGACTTCATGACTTCGAAGATCCTGCATAACTTCTTCTACTTCCTCACGGGTTTCACCTAATCCCAGCATCATACCAGATTTTATCGGAATTTCGGGGAAGCGTTTTTTAAATGTTTGGAGCAAAGTAAGTGACCATTGATAATCTGCCCCCGGTCGTGCTTGTTTGTATAAGCGCGAGGTAGTTTCAATGTTGTGATCGAAAACATCTGGTAAAGCCGTAGCGAGCGTATCTAACGCTTTTTCCATGCGGCCACGAAAATCAGGCACTAATATTTCAATTTTCGTATCAGGATTTTTTTACGTACAGCGTTAATACATTGAGTATAATGCAGAGCACCACCATCTCGTAAATCATCTCGATCTACGGATGTAATGACGACGTATTTTAATGCCATGATGTTAACAGTATTCGCAAGATTGATCGGTTCTTCAGGATCTAGAGGAGCGGGACGACCATGGCCTACGTCGCAAAAACTGCAACGACGGGTGCATTTATCACCCATAATCATGAAAGTTGCAGCACCGTGTTCAAAACATTCATTTAAATTAGGGCAAGACGCTTCTTCACAAACGGTGACTAACTGATTTTCTCGCAGCAGTTTTTTCAATTGACTAACTTTATTATCAGTCGATAACCGAATGCGAATCCAGTCTGGCTTTCGGAGTGGTGTATCGGTTGTTTCAACTTTAATGGGAATACGTGAAAGTTTCTCTTTGCCAAGAGCCTTTTTTGTAGGATCATAGGATTGTTCTTTGCTGACCATTGAAAGACTCCATTTTTATGAGAGGGCGATTATACCCGAAATTCTTTAAGATGGGTGAGATAATTGTTTGTTTGACGGTAGATACCTCAATCTTTTTTACAAAATCTCGCACTTGCGTTATTGTTAGCCCTTTGAATCCACAGGGATTGATATAAGAAAATGGCGTTAAATCCATAGCAATATTAAAAGCTAATCCATGATAGCTCAGACCTTTGCGTACACGAAGGCCAATAGAGCAAATCTTCGCTTCCCCTACATAAACCCCTGGTGCTTCTTCCTTTCCTGCAGCTGCAATGCCCAACTGTTGAAGAAATGCAATGATGGCGTTTTCAATTACTCGCACAAATGTGCGTGTGTTTAAACTAAGTCGGTTAAGATCACATAACAAATAAGCTATGAGCTGACCAGGTCCATGGTAAGTAATTTGGCCGCCGCGATCGGTTTGGATAAGCGGAATCTCATGTAGATTCAGCACATGTTCAGGCTTGCCAGCAAGTCCTTGCGTAAAAACAGGTAAATGCTCGAGTAACCAAATTTCATCAACGGTACCGGATTGTCTGGAAGCAGTAAATTTTTGCATGGCTTCCAACAGTGGTTGATAAGGAATGAGACTGTCAAATTGTCGAATAATCACGTCGTTCATAATGATAGCATTAATTCTACTGAGGATGAGGTTAATAGGCCAGGTCATAAGTAAGTGTAATGCAATTAAATAATCAGATATAGGAAGAGGGCATGTACTCCGCAGCGAGTCACTGTGGTCAAGACATCATGATTCAGAGAAGCAAAGTAGCAAAACCAGGCGTATTTTGCTGCATCCCAATGATATCGAAGATATATCTTCCTACATAAGGTAGCACAAACGTGGCAGAGAGAAAGGCCTCTTAAAAAACGTGATTCAGTTAAATTAAACATATAATTAGTTAATAATCAGAAAACGTAAGTCGGGTGATAATGAGTTGATAAAAGAAATCTATAATTCCAAGGAAATTTCGGGTATTAAAGATAGTGAGCACGATGATATCCTGATGAGTAAAGATAAATTTAATCAGGTGGCCAAAGGTTATAAAAACGTACCTATCTGACATCCATAAAAAATTTGAAGATCATATTTTTCGCAATAAACAGGAAAAATCTCAATTTAATCATTTTTTATCCTCGCAAAATTTAGAAATACCGATTTGAATACTTTGTTGGCATATCCAACAACTTTAATTGAAATCTAATCGTTGAAATCACAAGGAAATTCAATGAGTGTTAAATCGCCCTTCATAAAGTTTTAAAAGACCTTTTTAAAAATAAAGTAACATAATCCAACATCCGCGAGAAAATACCTGCCTGAGAATCATTTTGTAGTGCAATTAGCGGCGCTTTTACAATAGGTTTACCATAAAACATCACAACGATTTTTCCATAGGTTTGATCTTTCAAGATAGGGGCACGTAAATTTTGATCTAGTTGCAAGCTAGCTTTTAAATTTTTATAGTCACCGGCAGGAACCGTGACATATAACGGCTTTTCTAAACCGAAGTTAATATATTTTTCTTTGCCGAGCCAAATACGTTCCTTAGTGATGCCTTTATTGGCACCAAATAACATTTGTGTTTGATAGAAACGGAATCCGTAATTCAATAGAGCTTCTGAATCATCAGCGCGGCTGCTGTCTGTCTTGGCGCCCATGACGACAGCAATTAAACGCATGTTGTGACGTTTTGCTGATGAAATTAAACAGTAACCTGCCTCATCTGTATGGCCAGTTTTCAGCCCGTCGGCTGAAGCATCGCGCCATAATAATCTATTGCGATTCGGTTGTTTAATGTTGTTATAGGTTAACCATTTTTGTGAAAAGAAATGATAATATTCGCGGAATCCATTGATAGTAGCACGAGCCAGAAGCGCCATATCATAAGGTGTGGAATAATGGTCAGATCTTGGCAAACCAGTAGAATCGACATAATGTGAATTTTTCATTCCAAGGCGCTCAGCGGTTTGATTCATTATTTGAGCGAAAGTTTGTTCTGTACCCGCAATATATTGAGCTATGGTAACACAAGCGTCGTTGCCGGAAGAAACGGTGATTCCCTGAATTAATAAACCAACTGAGACTTCTGACCCCTCTTTTAAGAACATACGCGAACCACCTGTGTGCCAAGCTTTAACACTAACGGTTACTTTATTATCTAAATGGATTTGGTTGTTTTTGAGCGCTTGGAAGGCAATATAAAGTGTCATTAGTTTGGTTAAACTAGCTGGTTGCAGTCGTTTATTCATGTTTTTTTCAGCAATAACTGCCCCTGAATCAGCATCCATTAGTACGTAGCCTTTGACATTAATGTTAGGGGAGGGGGGTAAGGGAAGGCGACACCTCGAGTTGTTGTTGTTTAGAAGCGAAGTTGACTAATGCCGGGTTTTGTTGGCTGGTACTTTCTGCAGTAGCTGCCAATATACTGGCAAATCCCATATAAAGAAACAATGTGGCGAAAACCTTCATGCGCTTTTCCGAATAGGCTAAATCGGACCATAGTCACGTTCAATCTGGATAAAACAATTACGGTAGCAGATAACCTGTATTACGGAAGAAAATATTACCGGTAACTTTATGTTAATGCCGGAACTACCCTGAATCAGGGTACCACTTTTGAATTTACTTTTCAAATCGTAGCTTTCATCAAGACAAATAAGAGCGCCATGTTATAGATGAATGTTCACATAGAATCATGAATGAATAAACTCTCACTTCGAAATTGCAAATGATGTATTTCGTCCCATTCGATTGATAACTAATGTGAAAGTAATGGGGCATCAGGGGAGAGAATCTGATACTTAACTTAACGATATAAAAAGGTAAGGAGGCATTGAGCTATATTTTAGGGACAATTCAATATAACTGAAAATAATCACAATGGTCGAGATAATTACTAGAAAAGTGGAAAGTGATATAACTCTGCTTTTTTTGTTTTAAATGTTTTCCCACGGAATAAGTCTCATAGCAGCAAACAAGATAAGTGTCAAAAGAGTGGGTAGAGCGATTCTAAGGTAAGGGGATGGATGGGGATTTAGCCAATTGAAAATTAGTAGCAGTAAATCATATGGACTAAACAGGTAGCCGCTAACTTTGAAAGGTATTAGTTCTTTCCACTACTGTAGTTCCAGTAACAACTAGAAAAAGAGAATCGCCGTATTTAAGATTTTGTAGAACTTAATTGGTTAACTTACTATAATGAGCACCAATTTTCAGTAGCATGGCGTTGTTTGGTTGCGGTATGGATCGATTCTTGAACCTGCGGGGGGGACGGCATTTTAATTTTTTATGCGAAGAGGATAATCAATGACTATTGAGCGAACATTATCGATTATCAAACCTGATGCAGTTATTAAAAACATTATTGGCAACATTTATTCCCGCTTTGAAAGAGCAGGTCTTAAAATTGTTGCCGCTCGTATGCAGCATTTAACTGAAGAGCAAGCAAAGGCGTTCTATGTGGTTCATAGAGAGCAACCTTTTTACAACAACTTAATAAAATTTATGACGAAAGGTCCAGTCATGGTTCAAGTTTTGGAAGGCGAAAACGCCATTGCTAAAAATCGGGAATTAATGGGAGCGACTGACCCCAAAGAAGCCATGCCAGGAACTATTCGTGCCGACTTTGCTGAATCCATTGATGCCAACGCTGTTCACGGTTCCGATAGTCCCGCCGCAGCAAAAGAAGAGATCGCTTTTTTTTCGAAAACCTAAGGATATTTTTAGATAGATGATAAGTAGTTAGTGAATGAATTTTATAGAAAATTATCAGACACGCATTAATCAGAATCTTGAAAGACTGTTACCCAATTTTACGCAAGAACCTCGTCGATTACATGAAGCGATGTATCATGCAGTGATGCCAGGTGGTAAACGAATTCGACCGTTATTGACCTATGCTACAGGACTTTGCTTTTCAAGCGATCCTGTAAAAATGGACAACTCAGCGATTGCCATTGAGTTGATGCACTGTTATTCATTGACCCATGATGATTTGCCTTGCATGGATGACGATGATTTTCGTCGTGGACAACCGAGTTGTCACAAAGCGTTCGGTGAAGGTACAGCTATTTTAACAGGTGATGCCTTGCAGTGTTTAGCGTTTGAAATAGTGGCCCGTGAAGGTAATCCTCGATTAATTTCTACTTTGACACGTGCGGGAGGGTCTTTTGGTATGGCGGGAGGCCAGCAATTGGATTTAGAGGCTAAAAATAAAATGGTCTCGAAAAAGGAGGTTGAAACCATTTATCGTTTAAAAACAGGCGCTTTGTTTAGTGCAGCGGTCGAATTAGGTGCGCTTTCAGTAGGCTGTGAAGAGGAAACTACACTCTCTCATCTACGTGAATTGGGCATATTAATTGGGCTAATTTTTCAATGGAAAGATGATATTGAGGATCAAGTTATTAACGAAGTAAAAGCACAATCTGATATGCTAAAAAACCTTGCTTATTTATTTAAACAAGCAGAGTTGTTATTAAATAAAATAGAATTTGATTCTCAGTTTCTTAACTTAATTATTAATTTTCTCAAACCTTCCTGTGAAATTTTCCTTACCTAATACAGTGTTTATCTAATACAGCGTTTTCTTTTAATAGTACTGCAATTTAAGAAAAACTAATCAAGGGCACAGAAGAGCAGAAATTTGATAAGTACTCCGACTTTTCTTTTTGCAAGAGAAATTACTTTGTCTTTTCAAGATTAAAAGCAGCATTAAAAGAAGGAATTAGATTTGTATGGATTGTGTAGCATCCACCCGTTAAGGTCCACTTATGCCTAAACGTTGACCAACTCGAATTGTGTTTCCTGAAATATGATTTAATCGACGTAATTTATAAACCGTGGTCCTATAATGACGGGCAATCGTTGACAGCGATTCGCCCCACCTAACGTGATGATAGAGCGGAAGATGTTTAAAGGTCGTCTGCCAAATAATCAATTCTTCACCCACACACAAATTTTTATGTTTATTATTATTCCAAAAGTAAATTTGCTGTGGCATCACATGATAATGATGCGCAATCCCATCAATAGTTTCGTGGTTTTTGACGACGTGCACCACTCGCTTTGGTCCAGGAATATTATCTTCAGAAACACAACGACTCTCAACAGATATGTAAGGAGTTGCTTCTGCTTCTGGAACTGATAAATTTTCTCCAATCCCAATCATATCACTTTTTAATTTATTCATACGACGAATTTCTGCAACACTGGTGTGATAACGGTTGGCTAAAATACTTAATGAATCACCAGCATGTACGCGATGATACGCCCATTTCTCTGCAGTAAGACTAGTTTCCAATTCTGCAAGGCCTTGCTCTAAATGATCTGCTTTATCTAGTGGCACCAAGAAATTATACGTGCAATGAGGCAGAGTGCTTGAGCGGCGAAAACCGGGATTTAATTTACGAATGAGATTTAATGTAGAATCCGATAATTTGACTAATTTTTTAAAATCCATTTGTGTTTTTAAGGTTACCATAGTGAAGAAGGGCCCGTTTTCAACAGGGTTTAATTGCAAGTTATAACCTTGGTGATTTTTAATTACATTAGCTAAAGCTAATAATTTAGGTACATATTCCCGAGTCTCGTAAGGTAAAGGTAGCGACCAAAAGTCCGTAGGATACCCATGACGACGATTGCAACGAATAGCAGCTGCTACGGTTCCTTCTCCCGCATCGTAGGCAGCGATCGCTAAAAGCCAGCTATGGAAATAATCGTGCAGATACTCGAGATAATTCAATGCAGCGTTAGTCGATGCAACGACATCACGACGACCGTCGTACCACCAATTAATAAGAAGACTAAACCCGGTCGCTGTTCCAGGCATTAACTGCCAAAGACCGGTAGCACCGCGTTTTGAATAAAGAAAAGGATTGTAATTGCTTTCAATCATTGGTAAAAGCGCAATCTCGGGTGGGATGCCCCGTTTCTTTGTTTGCTGAAAAACGTAATAAATGTAAGGTTGCGCGTTTTTGGTCAGCTCAGAAAGATAGTATTGTTGCTGTCGGAACCACCGGATTTGTTTACGTACATAATAATTATTCGTGTATTGCTCTGCGAGTACAAACTGTTGGCTGATTGTTGTCCAAAGATTCTGCTGATTAGGAGAAAAGAGACGGTTGATATGCCACGTTCTGCCTAGAGAGGTCGGCATTGCGATGATATTAACGCCAATAAGACAAAAAGCTAGTAGCGCAATGGTTGTATTAAATATCCATTTTCGCATCAGACGGATATTACGGATAAATAGTGTGATAATCAAGGAAAATTGGTCAAATTCTTATCGCTATATCAGCGTACTATGGTATGTGAGCAAGCTAAATCACACAACTCTGATAAAGTTAAAACTCATTTTTCCAGCGCCGTAAGGCAGCGAAAACGGCAACGATATCGGCTAATGGGTAGCCACAATATTCTTGTACGCGTCGTTGGACATTTTTTTGATGACAGCGGAGGAATGGATTGGTTTCGAGCTCCAGTTGAATGGTCGAGGGAGGTATAGGCTGATTCTGGTTTAATTTTTGTCGGGTTGAAATGATTCTTTCTTTGAGCTTAGGATTATCTGGCTCCACTATTTTTGCAAATTGTAGATTTTGGTCCGTATATTCATGGCCGCAATAAACTTTGGTCTGTGGATCCAATGCAGCCAATTTCATTAATGAATGATACAACTGGTCTGGAGAGCCTTCAAAAATTCGGCCGCATCCAGCCATAAATAGAGTATCTCCTGTATAAATCCATTGGTGTCCCCAATAAACAATATGACCGAGAGTGTGCCCGGGTGTTTCTAACACTTTAAAAGTCAGTGCTACGTCTAATAATTCTATCGTATCTTGATCGTTGAGAGTATGGTCGCAGAGAGGAATGTTATCTTTTAAGGGGCCATAAATAGGAACAGGATATTTTTCTATGATTCGTTGAATACCATTGGTATGATCCCAGTGATGATGCGTGATGAGAATTGCGGTTAAGGTGAAGTTTTGTTGTTCGAAGAGATTAAGGACGGGTTCAGACTCTCCAGGATCAATGATAACTGCTCGTCGGTTCTTTGAATGAACGATTGTCCAAACATAGTTATCATTAAGAGCAGGGATAGCAAAAATATCATGGAGCATCGAAAAATCTCTCCGATGAATTAATGGAATCCTGGTTAGTATAAAATAACAAGGTACAATTTGCGATATGGAAAATTTCTTGGAAGTCATGCAAAAATGGTATCAGCAGGTCTCTAGTTCGTGGGTATTAAAGCTGGAAAGTGAAGAAATAAGCCGTATAATAAAAAATATTGATGGTGTTTATTTAGTGCAAATGGGTGGATCTTTAGATGTGACACATTCTAAAAAAAGTCAGATTTTTATGCACATCCGATTCATGTCACAATTCATTAGTGGTTCGATACTATCAGTTCAAACGGGTTGGCAAGAATTACCATTGTTATCCAATAGTGTTGATGTTATTGTGCTTGTGCATCTTCTGGAATTCATCGATTATCCTGCTAGGTTATTACAGGAAATTTTTCGCGCATTAAAACCTAATGGACAATTAATTATTTTAGGTTTTAATCCTTGGAGTTTGTGGGGATTAAAAAAACTTTTTCCCGAAGTATTCCATGGAATGGGAGGTTTTGGTCGCGTGCGCAAGTCAAACGATGGTTAACTAATTTTAATTATTCCATTTTATATAGCAAAACCTTCTGTTATGGGTTACTCCCTCAGAAAAAATTAGGGAGAAAAATGCGAGTATTGATTGAAACAGCAGGGCAATTAGCTTTACCTGCCAGTGGAAGGATTTATGTACTGGTGGCGAAAAAAAAGTATATGCTCGTATTCAATCGAAAATTCTATGGGTAAAGAGACATTTCCTGACACGAGGAGTAATTAAGCCAATAACAAGAATATAGTGTAACTAGCGATAATGGGTGAAGAACGAAACATCGTTTATCTATATTGCGACGGCGCTTGTCGAGGGAATCCTGGACCAGGGGGATGGGGAGTATTACTACGTTATAATGGGCATGAGTGTCGTCTATATGGTGGCGTTTCGAACACAACCAATAATCAGATGGAAATAACAGCTGCTATAGAAGGATTAAAAGCATTGAAGCGGTGTTGTCATGTGATCGTTACTACTGATTCGCAATATTTACGTCGAGGTGTCATGGAATGGCTTGCCGTTTGGGAAGGCCGACAATGGAAAACTAGTAATAAAAAACCTGTTAAAAATAGGGCGCTGTGGGAAGGGCTCAAAAGTGAAGTTGGACGCCACACCATAATCTGGCATTGGGTAAAAGGCCACAGCGGTCATGTCGAAAATGAAATTGCTGATCAATTAGCTAATTTTGGCATTGATGAAATTTTATAAGTAGAATTAAGTAGAATAAAGAAATAGTAATGGCAATGCGACAAATTGTTTTAGACACAGAAACAACAGGATTGAAACCCGAAGATGGGCATCGTATTATAGAAGTAGGCTGTCTTGAAATGATTGATCGACAATTAACTGATAATCATTTACATTTTTACATCAATCCCAAGCGTTCCATTGAACGTGATGCCTTTCAGATTCATGGCATTACCGAAAGTTTTCTGTCTGATAAACCTTTATTTGAGGATATTGCAGCTGACTTAATTGCCTTTCTGGAAGGAGCAGAATTAATTATTCACAACGCGCCATTTGATGTTGGTTTCTTGAATCACGAATTAAAACTGACAAAACAACCTTTCCAAGCCATTACCGATTATTGTCAAGTTATTGATACATTAGTTTTAGCCTGTCAAAAACATCCAGGACAGCATAATAATTTAGACGCACTTTGCCGGCGTTATTATGTGAATAATTCTAATCGTAATTTTCATGGGGCTTTATTAGATGCTGAATTATTGGCTCAAATTTATTTACTGATGACTGGCGGTCAGGCCAAGTTGTTTGAGCCTCAAATTTCCTCTATTGAGAGGAAATCTATGCAAATTCGTCATCTTAGTGTTAATCGCGCTCATTTGCGGGTAATTACAGCTAATGAAGAAGAAATAAAATCCCACCAAGCCTTTTTAAAAATCTTAAAAGAAAATGGTGCCTGTCTTTGGCCTAATGGTGGTGATCGGTAGTACAGGGAAGTCCGTGTCCGCCTACTGGGCAGCACAACAATTTTTGTATTGGGATGTAAGAAAGATTATAGACAACGGGCTACTCATCTTTTAGCAATCAACAATGAACGTATTTTGGTTGAAGATATAAGCGGAGCGGTGTGCAGTGTTTTTATTAGCTCATTAAAAATTACAATGAGGCTTTGCTTGGCAGTATAACTTGCGTCCGCTTTGTAGCAGGTTTCCCGGTTTATGATTGCTATTACCGTTAGTGGCAAGGTAGTTTATACGTAGTAATTTCATCGTCATTTCCTTACTACAGTATTGAGAACAAACGAAAACTGGTAAAATTATGTAAAAAGCATTGTACCATAGGGAGCAATAAAACAGCAGGAGTGATTTCTGTGCAAGCATGAATTTCATTAGAAAATATTTGCGATCATTTCAAGTTTCAATAAATTTGGATTTTAATTTGTTAGATATAGTGAACTTAGTTAATGCGATTAATCTGGGGTTTTTACTAAATCTGACTGAAAAACATTATGTTCACATTGAGACTACAGCGTCTAGCGGAGTCAGTTATAGCCGTATTGCCATTTCATAGAGAAACGCGATTAGGATTAGCATATTTAGATTCCTACCATATTCTTGTCTAAAAATAAGCAAATGCGGTTGGAAAAGGAATTTCTCCGAGTGCTATTACTTACGGTTCTGAAAAAATAATGTGTCTCATTTCTGTTTAGGATAAAGATCGCTAATAATTTTTCTTTGCAGAGACTCCAAAAAATTTATGAAACAAACTTGTTTAATCTTAAGCAGTCGTTTTAGCTTTTCACACAATAACATTGTTTATAAGCTATAAGGGTTCGTGAAAAGATGACTTTTAAATACTCGTTTGCGGATGCCCCAAATTTTCTGCTATCCCATTCACCAAATCATGAGTTAGTCGCAACTCGGTATTGCTTTGTTCAATAAATATACATGCAAACCCGAAATACCATAGGGATTCCTCCACTCTACTCTAACACACTATTTGATCTATGCATCACCCTTGTACAATTATACAATATATTCAAGAGGGATTCGTCGCGGGAGGATTTTTTTGCTTCGGCTATGAGTAGAGAGCAATTCCCCTATAGTGAAAGTATGCAAGAGGGTTGCATTTAGGCTTTAAGTGAAGACAATAGTTTCGACCAGCTAACAAACGTTACAATATTGTGTGGGGGCTTTCCGCCCTGTCTGTTAATACACCAAAGCTTACACTATAATTTAGCGAGAATACATCGATCAGTAGCAATTTTTATTTTAACCTTTAACGCAACACCGGGTTTGCGTTTTGACTTTACCTGTGCAATCGGCATCGGCTTTGCTGCTTTTGCAATTGCTATTTCTTTCCTACTTATCTCGGCTCTATTAACTGTCATCAAATTGTCACAATAGAGTGTTAAAGTGTTTTTATATTAACTAATGAGGATATCCACCTATGGAGAGCGACCATATTTGCAGTCTATCAATTGAAGCACTCGACGAACAAAAACTTAGCCGGTTCCACTGGCGAATGGTAATCACTGCAGGGATGGGATTTTTCACGGACGCTTATGATCTATTTATCATCGGTGTTGTTACTGCTCTACTAACCTCTTTCTGGCACTTAACTGCCACCCAAATTGCTCTTCTTAATGGAGCTTCGCTAGCCTCAGCTGCTTTCGGGGCGATAATTTTCGGTTGGTTTTCGGACAAATTCGGCCGAAAAAAATATACGGTGTTGAGCTGTTTATTTTATTTATTGGTGCTCTTCTTTCAGCAGCTTCAATCTCGTTCGGCTGGCTTTTAATTTCGAGAATTTTAGTAGGGATAGGTATTGGAGGTGATTATCCAACCAGTGCCGTGGTTGCCAGCGAATACGCTAACCGAAAGAATCGAGGATTTCTAGTTTTACTTGTTTTTGCAATGCAAGCGGTAGGCCTAATCGTCGGTCCACTTTTTGCCTCTTTGTTGATGTTTTTTAATATCTCTGATCATCTTATTTGGCGAATTTTGCTTGCTTTTGGTGCAATTCCTGCTGCCTCCGTCTTTTGTCTGCGAAGAAAAATAGCTGAAACGCCGCGCTTTTTGCTCAGTAAATCACCATTAGAAGTCAGTCGCGTAGTAAGTGATTTAGCGGGTCATAAAGACAATATTATCAGCGCCGCTCTCCCTGCTCCGAAGAAATTATTTTCTCCTAAATGGCTTAAATGTTTGGTTGGCACTGCTGGTGCTTGGTTTTTATTAGATATAGCGCTGTATGGGAACGGTGTCTCCTCTATGTTTATCATGAACACCATCAGTCCGCACGGCTCTCTCTTAGGTCACACATTATTGTCGGCCCTCATTTTTCTTTGCTTCGCCGTGCCTGGCTATTTCTTCGCTGCTATGTATGTTGATAAAATTGGTCGGCGATTTTTACAAATAGCCGGATTTGCCGTTATGGCCTTATGCTATTTAATTATCGCAGTTATTCCAAGTATTCAAGACATCTTTCCTTTATTTATAGGCATATTTGGCATAAGCTTCTTTTTCATCAATTTTGGACCAAACGCCACTACTTTCTTAATTCCTTCCGAAATTTACCCTACTCCCATCCGTGCCAGAGCCCATGGTTTATCTGCAGCTATTGGTAAAGTGGGGGCATTTATAGGCGCTTTCTTCTTGCCCTTATTATTAAAAAGTAGAGGGCTACCTATTACGATGGTTTTTATCGCCATATCCTCCTTATTAGGCATTTTTGTTACCTTTTTTGTACCAGAAATGAAAGGCATCTCTTTGGAAAAAAATTAAAACTTCAGATGATATTGTTATTGCATTATATCCTTTTACTAGATCAAAACCAGAATTAAGATAGAAAAGGCGTTTTTCAGGACTCCTACGATTTCAGAAGCGCTCAAAACCGAACGCAGCGATGTTAAAGTATGTCACTTGCGAAACGAAAGATAGGTTTTTAAGATATATTCGTGAAATACCTAAATAATTGTGAAAACTGCCTCCCGGTGTTAAAGAGCATCAGCTCTAAAATAACCCTTATTTCCTGTTTAAAACAATTTTCAAAAGACATGGAACGGATTATCTTAAGCATGAACAATAGAGGTAAATTTACTCGTACAAGAAATATGTCATCAATCAGAACAATGGTATGTTCCTAAAGTACCACTGACTAATTCCTCAAATGATGGCGATAGGTCAGAAAATCCATCATCAACCCGGGCTCTTTTTTAATTTTAGAAAGACAAGATAGTCTCTTGTAATCACTACTATGAATCTAAAGATACAAAACGAGCTGATAGAAAAATGGGAGAGAGCGGCTTAGATTAAGATGTGTCATGGCGGCGTATGATGCGTTACTAATTGTTTAAACAATGACGATTATAAATGAACATCTTAATGTGCACACAGGTGCATAATGAGTATGTTACCGACCCTCTCTTTTGGCGACTCAATTATTCCTATCTCTACTATTTTTTACAAAATTACACAAAGAATACAGGTGAAAGATCATAAAAAGCCTTTATAAATCGAAGAAACTGCCTTGTCCCCACTTTCTAATGAGTCAGCTCCCGTCAATTTTACGATATTTAAATTAGTTTTTACAACGTATAAAGCAAAGCGTTTTCTATAGCAATCGTTCCGGTAGAGCTTGTGGATAAGATCCTGGCTTAAAAATCTATAAGGAATTTGTTTTACTTTCACATTGTCTTTAATCAATCAGCATCAAACATTGCATTGTTGATATGATCACTAAATACGCATACGCCGGTGGTGACTGGGTGCCGAATAGTTGAGTAAAAATGTTCGCTAATATGCTTCTTCTTTGCTACAACTAATTGGTGGAAAGTGTAACTGGAAAAACGCTAAATCATGACTCGATTACTATTAATCCATCTTTAGATTAACCAACGTTATTTCTCTTAAAATCGACTTTGCACAAATTAATTACCAATGATAGAATCTGCGCATGGAATTTTTCGCAAACTATAGTCTCTTTTTAGCTAAATTGGTCAGTATCATCCTCATCATATTAGTAGCTCTTTTTGCTTTTTGCAGCTTTATTTCCTATACCAAAGGGAAATCTAAAGGCAAACTCGATATCTGCAAACTAAATGACAAATACGATGATTACTACTGTGCTCTCGCTCAAGCTATTAAAAAAAAATGAATTTAAGCTGCAATTAAAGCAACAAAAAACAGAAAAAAGAACACAATTAGAATTAAAAGAAACTAAAAAGCGCATTTTCGTGCTTAATTTTCATGGCGACATTCGTGCTTCGCGCCTAGTTGCTTTATGTGAAGAAATTACAGCATTATTAACTATCGCTAATAAAGACGACGAAGTCCTTGTTCGTTTAGAAAGTGGTGGTGGGATGGTTCATAGCTACGGTTTAGCCGCCTCGCAATTGCAACGGATTAAAGACGCTAATGTCCGCCTAGTTGTTGCTATCGATAAAATTGCTGCGAGCGGTGGCTATTTAATGGCCTGTGTGGCTGATCATATCATTGCTGCTCCCTTTGCAGCTGTCGGTTCTATTGGCGTATTAGCCCAAGTGCCTAATTTTCACCGTTTCCTACAAAAAAATCCATTGACTTTGAACAAATCACCGCAGGCGAATATAAACGGACATTGACTTTATTTGGTGAAAATACCGAAAAAGGTCGAAAAAAAGTACAACAGGAGGTGGAAGAAACGCATACCTTATTCAAATCCTTCATCAAAGAGCATCGTAAAATGATTGACATTGAGCGTGTGGCGACAGGAGAGTATTGGCTCGCTTCTCAAGCGATTCATCTAAGACTCGTTGATGAATTGAAAACGAGCGATGACTATTTGCTAACAGCAAGTCAGCAGCATGTTCTTTTTGAGATTCAATATAAGCTAAAACGCTCATTAGGAAAGCGGCTCTCACAAAGTGTAAGTCAGATTTATGATAGGCTTGTAAACACCTGGCAGCTGACTGGCTAGAGGTGACACACAAAAAATCGAAAATAAGTCCTGTCGCACTCTTATTTCTTCAATCACCTCTTCGTTCGGGGTAGAATGGTGTCGCCATGCATGCACATAACTATCATAATTCAGCGTCTCCTCATCGGCTACTAGGTTTGGCAATTTTTTTGACCTTAAGCTTCGCCGTTATCGAAGCTATCGGGGGATACTTTGCTCACTCACTGACGCTGCTTGGAGATGCTGGACACACGGTGTCCGATGCGGTGTCTCTGTGCATTGCTGCCTTGGCTTCTTGGATTGCGCTTCGCCCCCTTCTCACAGGCATAGTTACGGCTTTGGGCGGGCTGAGGTTATCGCTTCATGGATTTCCAGTTTACTGCTATTTGTTATCTTCTTCGCTGTTATTGTGGAGGCGGTCAAGCGAATTCACAGACCGGTGGTGGACATTCATAGTATACCCGTTATGATTATCGCCGCACTTGGTATTCTATTAAATCTTCTAATCGCAAAGTTTTTGTTTCGTGTGGAGAAATCTTTAAATATCCGTGCCGCCTTGTTACATCTCATTAGCGACATTGTCGGCACGTGTGCAACCCTTCTTTCCGGAATTATTATTTTTTTCAGTCAGTGGATTATCATCGACCTTCTACTTTCTATCTGCATCGCTATTTTAATTGCGTTTTCGAGCGTTCAGTTATTATGGGAATCCATGACGGTTCTTATGGAGGCGGTGCCTGCTCATCTTAATATCAAGCAAGTTTCACACACCATTGCTTATTCAGAGGGAGTGACTTCCATTCATGATGTCCACATATGGACTCTTTCATCCGGAGTAATAGCTCTCTCTGCTCATGTCGCTATTCAAGATCCAACTACTTGGGACAAAGTGCTCCTCGAGTTAAAATCGGTATTAAAGCACAAATACCATATCGACCACATCACATTGCAACCGGAAGTCAGTATCGAAGAATGTGAGCCTTGTTATAAATTGTAAGGAAATAACGAAAAATGACTAATCTAATTGACTAACCAACGCTTTTGAAGGTGACAAACAACGGATCCGAACTCGCTAAGTCACTTGATATCTTTGCTGCCGAGTTACCTGTTTTGCATTCGGCTGTTAGTGTTGTGCATGACAAAATAATTAGAATGAAATGAAAAACCAAGTCCATAAACTACATGGATCCTGTCATTACATGAGCATCTTCGATTTAAAAAATTTGGCTCACCAACTTGAAAAAAGCGTTGCAATTAAAAAACCATCTTGAGATTATAGAAACTATCTGAAAGCAACTAAATTTAGAAATTGATCGAGTGCCTCATACTATTCAACACAAAGGTTATATTGTATAAATAATGCAAATATAAGCGAAAGCGAATTAGCTAAATTTTCTAATTTAGCCAGCGATTGGTGGAATCCGGATGGCAATATGAAGTCGCTCCACCAAATGAATCCCGTTCGACTAGCATATATTCATCAACAAACACCTTTAACTAACAAAGCTGTGTTAGATGTGGGCTGTGGTGGTGGTTTATTGAGCGAGGCTTTGGCTGCAAGCGGAGCTGAAGTAACAGGGGTGGATATAAATGAAACATTGATCGCTGTTGCAAAAAATCATGCTGAACAGCAACACTTAAAAATTGATTATTATTGCGAGGATATCGAAGAAGTAGCAGAAACTGAACAACGTTTTGATATTATCACTTGTATGGAATTACTCGAACATGTTCCTGATCCTTTTCGGATGATAAAATCTTGTGCAACCCTTACTAAGCCCGGAGGGAAACTTTTCTTCTCTACTATTAATCGTAATTTTAAATCTTATTTATTTGCCATTGTCGGCGCAGAGTATGTAATGAATTGGTTGCCAAAAGGCACGCATAATTACGTACAATTTATTCGTCCGTCAGAATTAACCCATTGGACACAAGTTGCTCAATTACAGTTAGTAGATCTCACCGGAATTCAGTATTACCCCTTTAGAAATGAATTCAATCTGGGCAATGATATTTCGGTTAATTATATCGCTTGTTTTATAAAACCCTATTAAATATCACATCACCGTCGTTTTTTAATAGATGGAACTTGGATATCACCTGGATTTAGCAAACACTTTAAATGAATTGCTTATCTGATGACAAAGATCTATGGTTATATCACTGCGTTCCTTAAGAAACATAGGGAATTTAAATATTGATTTTGTGGATGTCGCATTCCATACTACATATTATCTACATAAGGAATTCCTTTCACCCTATGCACCTTAACCAATTAGAAAATTTATTTTGAACGAATGGTGTGGGTCTTAAATTATTGGGACTCCCGTTAATTCCTCTAGAGTATTGAACTCTGATGGTGAATAGCCCGAGATCATTGCAATCTTACTTACCGTTTCGGATAATCAATTGATTAAAATGAAAATCTAATCTTAATTTACTTATGAGTGCATATTTTCTATAGGATGGTGACGTAGTATTGCAGTGTCATTGTTACCTGTCAGCTAGGATTAGTAATGATCACCGTAAACAGCTTATCTTGGCATTAACCTCGACAATATAGAAAGCAGATACCCATATTCAAATACCGGATATTGGCATTTTTTCTTACGTGGCGCATTATTATTTTGCGTCACGAGGTATGGCGTTCTATATTCTCGGTGGAAATTACTCCGGTAGTCACTCTCGGTATTTTGTTACCACAGTAGGGGCGTGTACTAGATATTATCATGAAGTCATGAAGCCAAGACTTATTGGCTTTTATAAAATCTCCCTACGCGTAGATGATATATCTTAATTTTAAGAAATTACAAATCGAGATCTTGAAAACATTTCAAAGCGTTATCCAAAGGATGATTCTGAAATAATCTAATTTCCAGGGGGTTGATGTCAATTATAGTCGATGCCGAAGAAACTGAACTCCTCTGATTACAGTTTTGAATTCGCCGAACCAACTAAGAAAATTAGTATTGATTGTTACGTCTTTGTCTCCCTGGTCATATGCCTCAGAAGGCGAAGTACTGCACACCTACCTTGTGAGTGACTTTAGCTTTATCTTTCGCTGTATGAAAAAATAGAACGCTGTATTTTACCGATGAATCTTTTTATATTTCAATGACATTATTTGCGAAATGCAAAGCTTGCTTCTTTCCCATCACTCAATCGTCAGAACATCGTCAAACTCTTCGTAACAATTTCGTAGACATCCGTCGAGAGTTTCGGTGCTCTGGCAATACGAGTAAGTTCCGATTTCATTAATGTTTGGCGTTTTTCATCCATGATTTGCCAACGCGTCAGCGGTTGCAGAATTCTTGCTGCGACTTGTGGATTTACAGGATCGATTTTCAAGACATAATCTACGATTAAACGATAACCCTCCCCATTGGCATCATGGAAACAAACAACATTTGCGCCAAAAACGGCTAGCAAAGAATAGATGTTATTGGGATTTTTAATGTCGAAAGCAGGATGTTGAGTGAGTTTTCTCACCGTCTCGAAGGTCGATGGCAAAGTTGATGAAGCCTGTAAGGAAAACCATTTATTAACAATAAGCGGTTGATTTTTCCATTTCTGATAAAATTCCTTCAATGCTTGGTCACGTTCCTCGCAATCGTGATCGATCAATGCTGATAAAGCACCTACCGAATCTGTCATATTGTCACTATTTTTAAACTGCTCATAAGCCAATCGATAGTACAGTTTATCGTTAATTTCCGTTAAATAACTTAGACAACGATTTTTAAAAGCACGCTTGCCTATATCAGCACAGTGATATTCATACCCTACCAGTTGATTATTTCTATAACTTCTATTTAAATCATCGACAAGCGCCGTAGCTAAAGCTTTTTTACAAACTGACGAACCTTAAAAAGTACTTCAATATCCATTTTTTTAATAAATTGCATTAGATAAGATTCACTAGGTAGCAAAAGTAAAGTCGCTTTATACCAAAGATCTTGATGAGATCCTTGAATAATTTTCTGAAAGCTTTTTATAAAACGATCATCCATTTTTAACGGTTTTTTTTCGTAATAATCATCCACTAGCTTAAACATGAGTCGTTTCGCAAAGAGTTGTCCTGCCTCCCAACGGGAAAAAGGATCACTATCACACTGTAACAAAAACAATAATTCCTCATCTGTATAAGGATAACTTAATAGTACGGGTGCGGAAAAATTACGGAGTAGTGATAAAATCGGTTTATGTTCTACGTTAATAAATAGAAATACGGTTTCTAACTTTTTAATTTCAAGTACTCGCGTGCCCGTCACCGCTCCGTCTTCTCCTTCTAATTGCGTGGGCATATCTTCGCATTTAGGCCCTATAAAACCCATAGATAAAGGAATATGAAACGGTAATTTTTCAGGCTGACCGGGCGTAGGTGGGCACGTTTGCTTTACCGTTAACGTCAGAATTTTTTCTTTTTCATCATAATCGCTATTAACCTCAAGAAAAGGAGTCCCGGCCTGATCGTACCACCGCTTAAACTGTTCAAAGTTTTTTCCGGAAGCGTTTTCTACCACTTGAATAAAATCTTCCGTTGTTACCGCCTGTTCATCATAAAGCGAAAAATAAAGATCTATCGCTTTGTGGAAAGTCTTCGACCCTAATAAAGTCTGTACCATGCGAACGATTTCGGCGCCTTTGTTATAGACTGTAGCTGTATAAAAATTATTGATTTCGATATAAGAACGTAGGCGAACAGGATGCGCCATTGGACCTGCATCTTCTAGAAATTGCACATTACGCAAAAGATTAACAACGTTAATTCGTGCCACGCCTTTGGAAGTGACATCCTCGTTGAAAGATTGCTCTCTAAATACCGTTAACCCCTCTTTTAAAGTAATTTGGAACCAGTCACGACAAGTCACTCGATTCCCAGACCAATTGTGAAAATATTCATGTCCAATTACTTCTTCAATGCGAATATAATCATCATCGGTTGCTGTGTTTGGATTAGCTAACACATTTTTAGTATTGAAAATATTGAGTCCCTTATTTTCCATTGCTCCCATATTGAAATCGCTAACCGCTACGATCATGTAAATATCGAGATCATACTCACGACCAAATTTCTCTTCATCCCAGCGCATGGATTTTTTCAATGCTGTTAATGCGAACGCTCCTTGGTCTTTAAACCCTTTTTCTAGATAAAGTTGTAGTATCACTTCTTTACCTGAACGTGTGACAAAGCTGTCTTCTAAAACATCAAAATCCCCAGCTACGAGAGCAAATAAATAAGAAGATTTTTTTGAAGGATCTTCCCAGTGTCTCCACTGTCGCTTATGGTCCAATGTTTTTGTTTCAATTAAATTTCCGTTCGATAATAAATAAGGATATTTAGTTTTATCGGCCGTAATAGTAGTGGTATACTTCGCCATGATATCAGGACGATCTAGAAAATACGTAATTCGTCGGAAACCTTCTGCTTCGCACTGCGTGAGAAAATTACCACGTGATTTATAAAGTCCACTGAGTTGGGTATTTTCCTGCGGTTTAATAACAACCTCGGTTTCTAATGAGAATTGATCAGGAACAGCGGGAATAGTTAATGAAAATTTATCGACCGTGTAATTCAATGGTGATAGTTTATCCCCATTGATAATCACATTTTTCAATACCATATCTTCACCATCGAGCGTTAATGGTGCCCTCGTTCTATTCGAGTCTGGATTACGTTGAAGATTAAGAATAGTTTTGACGTATGTTTCTTCTTCGTAAAGGTCAACATAAAGATGAACGGTATCAATCAAAAAATCAGATGGGCGATAATCTTTTAGATGAACGGGTTGCGGCTTTCTCTCACTCATTGTCAAATCTCCAAACGGAAGTTAGTATTCTAGCTCTTGCAAGTTAAACACATCAAGTCCACCTAACTTCTTGTTAATTTCATTCCGTTTTAAACTCCGTTTCCTCGATATTTTTACTTACTCTATCACTTCTTCCTTCTTGAGCTTAAAAATTTTGGTGTTATAATGAACAAATACAGTTTGGTAGAAATTGTTTTTCCACACTACCTACGTTTACACCAAACCAACTAGGAGTACAGACTTGGAAGGAATTGCAACTATGGAAGCTGATATGTCAGTTCCAGAACCTAAAGTTAGACTCGTCAGCACTGATCAGTCCTTTGCATCCAGTATACAACGATCGCTGCAAAATTACTTTGCACAATTAGATGGTGAAGAGCCTGCGGATCTCTACAATATGGTCTTAGCTGAAATGGAAGCACCTCTTTTAAGAGCAGTTATGCGCTATACTAATTGGAATCAAAGTAGGGCAGCTAAGCTTTTAGGAATTAGTCGAGGTACGTTACGAAAAAAACTGGCTACCTATCAAATTGAAGATGCATCCCGCCGGCGGTGATGACATCAAATTTCCGGTTAAACGTGCATTAATTAGCACTTCTGACAAAACCGGCATTGTTGAGTTTGCTTCGCAACTCGCAAAGCGTGGTATTGAGATAATAGCCACCCGAGCTACAGCTGCGTTACTTACAAAACATCAAATCCCGGTTATAGATGTCTCGCAGTATACTGGTTTCCCTGAAATTATGGATGGACGCGTAAAAACGCTACATCCAAAAATATATGGTGGTCTATTAGCCTGGAGAGACCTCGATAACGAAGTTCTTCATCAACATGAAATTAAAGTCATCGACCTGCTGGTTGTTAATCTTTACCCTTTTCTAAAAACCATAATGATGCCCTATTGCACGATTGAGCAAGCTGTTAAACAAATCGATGTGGGTGGTCCAAGTATGTTACGAGCTGGCGCAAAAAACTTTGCGGTAGTGACCGTCGTTATCGATCGCGATGATTATTCATTAATTTTAAAAGAGATGGCAATGAATGAAGGATCAACCTTGCTTTCTACTCGCAAGAAACTCGCACAAAAAACATTTGAGCATCTTTCTCATTATGACGCTCAGATTGCGGCTTATCTTTCAGAGAGTCGAAGCGAATCATTCCCATTCCGACTACCACTTATTTTTCAAAAGAAAACCCATCTTCGTTACGGGGAAAATCCGCATCAATCAGCAGCCCTTTATAACATTGTACCGCCTTTATTTTCTAGCCTAACCGAAGCAGAACCGATTCAAGGAAAACCACTCTCATTCAATAATTTTTTAGATGGTGATTGCGCTTATCGTTGTGTTTATGAGGGCATTGAAACGATACCTGCCTGTGTTATCGTCAAACATGCTACTCCTTGCGGCGCCGCTTGCGCTGAGACACAATTAGCCGCCTATGAAAAAGCTTACGCTACGGATCCCCTTTCTGCCTTTGGAGGTATTATTGCTTTTAACACCTCACTTGAAACAAGGACTGCAGAAAAGATCCTGTCACAACAATTTGTGGAAGTGATTATTGCACCTGGTTTTTCCGATGACGCACTAATGTTATTAAAATTAAAATCAAATTTGCGCCTATTAGT
Organism: Coxiella-like endosymbiont; assembly: GCF_024730665.1. GTDB lineage: Bacteria > Pseudomonadota > Gammaproteobacteria > Coxiellales > Coxiellaceae > Coxiella. The sequence goes on from NZ_CP084737.1 coordinate 178,418, forward strand.
CGGAAAACCACTAGAAAAAACAAGACTTAGTTATTCTTTCCATTCTATTAGTGGCGGACTCCTTGTGCAGAAAAATGATATTGCTACATTTTCCCCTGCAATGGTTAATTGTGTTAGCCAACGCCAACCTACAAAAGAAGAATTACAGGATCTCTATTTTTCATGGCAGGTAGTGAAATATGTCAAATCCAACGCGATTGTTTATGTGAGGGATAGGGCTACTTATGGAATTGGAAGCGGTCAAACCAGTCGTGTATTTGCTGCGAAGATTGCCGTGATGAAAGCTGAGGAAGCTGGTTTATCGTTAAAAAATGCTGTAATGGCTTCAGATGCATTTTTCTCTTTTAGTGATGTTATCGAAGTGGCGGCAAAAGCGGGAATTACCGCTGTAATTCAACCTGGTGGTTCTATACGAGACAAAGAAATTATTAAAATTGTCAATGAAGCAGGTATGGCAATGTTATTCACACACCAACGTCACTTCCGGCATTAATGTTCAACATGATATATCCAGAGCAGCTAAGCGCACGGCAGTTAGCGCGGACCAACTAAGTAGCTTAGCCAAACAATTTTTTGCTTAATGGATTATTTATAGAAAACTAGTTGTTATAACTATCTAACTCATAAATACTATCTAATTCATAGATATTAGGGCTTCTTTTCTTAGAGGACTCTAACTGCTACAATTGGTAGTAATGAGCCAGATAGATGAATAGCTGTGTGTAATAATGCGATAAACCTTACGTGTTTATGCTTTTGCCGAGGGGTTTATCTTGGCTCCGGTATTGGTGTAAAATTTCCCCTTATCCCGTGGTAGCCATAGGAGGAATTAATTGAGAGTGCTCGATTGATAGACTGCCCGCAGATGGATTAAATATTAGTGATCAAAGCAATCTTTGATAAATAGGTCCGAAAGCGATATAGGATGGCCTGATCGCATTGGCTCTTGCTAGCTCATAAAGCGAATGCGTGCTGATCCCTAATCGTAAGCCAGCTTCATGAATAGCTGAAACATCAGTCGTCTCTAAATCCTCCTGTCCTAAATGAACACCGTAAGCGCCTGCTTCAATGGCGAGTTGCCAATAATCATTAATGAATAATTTGGCTTGATATTCTCGTGCTAGACGAATACTTTCTATTATAGTTTCTCTATTTAATGTACGAATATTTGAGATAATTGAGTCATAATATTTCGTTACTATCTAATATAACACCAGATTTTCCAGATTTTTGGGAATGCAAATTTTAATAAGCGTCGTAAGCAATTTATTTCTCACCCTTATTCCCGATCGGCAAATGAGTCGAAGCAATATCCACCAGCTGATGTAAGAAGGAAAAGACGGTTTTTTTGGCATTTTGGATTTTGTCACTGCTGAGATCACTGATACGTTTTTTGCTCCTGAAGCTAAAATAGCTTCTAATCGTTTCAAATTAATTCCTCCTATGGCTACCACGGGATAAGGGGAAATTTTACACCAATACCGGAGCCAAGATAAACCCCTCGGCAAAAGCATAGGCTTGGAAGTCGTTTGATAAATAGGTCCGAAAGCGATATAGGATGGCCTGATCGCATTGGCTCTTGCTAGCTCATAAAGCGAATGCGTGCTGATCCCTAATCGTAAGCCAGCTTCATGAATAGCTGAAACATCAGTCGTCTCTAAATCCTCCTGTCCTAAATGAACACCGTAAGCGCCTGCTTCAATGGCGAGTTGCCAATAATCATTAATGAATAATTTGGCTTGATATTCTCGTGCTAGACGAATACTTTCTATTATAGTTTCTCTAATCACGAATAACTTATCGTTTTTAATTCGTAATTGTATGGTGCGGACACCCCAGGACAATAAATGCTTCACCCATTCAGCAGTATGAACAATTGGATAAAAACTTAATGCACCACAATTTAAAAAAGGAACCCGAGAAATACCTGTTTTTTGCGTTATCCACGGAAAATCGATCGCATTTTGAGGAAATCCATTTCGTCCCAGTAATATATTTGTATTAATTTTAAAATGATTTCGGATTCCCTGCTGAATGTACATTTTTGCTATCACTAACGCGTCATTTAATGAGTAGCCCAACGCAAGAGCGCTGCTAATGGCTGAACTCAATGCACAACCCGTACCACGCACATTGATTCCATTTATTTTAGAATGCACCAACCAAAACTCTTCTTTTCCATTTGTAAAAAAATCATAAGCATCTTCATGATGCAAATGTCCACCTTTAAGCAACACGGCGCCTACACCGTATTTCAACAACTCTCGAGCAGCCTGTGACATCTCTTCTAATGAATCTATTTTTCTATTACTATTAATTAACATTTCAGCTTCAGGAATGTTAGGAGTAAGCAAATCTAGTCGCGGAAAAATCATTTTTATTAATGGGTCAATAATCTCAGACTGATTCAAAGAAACGCCCGAAGTCGAATTTAAAACAGGATCACAAATAACTATTCCACTATATCTTTGTAAATAGGCAGCAATTATCGCAATAGTAGTTTGGGTTCCTAATAAACCCAATTTAACAACCATTGGTGGTAATGTTTTTGTTAACGCTTCAATTTGAGATCGAATAGATTCAGGATCGCAATAGCTGACTTTAAAAACAGACTTTGCATTTTGCGCGGTAACGGCAGTTAAAATAGTGGCCGCATGCACATCAAAATCGCGGCAAACTAAGATATCAGCCTGACAGCCTGAACCACTAGAACAGTCAGACCCGCCGATTGACCACACAACAGGTTTTTTATTCATGTTTTTCTATCAAAAAAGGTTTATTTAGTAGTGGTGTTGTTGCTTTTGCAATATTTCTAGGTTCGATCATCCCAGCTTTATAAGCGAGACGACCTGCTTGGATGGCATGAGCAAATCCTTTCGCCATTGAAATAGGATCGCAGGCCAATGCTACGGCAGAATTTAATAATACTGCGTCAAATCCCATTTCCATGACTTTCGTCGCATGCGATGGTCTGCCAATACCTGCGTCGATAATCAATGGGATATCAGGGAATCTTTCTCGTAAAAGGCGCAATGCGTAAGAATTGGCTAACCCACGTGCACTTCCGATAGGAGCGGCCCACGGCATTAAAATGCGACAACCTACATCTACCAGACGTTGACATAAAATCATATCTTCCGTACAATATGGCAATACTTCAAATCCTTCTTTAGTCAGAAGGTCAGCAGCTCTGACAAGTTCAAACGGGTTCGGTTGTAAGGTGTATTCATCTCCGATAATTTCCAATTTAATCAAACTGGTATTAAACAATTCCCTGGCTGCTTGTGCTGTCATTACTGCTTCTTTCATAGAGAAGCACCCTGCCGTGTTTGGTAACAGATAACAATTCAGCGATTGCAATAACTCCCAAAAATAATTCTTTTTTGTGTAGATAATTGTCGACGCAACGATACAGTGATTACTTCAGTTTTTGATGCGTTAATAGCCTCACACATGATTTTTGGAGAAGGATATTGTGCAGTACCTAAAAGTAATCGCGAATTCAATTGGATTTCACCAATAGTCCACATTTAACCTCCACACATAGCAGTAATTACTTCAATTCGGTCACCTGGTTGAATGACAATTTTTTCATAATTGGTGTTATTGATTATTGTTTCATTAACCGCTACCACAAATGCGCCGGTGAAATTTGCTTCAGATAATAATGTTTTCAAAGTCATTTCTGATGAAATCATCTGATGTTTCCCATTCAAAAAAATATCAATCATTTCAATTCTCTATTTTAGCCTCTTCATAACCTCATCGACTATAGCAGGCGCTAATAAAAAACCATGACGATATAAACCGTTGATAGCTATTAAACCTGGTTCGTAATGAATACGCGGCAGATTATCAGATAATGCTGGACGTAAAGCCGTCACTGTTTCTAAAATTCTTGCCTCTGCAAATCCAGGATGGATGCTATAAGCTGCAGACAATAATTCTAAGCATGTTCGCACTGAAATAGGAGAATCATCCTCTGATTCAATTTCGCTGGAACCGATAAGGTAACTATGGTTTGGACGTGGAACAATGTAAACATTGTAACGAGGATGAAGCAACCGAATGGGGTGATTCAAATTAACATCCGGCGCATAGATATAAATTAATTCCCCTCGCACCGAACGTAAATCATCAAATCGATCACTAGCTCCAACACCACGACAATCAAATACACAGTCAAACGAATACTGACTTCCCTTTATAGAAACGCGATAGGGAATTATTTCTTCTACGAATGTTTTCTCATACCACTGTACATTTAAATCTTTGGCCAAGGCTCTTAAAAGTGCGCGGGAATCTAAATGAGCTTCTTGTGGTAAAAAATACCCTTCTATAAAATTTAATTCTGGTTCTAATTGTTGAAGAGTGGATCGAGATAATTGCTTAATATAAGGTACTTGTATTTTATGGTATATTTTCTTCTTCCAATGTTCTTTCTCCATCTTATCACGGGAATGAACGATCACGATGCTTCCCTTCTGGCGAAAGTAAACGGACTGTGACAGTAAGGATAGCCACAACGGCCATTGTTTTAAAGAATATATTCCTAGATCAAAAATAATTCGGTTCGATATTTCACATTCGGCTAGAGGCGATAACATGCCCGCGGCTGCATATGCTGCACTTTTCCGGCCGTCTTTCCCACCTTTATCAAATAGGGTAACACGCCAACCCGCGCGATCTAATTGCCAAGCTAACAAACGTCCTATCAATCCAGCGCCAACAATCCCAGCTTGCATCTTCACATACCAGTGTTTGAATGCTCTATTCTTAATGAGTCACGAACATCTTGACTAATTTTATAAGCACAAAATTTAGGACCACATAATGAACAAAAATGCGCGTGTTTTGCAGCTGCTTTCGGTAATGTTTCATCATGAAAGGCGCACGCTGTTTCCGGATCTAAAGCTAAATTGAATTGATCTTCCCAGCGAAATTCAAATCGTGCGTGTGATAATAAATCATCACGAAACCGTGATGCTGGGTGTCCTTTAGCTAAATCCGCAGCATGCGCCGCAATTTTGTAAGCAATCAAGGCTTCTTTGACATCGTTTTTGTTTGGTAATCCAAGATGTTCTTTAGGTGTAACGTAACATAAAAGCGCACAACCTTGCCATCCAATCATAGCCGCACCAATACTGCTAGCAATATGGTCATAACCGGGAGCGATATCTGTGGTCAATGGTCCTAGTGTATAAAAAGGTGCTTCCTGACAATAATCCATTTGTTTGGTCATATTTTCCTGAATAAGGTGTAAAGGAATATGTCCTGGCCCTTCATTCATCACCTGTACATCGTATTGCCAAGCAATACGATTCAATTCGCCTTGAGTTTTCAACTCTGCAAATTGGGCTTCGTCGTTCGCATCAGCGATAGAACCTGGACGCAATCCATCACCCAAAGAAAAGCTAACATCATAAGTACCCATAATTTCACATATTTCTCTGAAATGCGTATAAAGAAAATTTTCTTGTCGATGTAGCAGACACCATTTTGCCATGATAGAACCTCCACGAGAAACGATGCCAGTGACTCGCTTTTCAGTGAGAGGGATAAACTGCCGTAAAACACCCGCATGGATGGTAAAATAATCAACACCTTGTTCTGCCTGAGAAATTAATACTTCCCGAAAGATATCCCAACTAAGTTCCGAAATGTTCCCATCTACTTTTTCTAATGCTTCGTAAATAGGAACAGTGCCAATAGGTACAGGTGAATGCCGCAAAATAAGTTCTCGTGTTTCTTTAATATTTTTCCCCGTTGATAAGTCCATAACAGTATCAGCGCCCCATCGCACTGCCCAAATTAATTTTTCTACTTCTTCTTCGATAGAAGAACTGATAGCCGAATTACCAATATTCGCATTTACTTTAACCAAAAAATTACGTCCAATAATCATTGGCTCACATTCTAAGTGGTTAATATTGGTGGGGAGAATAGCTCGACCACGCGCAATTTCTTCGCGCACAAATTCAGGCGTTATTCGATAAGGAAGTCGTGCTCCGAAAGCAATTCCTTGTAGACGTTGCTCACGTTCTTGATTAGATTTAACATTCATTTCTTGTTGTTGATTTTCTCGAATAGCTGCATATTCCATTTCTGGCGTAATCACGCCCTGTTTTGCAAAAGCTAATTGTGTCATTGTTTGGCGGTTCTTAATCCAAGGGGCGCGTAACGGAGGAAGCCCGTGAGGCACTTTTATCGTCATTGTAGGATCCGTATAAGGTCCTGATGTGTCATATAACGTTAATGAGTCTCCGTTTGTCAATTGAATTTCACGCATGCCAACACGAATATCGGGAAAATGTTGGCCATGACAATAAATTTTTTTCGAGGCAGGGTAAAAAACCATCGTACTCTCCTTCTAACGCACGCAGAAAGAAAGAACGATGCAATTGCATTCCTTTTCTCTTCACAGGCGTTATATTTCTCAGATTTAAAGGACTCGATTACAAATCGTTTCAATTTATCGCCCCCCGCGAGGGCGATGAGAAGAATATATACGACGAACTCTTTAGAAAGCAAGTAAAATGTACAAATAGGATAAAATGCATTCAATCGTCATTTCCAAAACAAAACTACAAGTATCTAGCGATTCTTATTGCACAAGCTTAAAATAGAACCATTTGACCTTCAACTTACAAAGAAACAAACGAAGACAACTATCATGAACGTACTCATTGTTGGTAATGGTGGGCGGGAGCATGCGTTGGCATGGAAATTGGCTCGATCTTCTCACGTTAAAAAAATTTGGGTGGCACCTGGAAACGCAGGGACGGCACTTGAAAGTAAAACCCAGAATATTGCCATTAACGTTACCGACATCAGGGCATTGATTATATTTGCTAAAAAAACGGTATCGATTTAACGCTTATTGGTCCTGAAGCCCCCTTAGGTGCGGGTATTGTTGATCGATTTTATCAAGAAAATTTAAATATTTTTGGACCTACTCAAGCTGCTGCTCAATTAGAAACTTCCAAAAGTTTCTGTAAATCTTTTATGCAGCGTCATCATATTCCTACCGCGCGATTTTCCACATTTAAAAATAAAGATGCAGCGCTAATGTATACCAAACAGCAATCTTTTCCACTCGTTATTAAAGCAAGTGGTTTAGCGGCTGGAAAAGGCGTGGTTATCGCGGAATCGTTAAGTGAAGCGAAAGAGACTATTATTGCGATGATGGAGGACAAGCAGTTCGGCACTGCGGGACAGGAAATTGTTATTGAAGAATTTTTAACGGGAGAAGAACTCAGTTTTATCACCATGATTGATGGTGAACATATTTTACCACTGGCCAGCTCGCAAGATTATAAGCGACGTGATGACGATGACCGCGGTCCCAACACAGGTGGTATGGGTGCCTATTCTCCGGTCCCTCTGTTATCTGAGGCCTTAGAAGCAAAAATAATGACAACGATTATTCGTCCTGCTATCGCAGGATTAAAATTACAAAGCATTAATTATATTGGATTTTTATATGCTGGAGTAATGATTACAAAAGATAATGAACCAAAAGTATTAGAATTTAATGTGCGACTAGGTGATCCAGAGACCCAACCACTTATGATGCGTTTGCGTTCTGATTTAAGCGAATTAATTTTATCAGCGATTTTTAGTAAGCTAGACTGCGTAAAAAGTGTTTGGGATTCCCGCGCAGCCTTAACAGTGGTAATGACAGCAGGGGGTTATCCTAATCATTATGAAAAAGGAGATATTATCGAAGGATTAAATCAATCATCAGATATCGATGTCAAAATTTTTCATGCAGGGACGCGGAAAAACAAACATGCCATTGTTACCGACGGAGGGCGAGTGCTTTCCATCACTGCGCTAGGAAGCGACTTACGTGAAGCACAAAAAAGGCCTATCAAACAGCTAAGCAGATTAATTGGCCAAATTGTTATTATAGGATGGATATTGGCTATCGAGCTATTCTCAACCAACGATTAAAAAAGGGTCTTTCAGTGATCCAGAAGTAATAAAGGAATCATGATGCTCCTCCTATTGCAGACCAACTCCAATTAGGTCGGCAGTAGTATATGTGGAGCAGTACTGTATCTTAGTAACGCATCAATTTGGGAGTCTGTAATTACAGTCTAGTTCGGAAAACTCAAAACAGAAATTCATGATATTTCACGATATCATTTAGTTCGATGAAACAAAGGGATTGCTTGATTTGTCGATCACGGGCGTACTATCACTATAATAGATTACTCGAATAAATCTACTCGATCATCATCGCCCGAGATTCGTTCGATCGAATTCTTGTTGCGAATCTGCTAGTACCTCTTCCTCAACTATAGATAAAACTTTAAGGTAGTATTCGGAGCTTATGAGGTTGTTTAGTTTTGGGGTTTCTAGTGATTTTCCACTATAAGGGAAACTTACAAGTAAACATACTGCCTTTACTAAGTTCGCTCTCGATATGCAAATCTCCATGATGACGCATTAATACATGTTTGACGATGGCTAAACCAAGACCTGTTCCGCCGCTTTCGCGTGAGCGCGCTTTGTCGACGCGATAAAATCGTTCAGTGATTCTGGGAATGTGTTCTTTGGCGATTCCAATACCTGTATCTAAAACGTTAAATACGGCATAATTGTCATCTTTGAACCATTTTACAGTAATACAGCCTTTAGCCGGTGTGTATTTTACAGCATTAATAATAATGTTGGAAAATAAGCTTTTTAATTCTTCTTCAGAGCCATTAATATATAAATTAGGATCGGTTTGCAATTTAATGATATGCTGTTTCTCCCCACTGATTCTTCCCGCATCTGCACATAATGTTTTTAAAATTTCGGCTACATTAATGTGGTCTATTTCCTCCGGCAAATAATCTTCGTTTTCAAGGCGAGAAAGGAATAAAAGATCATCAATAATTGCTTCCATGCGAGCACTATGCTGATTCATTTGATTGAAGATTTTTTGATAGGTTTTCATTCCTTTATCCTTTTTTTCAGCAGTGCTTCTAAATACCCACGGATGACTGTCAATGGTGTGCGAAGTTCGTGAGAAACATTGGCTACGAAATCGCTGCGAATGCGTTCGAGTTGATTAATATGTTCTCTTACCACTTTGGGGAGAATACTTAAATTTAATTTATCATTCTTTTGTATCATGGGTTGAAAATTGATAACCAGCGCCCCTTATAGTTTTTATTAAATAATGATGATCATATTTTTTAATTTGTTGCGCAGTCGTCGTATTTGAACATCTACGGTACGATCGTCAATGTATTTATCTCCACCCCAAATATAAGTAATTAATTGGTCGCGCGTATAAGTTTTATCGGGATGCTTCATAAAAAAATAAAGTGTCTTATATTCCGCAGGAGAAAGCGCAACGGTTTTATTTTGAATGGTGACGATATGTTTTGCTGTATTAATGGTCATATTGCCATATTTAATTTCGTACGACGGTGAAATCAGCAGCCCCCTGCGTAATACAGTTCTGATTCTTGCAATTAACTCATCTGGTGAGAAAGGTTTCGTAATATAATCATCAGCACCTGTCATGAGACCTTTAATTTTATTTTCTTCTTCTGCTTTGGAGGTCAGCATAATAATAGGAATGTCCTGTAAGTCTTCTTTTTGTTTAATCCACTTAATAAATTCTATCCCATTTTTCCCAGGTAGCATCCAATCGAGTAAAATAAGTTGAGGGAGACGATCTGATAGTCGTTGTATCGCTTTACTGACATCCTCTGCATCAATTAACTCAAATTCATCCGGTAATGAAAAGTGAACCATATCCCGAATCGCGGTTTCATCTTCGATGATCAAAAGGGTTATTTTTCTTTTTGACATGCAAGCTACTTGATTTGAGATAAGGGGTCAAGGTTGTTAACATCATGCCGCAATTAACCAAATCGTTTTGTCGATGGTATAAATAATATTTATAAAAGTAAGTCGATTTTAATGATTGTTTTATTAATTGCAATTGATATCGCGATGATACTTAGGTTGATGATGATCTTTGAAAGAGAGAGGAAATTTACTAATTAGTACACTACGAGTTTTAATAGTTAGTGAAAATTTTCAAGCTCCGTGAACACTAAGTGTTTTGCCGGATCGGTTTGTTAGTGACTGAAAGAAAAAGGACTGCAATTTCAATTGATTTAAAGCAAAGACTGTTTACCAAAATCATTATTCAGATTAAAGAAAAGTGGAGCCAATGGTGGTAAAAGAGCATTGGGAATTTCAGTGTTATGCCCGTTAAAAACAATCATTTTGATTATATTTACACCTACTGTCTACTGTACACCCACGCTATGGACACCAATTAAATGAATTAAATAATTAAATTATTAAAGTGGTTTTTTAGAAGCTCTTCATGATCGATGAGAAAATGAAAGTAGATCATCGACAGGTATCTCCATAGCACATAACTATGATGGCGGAGGGCATTCACTTTAGGTTTAATGGTCTTACTTGTTAGCGTGAAAAATTTTGAGAGTCAAAGAAAGAAAGTGATATACCTAAACAAGTAGATTAGGCGTAAGAGTTTTGACAACGCACTACTACGCCCTGACGACTCTGATGAAATTACTTGAATTTATGTGAAATTATTTAGTTCATACATTTGTGAATATATCGATAGAGGAATATTCGCAATTGGAAGTTACTGAAAAATATTTCAGACTGATGAGAAGATTATATCACCATATCGGAGAGGCTTTAGCCCCACACACCGTAATTGACTAATAAGCTCGTTCAATCACATCAGCAATGGTGAAATCGTTTAAGGAGTTTTAATGTTGCAATATGCTTTGTTCCCTCCCACCATTGCATTTCCCCATAATTATTCAGTGCCGGGAAGAGAAAAATTGATGTCGATAGTGTCGATTAGTAAATGATTCCCGTATGACACTCAATTTGCTTGGGTAGAGAGTGTTAGTTCTCTTTTTTTGCGGAGGAGGATTATCTGCTTGTCGTGACGCACGGAATTTCCCAAAAAGTTTTGTCTTCATAAATAGAGCTAAAATCACTGGGTGAATTTCAAATTCGAACCCAGCCTATTGTTAATTATTTAATTAAAAGAGCGAATGAATTTGTAAGGCAAGCTATCGCTGCTGCAGCCAAATTGAAAAGATCTTTGTGAGATCAGCTTTTCAGATCGTTTATAATTTTTGGAGATTCTTTTATATATTTTTGAAAAGTCGCAAGAAAGACGAAAAAATACCCTATTTAAAAGTCTAAAGATAGTAAAGTTTTTTGATACTTTTATGAAATAAAATATCTGATCTAAAATAATTGTTGCTTATTTTCACGAATTGTATCAGAACATCCTGTAAGTAAATATTAATTCGGAATCAACCGCATTGGTTCTAACCAAGTCATCATAGAAATCCTGTTGCTAATGACTTAATGTCCTACGGAATGAAGGGAAAGAAAAGAAAAAGCGTCAACTATACTGTGATTAAATACCCTAATAATTAACTGCGTATAGCCCTGTAATAAATCCTCTGATATTTGTGCGGACCTTGATTTCTTTATCGGGGTGAGAGGATTTGAACCTCTAGCCACTACCTCCCGAAGGCAGTGCTCTACCAAGTTGAGCTACACCCCGATTTCATAAAAATCGTTAAGTCACTTTCATATTAGAAAACTACTGAGCAAAAAGAAGTTTACTGAATGGTTGCGGGTATCGCAATTAATAACGTCGGTATATCACAAAGTTTGTTAAAGCTTCCAAAGCATCCCTATAAATGGAAAGAGGAAGCACTTGCAAATAGGTTCGTGCTTTTTCTGCCTCTTTAATTGCACATTGTTTCGTATATTTTCGAGCTTTCGTTTCATCAATGATTTGCATGATGGTTTTGAAATCGTCCAGACCACCTTTTCTAATTGCTTTCCGAATGAGCTTTGCTTGTGCTGGCTTGGTTTTTTGTTTGGCATAAATCAACGGTAGCGTGGCTTTCCCTTCTGCTAAGTCGTCTCCGACGTTTTTATCTAGTTCAGAGGCATCTTCACTATAGTCTAGGAGATCGTCAATAATTTGATAAGCAAGGCCGAGATGTAAACCAAACGCGGCCATAGCTTTTCGTAAAGGTTCCTCTTTTGTTCCGATAATAGCTCCAATTTCGGTGCCTGCCGAAAATAATTGCGCTGTTTTTCGGCGAATAACCTCATAATAAGTAGTTTCATCAATATCGGGATCATTCTGGTTCATTAATTGCCATACCTCCCCTTCGGCGATCTGATTAGTGGTATTAACTAAAACCTTCATGACTGGAATATTGTTACGTCTTGCTAGAATTTGAAATGCGCGAGAATATAAAAAATCTCCTACAAGCACACTCGCTTGATTACCCCAAATAGCATTTGCCGTTTTTTCGCCGCGGCGTAAATCGGATTTATCGATGACGTCATCATGAAGCAGGGTAGCAGTGTGAATAAATTCAACGATCGCGGCGAGTTCCTGGTGTTCGACACCTTTTCTGTAACCACAGGCATGGGCTGTCAGGAGAACCACTAATGGGCGTAATCGTTTCCCGCCACTTTGCACAATATGGTGAGTGATGATTTGAACTAGGGGGATATGTGAGGAAAGCTCGCTTAAAATAAGCGCATCTACCGCCTGAAAGTCATTTTCCACTGGCTGGCTGAGGTTTTCAACAGTGGGGAACATTGAGAAGACAGTTTCAGTTGTTTTCATAACTTACCCATGCTATGGAGAGGTTGTAGGAACTGTTAAGTATCACGTTTCCACTTGTCATATATCGAAAGATTTCGTAGAATATGCGCTATTGTGTTGTTCGTAAAGGTTTGCTATGTATGCGATCATTAAAACTGGTGGGAAACAATACCGTGTTACCGAAGGGCAGATTCTAAGGATAGAAAAATTGGTAGATGACGTTGGTCAGTCCGTGAAATTTAACAATGTATTGATGGTGTCTGCCAATGATGGGTTGCATTTTGGCTCTCCCTACATACAAAATACAAATGTAACGGCTCAAATAGTCAATCATGGGCGAGGCTCTAAAGTCGATATTATTAAATTCAAGCGGCGCAAGCACCATCTTAAACGACTAGGACATCGTCAGGATTTTACAGAAATTAAAATTATAAACATTGTATTGAATAAAAAGAAATAAGAGGGGAGGATGGTACATGGCTCACAAGAAAGCCGGTGGTAGTACTCGAAACGGTCGTGATTCAAATCCTAAAATGTTAGGTGTTAAGCGTTTTGGTGGTGAGCATGTGCTTGCTGGGAATATCATTGTGCGACAACGGGGCACTCATTATCATCCAGGTGACAACATCGGTATAGGAGGTGATCATACTTTATATGCCTTGATTGAAGGTAAAGTGAAATTTACTCGAAAAGGGCCAAAAGGACGTAATTTTGTTTCTATTGAGTCAATTGGGGACGATGCTCCTCAGTCTCCATAACTTTTATCATTTTATCTTATCTTCTAAATCTTATCTTGGTTTCTAAATTGTCTGGAAGGGGGCGGGTCGTCAGTTTATTTATGAGAAGTTAAGAATATTATGAAATTTGTTGACGAAGCATCTGTGTGTGTAGAAGGAGGTAATGGTGGCCATGGTTGTCTTAGTTTTCGTCGTGAAAAATTTATTCCTCGTGGAGGGCCGGATGGGGGTGATGGGGGTGATGGGGGTGATATTTACTTCATAGCTAATAAATCAGTGAACACTTTAGTCGAATTCCGTTATCAGCATTTGTTACGAGCTCAAAATGGTCAACCTGGCATGGGCCGCCTTCGTAGCGGGAAAAAAGGTGAAGACTTATTGGTCCCTGTACCTGTAGGTACCATGGTGTATGATAAAGAAACTGATGAGTTGATTGGAGATTTAGTTAAAGACAGAGATAAACTTTGTGTAGCTCGTGGTGGCCGACGTGGATTAGGTAACGCTCATTTCAAAAGTAGTACCAATCGAGCACCACGGAAAACTACAGCCGGCGAAGAAGGGGAACGGCGCGAACTGAAACTGGAATTAAAGCTTTTAGCTAACGTCGGATTGCTAGGATTACCAAATGCTGGTAAATCTACCTTCATCACTGTGGTTTCAAAAGCGACTCCCAAAATCGCGGATTATCCTTTTACTACTCTTTATCCTCATTTGGGTGTGGTGTGTATCGAAAAGTTCCAGAGTTTTGTTATTGCGGATATTCCTGGTTTGATAGAGGGATCTAGAAAAGGAGTTGGATTGGGGATCCAATTTTTAAAGCATTTAGAACGAACTCAGTTACTTTTATATATTATCGATATTGCCCCTTTAGATGGTTCAAATCCCGCAGGAGCTATCAAAGCGATCGTAGATGAACTTAAACAATTCAGTCGAAATTTATTAGAAAAACCTGGATGGTTGGTCTTCAATAAAATTGATTTAGTACTCCAGAATGAGGTAAGCGCACGCTGCCAGGGAATAGTGAGTCAATCAGGATGGTCAGGGCCTGTATATCAGATTTCAGCGATTAGGAAGGAGGGAACAGAGCAGCTTTGCTATGACTTAACGAGGTTCTTAGAAGAAATTCGATGTCAGAATTAAGACCACAATCTACCTAGTAATTCTTACATAGAACAACACGAGAAATAATTAAGTCAAACTTTTTAATTTTTGGTTCAATCGACTCTTTAATCGAGCTGCCTTATTGAGATGAATTGTGCGTCGAGCTGCCGCTTTATCTAAAATGCGTATTGCCTTTTGAAAAGCAATTTGCGCTGCCTGACGATCATTCGTCTGAAGGCTTTTTAGTGTCTTTTTTATGACAGTGCGAACGGCCGAACGCTGACTTGCATTATGCAGTTCGCGTTTTTTGCGTTGTCGCGTGCGTTTTCTTGCTTGCGGCGAGTTTGCCACTGGCTTCTCGAATTTTCTAATAAGGTAAGCCAGTATGCCATTTTTTGGGATGTTTGTCAAATAGAATAAGGCTACGGTATCCTAGCTCTCCCTGGATTAATGTATAAGTTAATGAATATAAGAGAGATCATGAGCCGAAAATTATTTAGATCCACACTGATTGTATCGAGCATGACTTTCATATCTCGCCTTCTCGGTTTTGTCCGAGATGTGGTATTAGCAATTGTCTTTGGCGCCGGACCTGCTTTCGATGCTTTCGTCGTTGCCTTTAAGATTCCTAATTTTATGCGCCGGTTGTTTGGTGAAGGCGCTTTTTCTCAGGCATTTGTTCCCGTATTATCTGAATATCGCTCTACTCGAACAACAGAAGAAGTATGCGAGTTTATTAATTGCATTGCTGGAATCTTAGGGGCCTCCTTGTTGGTGGTTGTAGCACTCGCCGAAATTATCGCGCCGGTAATTATCATGGTCTTTGCGCCGGGATTTGTAAACGATCCTGTTCGCTCAACCTACGCCACCCATATGTTACGCATTACATCTCCTTACTTATTATTAATCGCCCTAACAGCTTTCGCTGGCGCTACCTTAAACACTTTTGGTCGTTTTGCAGTGCCAGCTCTTACGCCGGTGTTGTTAAATATAGTCATGATTGCAGTAGCGTGGTTTTTGGCGCCTTATTCATCCACACCTATTTATGTATTAGCATATGGCGTATTAATAGGTGGTGTATTACAACTAATGATTCAATTCCCTTTTATGTATCGTTTAGGAGTTTTACCGATGCCTCAATGGCATTGGCGCGATCCTGGCACGCTTCGGGTATTAAAGCTAATAGTGCCAGCATTATTTGGTGTTTCAGTTGCTCAAATTAGTTTATTAACTGACAATATTTTCGCTTCATTTTTACCAGCAGGTAGCATATCGTGGTTATATTATTCCGATCGACTGACTTATTTACCTTTGGGTGTTATCGGCGTTGCATTAGCAACGGTCGTCCTACCAAATTTATCGCGCCAACATAGTATAAAATCTCTTGAGGCTTATTCAGCCACATTAGACTGGGCTTTAAAAATGACGATGTTGATTGGTGTGCCAGCTGCAGTTGCTTTATTTATTTTGGCAGGTCCTTTGCTAGCGACATTAATTTATCATGGTGCATTTACAACAAGTGATGTTGTCATGACACGCAAAAGCTTATGTGCATTTTCAGTGGGTCTCCCGGGATTTATGTTAGTTAAAATTTTAGCGTCAGCCTTTTATTCCCGACAAAATATCAAAACACCAGTTAAAATCGCAGCAGTAATGGTAGGGGTTAATCTTATTTTAAATGTGTTGCTAATTCATCCATTGGCGCACGTAGGGCTTGCTTTAGCTACTTCATTGGTATCGTCATTTAATGCAGCTTTATTATTATATTTTTTGTTACGACATTCGATTTATGTGCCAGCAGTTCATTGGAAAAAATTAATTTTCCAATTAATATGCGCCAATGTTGCAATGTTCTTTGTAATTTCGTGTTTTTTAGGAGAAATAAGTCGCTGGTTAGCCTGGTCGATTGGCGAGCGGGTATGGCATCTGACGGTCGTTATTTTATTAGGATTTATTACTTATCTAGTGGTATTAGGCATTTCAGGACTTCGCCTTCGCGATCTTCGGCCGCCTGTTAAAATTGATTGATATTATGGAATTAATACGTGGAAAACATAACTTAGCGGATCGTTTGCGTAGTTGTGTAGCAACGTTAGGTAATTTTGATGGTTTGCATTTAGGGCATCAAGCGCTGCTAGAAAAACTTAAACAACTTGGACAACAATTGAATCTTCCTACTGTCGTCATTATCTTCGAACCACAACCTAAAGAATTTTTTGCAAATCAGAAAGCAGGTGCACGCTTAATGCTCTTTCGTGAAAAATGGTATGCCTTAGCTAAATGGAAAATTGATTATGTACTGTGTTTGCGATTTAATCGAGCGTTAGCAGATTTAACCCCAGATGATTTTGTGAAACAAATTTTGATTGATCAGTTATATGTGAAGGCAGTTATTGTTGGAGACGATTGTCGTTTCGGAGCTAAGCATACAGGTGGTTACCCGGCATTAAAACGATTGGGAGCGCAATACCATTTTACAGCCATTGAAATGTCGCCTTTGCTTTATAAGGGTGAACGTATAAGTAGCACTTGGGTGCGAACAGCCCTACAAGCCGGAAATATATCATTAGCGCAGGCTCTATTAGGGGGCCTTATCAATTATGCGGTAAGGTCATTCTAGGAGAAAAACGAGGTTTTGAATTAGGATTTCCAACGGCGAATATCAATTTGCATCGAGATATTTTGCCGTTTTCAGGTGTTTTTATAGTTCGTGCTTACTTAAATAATAAAAGCTACCCAGGTACAGCAAGCTTAGGCGTCCGCCCCACTTTTGAAGGAACGCATCCGTTATTGGAAGTCTATTTATTTGATTTTTCTCAAAACATTTATGATCGATATTTGAAAGTGGAATTTCTACATAAACTGCGGCCGGAAGAACGCTTTGAAACAATAGACGCTTTGATAGAACAAATGCGCCAGGATGTCCTTAAGGCAAAAGAATATTTTCAAAAAATGGGTGATTGACTGTCCATCGATAGACTGACGAAGAGAATGGACTTACTTCTTCACTAAAATGGCGTATTATAGCTTCATCTGCATGACTCAATTATTGTTGAAGTCAGTTTGGAAATTCTTAAAAAATTACCACGACAGAATAGACTCAGGCGAATACGATGGAAATTAACACGGATAACTTCTGTGTTTATATCAAGCGGCATAGATTCCGTAGAATGTACCCGTTGAAACTCGCCACTTAATTTTTAAGAAAGGAATGAATTAAATGTGTATGGAGATGTTTTAAGAGTGTGTATGCAAGTAAATCAGAATTTAGGTATTCGCGTTACGAATCAAGTCTGGGTTTGATTATCTTAGCAAGTCACCTTTTAAATCAGTCCATTTCTAGGAATAAAACGGTTAAAAGGTTTCAGTAATTAATTTATTGAGTAGCTTGATAAATTTTTGTAGGCAAGGATACACAGAGCTTTCTGAGCCTACTATTCTTCCCTTGTTTAAGGCTACTTATTTTATAGAAGGGTATGTAATGACTAATTACAAAAATACACTCAATCTTCCTCGAACTGATTTTCCGATGCGAGCGAATTTACCTGAGCGAGAACTATTGATGCTATCACGATGGAAACAATCAAATCTTTATCAACAAATCCGAGAGAAGCGAAAAGGTAAGCCGAAATTTATTTTGCATGATGGTCCACCTTATGCCAACGGGTATCCACATTTAGGTACAGCACTCAATAAAACTCTCAAAGACATGGTGATTAAATCAAAAACATTATCGGGTTTTGATGCACTCTTTATTCCTGGATGGGATTGTCATGGATTACCGATTGAGCTTAATGTTGAGAAAAACTTAGGCAAGATGGAACAAGTTCTTTCGGGAAATGATTTTCGTCAGGCCTGTCGTGACTATGCCTCCTCTCAAATTGAATTGCAAAAAGAAAATTTTCAGCGACTAGGAGTGATTGGAGATTGGAAAAACTCTTATCTCACTATGAATTTTCTTTACGAAGCGAATACGGTTCGCGCGCTTAGAAAAATTGTTGCAAAAGGATATTTATTTCGGGGACAAAAGCCTGTGCATTGGTGTACTGCTTGCGGATCGGCGTTGGCTGAAGCGGAGGTAGAATATCGTGATAAAGCCTCTCCTGCAGTGGACGTCGCTTTTGAAGCGGTGGAGGCTGAGAAAGTACGAGCACTTTTTAGCGTTAAAAATGTAAAAACTAGTAGAGTATTAATGCCAATCTGGACAACAACGCCATGGACTTTACTTGCTAATGAAGCGGTAAGTGTTCACCCTGATTTGTATTACACTTTAATTAAATGCGAATTGCGGGATCAACCGACTTATTTAATCTTGGCAAAAGAATTAATCGATAGCGTTATGAGACGTTATAATATTGATAATTATAAAGTGCATGACAATTTAAAAGGAAAATCACTAGAAGGCATTCAATTATACCACCCTTTTCTTGCTCGTACCGTGCCAGTCGTTTTAGGTGAACACGTAACAACTCACACGGGAACAGGTAACGTGCATACAGCGCCTGCGCATGGTTTAGAAGATTATCTTGTAGCTGAAAAATACCATTTGCCTATGAATAATACTGTCGACGCACGTGGACATTTTATTGAAGGAACGTTAGCTGTTGCGGGTCAATTGGTATTTAAAGCCAATGAACCAATTATGATTATGCTGGCTGACAGCGGTCATTTGCTTCATTCAGAAATAATCCGACATAGTTATCCTTATTGTTGGCGACACAAAATGCCAACAATTTTCAGAGCTACTCCGCAATGGTTTATTAGTATGGATAAAAAAGGACTGTGTAAAATGGCATTGAATGCCATTAAAAATTCAAAATGGATTCCAGCGTGGAGGGACGGCCACATTAGTAAAATGATTGCTGACCGACCAGATTGGTGTATTTCACGACAGCGATTATGGGGAATTCCTATTCCTCTATTTATACATAAAAGTTCTGGAGAATTACATCCTGATACGCTAGAGTTAATGGAAAGAGTCGCACAGCTGATTGAAAAAAATAGCGTCGATGCATGGTTTGATATGGATCCTAAAGCGCTATTGGGTAAAGAGGCCGATTATTATGACAAAGTAACCGACGTTTTAGATGTTTGGTTTGACTCCGGTGTGACGCACTTCTGTGTATTGGAAGAGCACTCTGAATTGCACGTGCCAGCAGATCTTTATTTAGAGGGATCTGATCAACATCGTGGCTGGTTTCAATCATCTTTATTAACATCACTTGCTATTCGCGACGAAGCGCCTTATAAAGCAGTATTAACGCACGGTTATGTAGTTGACGGCCAGGGTCGGAAAATGTCGAAATCGATTGGTAACGTTATTTTACCAGCAGAAATCGTAAAAAATATGGGGGCAGATGTATTGCGTTTATGGGTAGCCTCCATGGATTATACAGTAGAAATTAACGTCTCCACGGAAATTTTAAAACGTACTTCAGATGCTTATCGGCGAATTCGCAACACCGCACGGTTTTTTTGTCCAACCTATATGATTTTGATGTGAAGCAACATAAAGTTGCGGCGACACAGCTGATTGCTTTGGATCGATGGGCAATCGTTGTTACAAAACAATTACAGGAGAAAATTATAGTAGCATATGAACATTATAGTTTCCCTATTATCTATCAAGAGATTCATAATTTTTGTACGGTGGAAATGGGGAGTTTTTATTTAGATATCATCAAAGATAGGCTTTATACTGGCAAACCAAACGGCCTACCTCGTCGTTCAGCGCAAACAGCACTGTATTATATTGCAGAAGCTTTTGTACGATGGGTAGCTCCTGTTCTCAGTTTTACGGCAGATGAAGTTTGGCAATTTATGCCAGGCGATCGAGAAGCTTCGGTATTTTTGACGCATTGGTTTTCTGATTTTCCAGCAGTGACGTTATCTCAGGAAGAGGGCCAGCAATGGCAATTGCTTTTACAAGTGCGCGACGAAGTGAATAAAGCGCTAGAGACGGCTCGCGGTGAAGAGAAAATTCGATCGGCATTGATGGCTGAAGTATTAGTATATGCAAATGAAAAAATTTATTCGGTGATTGCAAAATTAGGAGAAGAATTGCGTTTTATTTTAATGACTTCAGAAGTGAAAGTGTTTCCGATGGAAGAAAAGAGTAGGGCAGCTTTTGAGACTAATCTTCCGGGTTTAGAATTGGAAATAAAGGTGGCTCAATCTGAAAAATGTGCCCGATGCTGGCAACGTCGACCATGTGTAGGATATATCGGAGAGCATGCAGACTTATGTGAGCGCTGCGTGAGTAACGCGTTCGGCGATGGGGAAGTACGACACTTTGCCTAAGTGAATTAAGATAATGAAAAAGAAAAAAGCTTCACCGTGGTTGTATCTGAGTGCGTTAATGACTGTTTTCGATCAAGTCACAAAATACGGGATCGTTCACCATTGGGCGATAGGTAAACCTATTAAAATTCTTCCTTTTTTAAACTTTACATTAAATTATAACACCGGTGCTGCATTCAGTTTTTTAGGAGCCGAAGGCGGTTGGCAAATCTATTTTTTCGCAGTATTTTCTTTAACTGTAGTCGTTTTGCTTATTTCTTGGCTAAGTCGAACGCGTCGTTCGGATTATGTAATGGCTATTGGACTTTCTTTAGTGATCGGTGGTGCGTTAGGTAATTTCATCGATCGTGTTTTTTTAGGATATGTCGTCGATTTTATCGATTTTCATATTAAAGACTGGCATTACGCCACCTTCAATTTTGCCGATAGTGTTATTTGTATAGGTGCGTCTTTATTGATGATTTGCATTGTGTTCATGCGAGAATTCCAATAAATTACAAATAGCCTTCTCATCGCTGACTTTTATGACTTGTGGTGCGGCGTCCCTTGCAAAGTCATGCAAGGATATTGTTGTCGCAAGTTGAGGAAGAAGTCTGTATGAGGTAATTTTATTCGCTCAGATGAGCAGTTCAACCGATTAGGTTATAAAAACTCTAATCGGTTGTTATATTTTCCATAGAGTTAACCATTGATATTTCTCTAGAAATAGTTATCATTTCGTCTTATGCATCTGAGCCTAATAGGGGTCGTTAGCTCAGCTGGTAGAGCAGCGGACTTTTAATCCGTTGGTCGACAGTTCGAATCTGTCACGGCCCACTCCAGATATATTACATTGGCGGTCTTCATCATTCACTTTTCTCCTTTTAGGCACTGTAGAATAGATACTGGACATCTATACAGAGTATAGATTATAAATGCGCGGATGTTTTTTGTTCATCATAATGGAACAACAGATTATCTGTGCGTGAAAAATATTGGGAGTTATTTATCTAGAAAATATGATATGAGATATGGTGTATGTGGACTGGTTATTAAAACTACCTCGATCAAGGCGAGGTGCTAATGATTTTGCCCCTGAGAAAATAAGGTAAATCCCCATTGTCCTATGCGTATTTTGGTCATATTGATAGCATTATCATGGAAGTATAGAGCTAAACAACAGGAGGGAAATTCCGATCTATAAGCACGGCATTACTTATTTTAAATCAAAATACTTTTTACTTTTCAGTAATTTTTGCAGCAAGTATTATTAACAGTCACTCATTTTTAAAAAATGATCCCCATAATTTTTTTGGCTCTTTGAAAGTGGCAAAAAGCCATTAGATTGCATATTAGATAATTTTGAAAAATGACCATTTTGAGACAGTAATTCTTGTTGCGACCCGTCTTCAATAATTTTTCCTTTATCAAAAACTAAAATGCGATCAACGTTTGCTAATGTTGAGAGCCGATGGGCAATGATAATAGTTGTCTTTCCTTCCATTAATTTTAAAAGACTATCATGAATTAATTGCTCAGTAATCGTATCCAGTGATGAAGTTGCTTCATCGAGTAATAATATCGGCGCATTTTTTAGCATCGCTCGTGCAATAGCAATGCGTTGACGTTGACCGCCTGATAGTTTAATACCCCGCTCTCCTACTAACGTATTATAACCTTCTTCTAACATCATAATAAAGTCGTGACAGTGGGCTCGTTTAGCCGCTTGAATAATTTCCTCATCACTAGCTTCTAATTTTCCATAACGAATATTCTCCATTAAACTGCGGTGAAACAAACTAGGATCTTGCGGAATCATGGAAATTTGTTCACGTAGAGAATCTTGAGTAACTTCGGCAATATTTTGATGATCGATTAAGATTCTTCCACTTTGGATATCGTAAAACCGTAATAACAAATTTAAAAAGGTAGACTTTCCAGAACCAGAAAAGCCTACAAGACCCACTTTTTGCCCAGTAGGTATAGAAACACTTAATTTTTTAAATATCCATTGATTTTGGCAATAAGTAAAATCTACGTTATTAAATAAAATTTCACCTCGACTAAGCATGAGCGGTTTGGCGTTGGGCTTGTCTGTAATTTCGTGCTGATGTTTAAGTAAACCTATGGCATTACTAATTGTCCCTGATTCTCGAATAAATACTGTTAGCTGATAACTAACGTACCAAACCCATCCCAAAAGCCAAAAAGACTGCATAGAAATTTGTGTGAAATCACCCAATGTTATCCACTCTTTACTCCAACTATATAAAAGAGTAAAAAGCATCCCAAAAACAAGAAATAATCCGCTACCTCCCATTCCCATACGTATGTATTCAACTAACCACATGGCTTCCTGCGACTTCATAATTTCTTCTTTCTGAAAATGCTTAAGATACTGTGATTCAAAACGACCACGAGAAAATAAACGAACATTCATAATATTCATCAATATATCAACCATTTTTCCGCTTAACACCGCCGACGCATCTGAATGTTTTTCCCAACGTTTATTTCCGAAATGAACGAGAAATGATGTCAGACCTAGGTGAAAAATCAACCAAATAAAAATAATCCATGCAAATAGAGGTTTGGTATACCACATCATACCTAATACAATGAACGCTCCCACAGCTGTTGTGATAAACGTAAAGCAAATAATTTCTGTAATGGTCTGGCAGCTTATCGGCAGATCAGCCAATTTTTTTGCAATATTACCAGCAAAATTGCTGGCAAAATAATGGTGTGAATGTAATTTCACATAATTAAAGGTAGCTTCTCGAATATTAGCGCGAAATTGAGGAAAAGTATAAATCGAGACGATTCCTTGCATTCGTAATAAAAATTCATTGAGCAGCCAAAATGCAATAAGTAACATTGAAAAAAACCAGACAGCTCTGAAAATTCCAGCTGGAGCGCCTTGATAATTCTGTACAATATTAATGATACGTTTTAAGAAATAAGGATAAATTGTATCATGAACACTCCAAAAAATAGCTGTTAAAATAAGAAAACTAAACTTTGCTCTCTGTTTTAATAAAAAATGTAGAATGAATTTAAAATTTTTTTTGGAATAACCATCATCAAACAGCCGACTAGTAATTTTGTAAATCACTAAACATATATTCTTGATGGACTAACGTTTTTAATTTAAACAACGAGATTTCAAATAGAGAGGATCGTTCGTCTAAGAACGAAACTTGGAAATATTTTTTATTAGTCATCAAAGAACCAAATTTTGGACATTCTGGATATTGAAGAAGTAAAGAAAACAAAACGGATTCACCAACAACAGAGCTTCTTTCTCTATCAGGACAGCTTAATCCATGCACATTTTGGTATATCATAGTAATATGTATTGATTAACACTTTTTTGATAAAACAAAATTATCTATTAGTCGGACATTGCCCACACGGACGGCTGCAAAACGTCTATTATCACAATCTTCAATATATTCGACACCGATTCCTCTTCGTAGAAGAGCTTCTTTGATTTCATCACATGAAGCATGAGAATGAAAATTCTCAGAGAAATATTTCGCCAATTGATATTCTTCTGGTGTCAACCGACGATTTCGTGAACTCAATGGCAAGCCAAATTCGTTACGAATTGTTTCACAAGCAACGATTTTAGTATTTAAGAAGAATGCTTCTACTAAACCTTTTACTAATTGTAATTGTTGATAATCTTTTTCCCCAAAATAAGCGTTTGTGGGCTTGATCAGTATCAGTAATTTCATTACGATTGTTAGCACACCATCAAAATGGCCAGGTCGAAAGGCAGCTTCTTGGGAATTATTCATCGCATTAATTATTTTATAGGCATAATGATCTGGATAAAGCGCTTCGTAGGTAGGCATGAAAACATAATCGACACCATAATTATTTGCCATAGTAATATCGTGCTCTATCCTGCGTGGATAATTTTTAAAATCATTGCTGTCATTAAATTGAGTGGGATTAACGAATAGACTTAATATGGTTACTGCATTTTCCTGTTTTGATCGCTGTAACAAACTTGCATGCCCGATATGTAAATCGCCCATGGTCGGTACAAAACCAATAGACCCTTCTAAAGTCTTTCTAACAGTCTGCCATTTAACAAGAGAATCTATTACTTTTATCATTTTTTAATCAATAACAATGGGTTTCAATATGGGGATAAACGGTCATTTTTACTTCATTATCAAACAAGTCTAGGGCATTCTTTATGATATCAAATCCATTTAAAAATTTCTTAAGATATTTTGGTTTAAATTGATTATTTATCCCTAGAAGATCATGTAATACAAGCACTTGTCCTGATGTGTGAGGTCCTGCTCCGATTCCAATGGTGGGGATGCTAATTGTGTCAGTAATTATTTTAGCTAATTCACTGGGAACACATTCCAGTACGATGGCAAAGCAGCCTACCTCGGATAATGCTTCAGCGTCCTTTTTTAGTTTTTCAGCAACATCATTATTTTTTCCTTGTACTTTAAATCCACCGAGCGCATGAATAGATTGAGGTGTCAACCCTATGTGCCCCATGACGGGAATTCCAGATTCCACAACATGACGAATTAATTTTGCATTCCCATCGGCGCCTTCTAATTTAATTGCCTGGGCACCAGCTTGCATGATTTTTTCAACAGCGTTCATGCTTGCCGTTAAATCTTTCCTATAGGAACAAAAAGGCATGTCGCCAACAATAAATTTATTAGAAGCCCCTCTTGCTACCGCCTGCACATGCCGCGACATCATCCCTACTGTAGCTGGCAAGGTGTTTTGGTAGCCATACATCACCATCGCCAAACTATCACCGACTAATATACAATCAATATGACTCTGAGAAATAATGTAAGCAGACCAATAATCATAACAGGTTACCATACTAATTTTTTCATTATTTTCTTTCATCAATTGAAAATTGGAAATATTCATTGTTTTCTCTTCAAAAAATTAAGTAAAGGATTGCAGCGAACAGAGTAGCTCGAGTCAGCAAGAATGAGGACGAAGTGACGTGGTTGTAGCATAAATTAAGTCTCTCCTAAAAATGGAAAACTAGAATAACTTCAAAAAGGGCATCAATCAAGATCTGTCATTACCATGCAAGCAGTTTGAAAGGAAAGAATGACTAATTAGTCCTGAATTCTAGTTCTCTGACTTGATAGGAGACGAGAATTCAGGGAGAAAATGATTCATGTTAACGTCTTAGATTCCCACTTTCACGGAATGATGACTGGATAATAAAAAATCGTCAGTAAGTGTTACTTACATAAATTGGTGAGAATGCAAATTCACGCTAGAATAAAAGTGAGGGGATTATATGAAGATCTCAGGTGAATGCGATCTGATCGATTCCCCCTGTATTGGTATTTGCAGTTCTACTGCATTGGGGGATGAAATTTGTATCGGCTGTGGACGAACCTTTGAGGAGGTTTGTCAGTGGAACACGCTGTCTGATGAAGAAAAGATAGCGATTAATCGACGATTACAAAAAGAAAAGAAATAATGTCGCGCATGAGCGATTACGTATCGTGATGGTGCCAGATATACAAAATTGTGCAAAATTATGTTAGAAGTCAATTTAAACGAAAAACTCAGTGAGTTAATAGCTCGATCTGACGCCTTGCAGGATATCTTTGACCTTGGATCTAAAAAAATACGCCTTTTAGAAATCCAGCATGCATTGGAAGACCCAACTGTTTGGAAAAATATTGAGAAAGCCCGATTACTCAATCAGGAACGATCTACTCTTGCAACACTCATTCAACGATGTGATGGTGTGCGGCATGCGATTAATGATGTAATTAAGATGGTCGATTTCATCAAACAGGAAAAAGACACTGGTTTTCTTAAAGAATTGCGTGGCGAGATAGACCGTCTTGAAAATCTCATTATTGAAATGGAATTTCGGCGTATGTTTCATGGGGAAATGGATATACGTAATGCTTATCTTGATATTCAGGCGGGATCAGGGGGTACAGAAGCGCAGGATTGGGCTGAAATGTTGTTGCGAATGTATTTGCGTTGGGGAGATAAACATAAACTTACAGCAATATTACTTGAATCTTCTGCGGGTGGAGTAGCAGGAATTAAAAGCGCCACGATTAAGTTTGAAGGCGATTATGCTTATGGATGGTTGCGCACGGAAACGGGCGTCCATCGCCTTGTACGAAAATCTCCTTTTGATTCTAGCAATCGTCGGCATACTTCATTTGCTTCTGTATTTGTATCCCCTGAGGTTAGCGATGATATTGCTGTCGAAATCAATCCGTTAGACCTACGAATTGATACTTATCGAGCTAGTGGCGCAGGTGGTCAACATGTTAACCGAACCGATTCCGCTGTTCGTATTACACACATACCAACAGGTATTGTGGTTCAATGTCAAAATGATCGTTCTCAGCACAAAAACAAAGCCCAATCTATAAAGCAGCTTAAGGCCAAACTGTATGAGCTCGAAATAATGAAACAACACGAGAAACAAGCGATTCTTGAAGCCTCAAAATCGGATATTACGTGGGGCAGTCAAATTCGGTCGTATGTGTTAGATGCTGCTCGTGTGAAGGATTTGCGGACTGGCGTTCAGACGAGTAATACGCAATCAGTACTGGACGGGGATATTGATTTATTTATTGAGGCCTATTTAAAGCAAGAAAAAGTGTAATTATGTCGCAACTCATTATGTTAAATGAAAGTAAAATTGGGTGGAAATTTTATGCACGCAGGTTGTCCCAGTAGCCAGAAGGAACGGCAAGCAAAGGCTGTCAGCTTTACCTTAATGTAAAAAAATCTTCTTTACTTGAGGCAAAGAAAAGTTAAGTATTCTCATTAAGATTGTATCAACTTCGAAGGAGATTCAGTCATTGCTAGTCTTTGGCCTAACAGCCTTACTGCGCTACCACATACAAAAAGCTGCGATTGAATTCAGGGCGCTATCTGATTTGCTTCATTGAATTTTCTGGTTGAAAGTCTAAAAAGAAAAAAATCCTACAAGTGATAGAGGAACGATTTTTAGGTAAACATAAGAGCACTAAAATAGGATGCAGAGCCGAGAATAATTTAACCATTTGTTCCGAAAAATGATCTAAAAGCAGTTCTAAAGCTTATCATTTT
Organism: Coxiella-like endosymbiont; assembly: GCF_024730665.1. Lineage (GTDB taxonomy): Bacteria > Pseudomonadota > Gammaproteobacteria > Coxiellales > Coxiellaceae > Coxiella. The sequence goes on from NZ_CP084737.1 coordinate 206,282, forward strand.
TACGCGGAAATGATAGTCCAGTGAAGGAGTAAGAAGCTAGTTTCTAATTCCTAGATTCCCACCACGGAGATAATAGGTCTTAGACTAAATAGTTCGGTTGCATTATATGGGTGAGAATACCTGTTTACAAGCCGGTGATGGTCTCGAATAACAACTTTTTAAGCTTAGTTATGATACACTTTCTTGGTGGTAATTAAGATGGCACTAAAAGATAAAGATCATCAAAAAGAAAATGAACAAATTACTCAGCGCAAGATAAAACTTGCCAAAATGCGAGAAAATGGGCAGGCCTATCCTAATGATTTTAAGCGAGATAATTTAGCTGCTGACCTCCATGCTGCCTATGAGCAATATGAGAGAGAAACATTAACTACCAAGATCGTTCATGTAAAAATGGCAGGACGCATAATGACACGCCGTCTTATGGGGAAAGCAAGCTTTACGCATATCCAGGATATGAGCGGTCGCATGCAAGTTTATGTCGCGCATAATAATCTGCCAGACGGAATTTATTCATTGTTTAAAACTTGGGATCTCGGCGATATTGTTGGTGTTGAAGGTATTCTTTTCAAAACAAAAACCGGGGAATTATCTGTTAAAGCAGAACAAATTCGCTTGCTGACAAAATCCTTGCGTCCGATGTCAGAAAAATTTCACGGTCTTCATGATCAGGAACAACGCTTCCGTCAACGTTACCTAGATTTAATTGTTAACGAATCTTCACGTCAAATTTTCTTGATTCGCTCGCAACTCATTGCCCAAATCCGTCATTTTCTTGATAACTGCGGATTTATTGAAGTTGAAACCCCCATGATGCAACCATTGCCAGGCGGTGCGGCAGCACGTCCCTTTGAAACGCATCATAACGCTATGAATATGGATTTATTTCTGCGTATTGCTCCTGAACTATATTTAAAGCGTCTAGTTATAGGTGGCTTTGAGAAGGTATATGAGATTAATCGTAACTTTCGTAACGAAGGAATTTCAACTCACCATAATCCGGAATTTACGATGCTTGAGTTCTATCAAGCCTATACTACTTATTATGATTTAATGATGCTGACCGAGGAGATGATTCGCCATTTGGCTGAAAAAATTTTCGGCACGTTGCAGTTAATTTATCAAAAAGTTAAAATTGACTTAAGTAAACCTTTCCGGCGTTTATCTTTGCGCGATGCTATTTTGCAATCTTGTCCTATGATAAAAGCAGATCAAATTGATAATTTCGATAAAGCACGTGCTTTAGCCAATCAATATGGAATTGCAACACCTATACATTATGGATTAGGTAAGATTCAAACGAAATTGTTTGAAAAACTGGTTGAAGAAAAATTGCAGCAACCGGTTTTTATTACGCATTTCCCTAAGGAAGTTTCCCCCTATCACGTACTAATGAAGAAAATGAGTTTGTTACGGATCGTTTTGAATTTTATGTAGGGGGTCGTGAAATTGCGAATGGATTTTCTGAATTAAATGACCCTAGAGATCAGGCAGCCCGTTTTCGTGAACAATTAAAAGCACGTGATGCAGGTGATTTAGAAGCAATGAGTTTCGATGAAGATTACATTACGGCGCTTGAATACGGGCTCCCTCCCACAGCAGGAGAAGGTATTGGCATTGATCGTTTAGTTATGCTATTTACTGACAAAGTATCCATTCGTGATGTGATTTTATTTCCGTTATTGCGATCGAAGTGAAGTAAGATTTGTTATTGTCCCATCTCATCGCTCTTAGCAGCAGCCGTACAGTTTAAACAACCAGTCAATCCTGCAGGACTATGCTAAGAGTACAGGAGAAATTAAATGATATTCCTTCTTGGCATAGGATCAATGAGTAATAAGCTACAGACGAGGAAAGTAGTCATGCCGTAGGGTAAGGAGCTTTTTCCAGATTTTTCAAGTGAAAGTGATTTAAAATAATTTCCTTTTCAAGGGAATGGTCTTGAAGTACAGCTAGTAATTCATATTCAGCGTTCTCATTTTGAGCTGATTCCACCACAATCCCAACAGGTTGGTCATTTTGATTTTTTAGTTCCTCGCCTGGTTCTGGTTTCTTGTTGCCAATTACATGCGCGCGATAAAGATGACGTTTTAATTTGCCAAGATATTCGCTTCGTGCAATAATTTCTTGTCCGGTGTAACAACCTTTATTGAAGGTTACACCGCCCCATTTTTGTAAGTTAATCATTTGAGGGATTAGTACATCGCTAGTTTTAGGATAAATCCAAACCCAGCCCGATTTGATATTTGCCAAGCGCCAGGTATTTTCGTCCATTTCTTTTAGAACTATTTCTGACCCACAGTATTCCACTGCCCTTGTATTATCAGCATTATCAGTAGATGTTAATTCCACTTTTGAAAAAACGGCGTATTTTTTTAAATGAGTAATAGTAGGTTCAATCATAGATTTTGGTAAAAGAAAATAATAATTTTCGTTTCGTTGTAAGATGAAAAAGTTTGCCATCATTCGACCTTTGTGATTACAGCAAGCGCTGAATAAACAACGCGTTTCGTTGATTTCACGCATGTCACAGGTTAATTGTCCTTGAAGGAAGGCAAAGGCATTTTTGCCTGTGATGGCGATGAGACCAAAACAATAAACTGGAATAAAAGCGGAAGATAATGGCATGACGATAGTCTACCGGATTGTAGGTAGATTGTCATCTTATTGTAACTATGGAGATTTCTTGCTTTTTAATTCAAAATCATTAATCATCGTTCTAGGTTGTCAATGATCCTTTTGGCTTCGCTCGTTATATCTATTGCTGCTTTTTGTATGTTAGAGTGTTTCATTTAGGGATCCCTTCCAATTTTCTTGCTATTTTAGGACGTCTTAATATAGGAGTGCCGCTTTTTAAGAAATAGTTTTTGTCTAAGAATTTTATTATGGTAGTGCGGTAACAGAGTGGAAACGATTAGTTATGAGTGGTTTTATTGGGCGTATTTAGTGTTAACACATAGGTGGGTTGACGAAATTCGATGACTGAAGTATAGGGTGGTTGTTTCTACCAAGAAACCTTTTTATAAAAAATTAGGAAATTTAATTTATATCAATGGGGCTTTTCTTCGCGTTTGATGTGTTTCTTCTATCGTCATGATGTTCTTTTTGTATTACGGGCTCATCCATATATACATGAGCCTATCTCATCCATATATACATGAGCCTATTCTATATTCTAAGTGGTCTGAAATCTCTTTTTTAGTCCAGTTGTGTACACGGTTGACAAATTTCTTCATGCTGTAAAAGCCAGCGTTTAATTCCCAGAAGCGAGCCCTTAGTGATACTCCTATATCCCCCTAAATCGTTTGCAGCAACGAGGCGGTGGCATGGAATAATAATAGGAATGGGGTTTTTCCGACAGGCATTGCCAATGGGTTGGGCTTTCGTATTTAGCCATTTGGCTAATTCTGCATAGCTTTGCGTAGTGCCAACTGGGATTTTTTGCAAGGCATCTAATACAGATTGTTGAAAAGGTGTGACATCCAGCGTCAGTGGAAGATCAAACGGAAATTTAGGATCTGCAAAATAACATAATAGCTGTTCCACTGTTTCTTTAGCCACTATCGTTTTAGGTTTGATTATAAGCTCACTATCGTGTAGATAATCAATGCCGAGTAAAAATCGGTCTGGCGCGTGAACACCAATTTTCCCAACCGGCGTTGCAACAGTGGCTTGATAGATAATATCGTCTGACATACAGCAATTAAATTTTTTCTTTAATTTTCGCCTTACGGCCTTCCAGATTACGCAAATAATAAAGTTTAGCACGGCGCACATCACCATGGCGCTTTACATCAACGGAAGCAATTAAGGGACTATAAAGTTGGAAAACCCGTTCTATACCTTCCCCATGCGACACTTTACGAACTGTAAAAGATGAATTTAAACCACGGTTACGTTTAGCAATAACTAATCCTTCAAAAGCCTGAAGACGCTCACGGTTCCCTTCTTTCACTTTCACTTGTACGATCACTGTGTCACCGACACGAAAATTCTGAATTTTTCTATCCTGAATTTGCTCTGCCTCAAGTGCCTGGATAATCTTATTCATGATAATTCCTCAATAAATTCGTCAAGCAACCGCTGCTCATCTTCAGTTAAGGAACGTCTTTGTAGCAGATCTTTGCGCCTTTGCCAAGTCCTTCCAAGAGATTGTTTAAGCCGCCATCTGGCAATAGCAGCATGATTGCCGCTTAAGAGGACCTCAGGGACTGAGCAGCCTGCGATTTTTTCTGGTCTGGTATAATGTGGGAAATCTAGGAAACCTGAAGTGAACGAGTCTTGAGAAGCGGAATCTTCATGACCCAAGGTGCCATGAAGAAGTCGGGTTATTGCATCAATGAAGACCATAGCGGGAAGTTCGCCACCACTGACAATATAGTCACCGATCGACCATTCTTCATCTATTTCAGCTTCAATTATACGCTCATCAATGCCTTCGTAGCGCCCAGCTATGAGCACAAATCGGCTACTGCGAGCTTTTTCTAAGATAACGGATTGCGTTAAGGGTTTTCCTTGAGGACTTAAGTAAATTACTTCTGTGGTTTGTCCTAATGCCAATTTCGCGGCCGTCAAGGCTGCCTGAAGCGGTTCAAATTTCATAACCATCCCTGGGCCACCGCCATAAGGTCGATCATCCACGGTACGACGTGGATCAGAGGTATAATCTCTTGGGTTCCAAAAGAAAGCTTCAGTAAGCGGTATTCCAGGGCGCGACCAACCACACCGTACTTTAGAAACTTAAACATTTCAGGAAAAAGGGTAATGAGGCCAATTTGCATATTAAAAATCTGCCCCCCAATCAACTATAATACTATTTTCTTCCACGTTAACAGATTTAATTACTTTTGAGATGTAAGGAATTGCCCGTTCATGGTATCTATCTTTCACGATTAGGACATCGTTTGCAGTTGTCTCAATCAGCGAGGTAACAGTTCCGAAATTAAGGCCATCGATAGAAATAACGCGCAAACCAATTAAATCAAACCAATAATACTCACCCTCTTTTAAAGAGGGCAGAGCCCCACGTTCAATCGCAATAAAACCGTTTGTATAATATTTTACGGTTTCAGGATCTTCTATCCCTTCTAGTTTTACAATCAAAAATGGACCGCATATTTTTCCACTCTGTATGGTAACTATTTGTGATGCGTCGCGGCGCTGGACCTGCCAGATTTTATAATCTAGCAAGTTTTCAATAGGATCGGTAAAAGAAACAACTTTTATCCAGCCACGGACACCATGAGGCTTAGTAAAGCGTCCCATAATGACTTTGTTGGGCATAAAAGCGCGTATCTCTCTAGCCACAAGGCACTTCTTCCACCTTTGCCTTTTCGATATTAGCTGCTTTATCTTGTACTTTTTGAGCCTCTGTAGACTGGCACTCAGACTGAAGATACCTGAGCTTACCTTTCCCTAAGATATTTTTTTAGCTTTTTCAGAGGATTTTTCGAGCTTTTTAATCAAATGTTGTACACGCAAAGTAGCTTGCGCTCCTTGGCTGAGCCAATAGACCATGCGCTCTTTTTCCACTTGTAGTATGACATTACAGCCCTTAGCCACAGGATTGTAACAACCTATGCGTTCAATAAACCGACCATCGCGCGGCCGGCGACAATCGGCTACCACAATCTGATAGAATGGATTTTTTTCTGCCTCTGCGGGCAAGACGAATAACTACCATGTAGCTACCTGCATTCGTTGAATGGCAAGCATTTTATGTGAATTAGAGGTTAGATGCAATAGGAAAATTTAAACAGATTTATCGTAATTACTTAGGAGTAAAGTGGTTAAATAAGTCATTGGGGAGCTGACCTTGCATTTGCTTAAGTCTTTTATTCACTTTTTCACCTTTCATGCGCTTTACCATCTTTTGCATCTGATCGAATTGTTTTAAGAGCTTATTGACGTCTTGAAGTGTGGTTCCTGAACCGTTGGAGATACGACGCTTGCGAGAGCCATTAATTAGTGTAGGAAAACGACGTTCTTTTAGTGTCATTGATTGTATAATAGCCTGCATCTTTACCAGTAATTTATCATCGAAAATCACAGCTGCTCCTTTAGGAAGTTGGGCTATTCTGGGGAATTTACCTAATAATGATTGTAAACCGCCCATTTTCTTCATCTGCTGTAATTGCGTCAAGAAATCATCGAAGTTAAAATTCTTACCTTTTTTCAATTTTTTCGCAATTTTTTCCGCCTTTTTTTGTCAACTTTACGTTTGGCTTCTTCAACCAGGCTAACAATATCACCCATCCCCAAAATACGCGACGCCATACGCTCAGGATAGAATGGTTCGAGGTCGTCCATTTTTTCACCTACACCCATAAATTTAATAGGCTTTTCCGTAATCATGCGCATCGAGAGGGCAACGCCACCGCGGGCATCGCCCTCTGTTTTTGTCAAGATCACACCGGTTAAAGGCAAGGAGTCACTAAATAATTTTGCCACGTTAACTGCGTCTTGACCCATCATACTATCTACCACTAATAGCATTTCAGTGGGATCTACGGTGTCGCTAATCGCTTTCATTTCTTGCATTAATTCGTCGTTGATATGTAAACGGCCAGCTGTGTCCAGAATCAGCACATCGATGAATTGCTTGTTAGCGTATTTTAAAGCGGCAGTGGCAATATCTGTCGGTTTTTGATGTGTTTGTGTTCTGAAAAATTGAGCATTTGCTTGTTGAGCCAAAGTTTCGAGTTGGTTGATGGCTGCTGGACGATAAATGTCTGCAGAAGCAACCAACACTGATTTTTTACGAGTTTCTTGCAACCATAGCGCCAATTTGGCGACGGTAGTGGTCTTACCTGAACCTTGTAAACCAGCTACAACGATGACGATAGGCAATTTGGCATTAAGATTAATATCGGATTCCTTATCGCCAAGAATGTGGGTCAGTTCGTCTTGAATCTTCTTGATTAAAGCGTCACCTGGACGAATGTTCCAAGTAACTTCTTGTCCGACAGCTTTTTCCCGGACCCGATCAATAAAATTATTGATGACCACTAAAGCAACATCCGCTTCTAAAAGCGCAGAGCGAATGTCATGCAATGTCGATTGAATATTTTCTTCTGTCAACCGCCCTAAGCCACGGATCTTGTTAATGCTAGTTGTTAAACGATGAGCTAGGTTATCAAACATGTGAAAAGTATAGCAAATATGTTACGCTCGATCATGTGAATATTTTGACGTTGTCTGGGACAGTTGTCTTTCACTTTTTATCCTGTTGTTAGTTTTTCTTGGGTGTTTGGTTGTTGAAACAACGACCATATGTGCTTGTTTATTTGCTGTCAATCGTTACTGTCTGTTGTCCTAGTGACGGTGGGGTTTCATAAGTGATTTAGCTGTTAAAGAACGTTTTTCGTGTCATCGTCCCAATGAGTTTTCGAAAAATTACGGACTTACCCCAATGTAAAAAATGGTCTCTTGAAGATATTTTAGCGCTATCGAAGTGAGCGATTTTACGACGCCATTAATTTATCCATCGGAGAAGGGGTGGACGTGTACAGCACAGGCTCTATTTACCATGGACATGATCTTTGTTGGTCGCCGAGTAAGCTTTGGTTCTGCTAGATGGTCAAATCAATGTACGTGATTTACATCATTTTACTCAGGGAATTTTTCAACGGAAAGCCAAATGTTGGCGGTTTAATCATCTGTCATTTAGAAAGCATCCCCCCGTTTCAGGGCGGGTGTTCGATTTATTGCATAGATAAATGGATCTCGGAATAATGATCCTGGAGTTATTAGTTACTTTATTGCTTTTGCTGGTTTTTATTTACTTTTTCCTGTATGGCACATCTTTATAAGTGGTGTATTTCGCTAATTAATATCAGCTAGTTAACGTGTAGAGCAACAATTGAAGGAGGATAACTGATAACATTGTGTGGTACAATGGTAATGATGGCAACATTGCGATGTGAGTTGGAAGGGCAGATCGTGTAAGTATCAAACACAAAAGTGCCTGTGTGTTTTTATAGAAAATATCCATCAGAATTACCGTCTTTTAGTGCAACATTAAATAAACCTATTTGACCGTTGAAGTATTAAAAGCAAGGTGGTTAGCCAGGGACTTTTTATTTTCTCCTCGTCAAAAAAAACACAGTGAGTTTGGTGCGACTCAGGGTGGTTTTTCAGCTTGATCATGATATAATTGCCCAGTTTATTGTAAGAACGGTTGATGAAGAAGATACGAATCATCCTATTGGGAATGCCAGGGGCCGGTAAAGGCACGCAGGCAGAGTTCATCTCTGACTCATTGGGTATTCCAAAGATTTCAACCGGAGAGATACTGCGTTTAGCAATCAAAGCCGAAACGCCATTTACAAAGCCATCCCTAGGAGATGATGTAAAGAAGATAATAGAAAACGGGGGTCTGGTATCAGATGCAATTATGATTGCGCTGATAAAAAAGCGAGTTAATCATCCAGATTGTAAAAATGGTTTTTTGCTTGATGGATTTCCGCGAACGACTATACAAGCAGAAGCATTACGTGCTGCGTGCATTAAAATCGATGCAGTAATTGATATTGAAGTACCAGAAGAAGAAATCATTTCCCGTATGACAGGTCGGCTTATTCATCCCGCTTCAGGACGGACTTATCACCGACTTTATAATCCTCCCAAATCGCCTAATAAGGACGATGTGACAGGTGAGCCGCTAATACAGCGTATTGATGATCATGAAGAAACAGCTCATAAACGATTAGCTGTTTATCGGGAGCAGACCAGTCCGTTAAGCGATTATTACGCAGAGTGGGGCAAATCCTGTGATCCTAATCTCCGAAAATATCATCGTATTTCTGGTTTAGGGAGTGTGGATGAAGTTCGTGATCGCATTTTAAAGATAATTGGAATTGGTAAAGAAGTTTTTAATTGAGTCTCATGAGAATTGACACAAGATAATTTTTATGATATTTTTCCCTGACATGATTCAGTTGTTGTCGATTTCTGCGCTGGATTAGTGCCGTTGCCTGCAGAGAAGATTTGTAAAAGATGGTTAGTTATTGCGACTTGATTATTACGACATTATCTTTGGTATAGATGTCAATATTGGAAAAGAAAACACTTACTGAAGATCTGTTATCTCTGTTCCCGATATGATGGTTTTATGAGGTCGAGTTTCAAATAGACTTAACACGGACAGTCTGCTCGTTTTTTCCAAAAATTTATCTTAACGTTACGTTTTTTGAAAGTCTCAATTTTTTAGCTTTAGTAGCAGCTACTTCGAGTGTAGCTTCCTTTCGGAGTGTAATCAAGTTTACAAGCCACATCTTATATTTTTCTTTTCGCTTTTACCGGTATTGTTCCTCTCTAATTTTAGATTTGGATGACAAAAAACATATTTTTCACAGAAAATAAACATGTTTAAAGAATTAAGTATATTTTTTGTCAAAATAGTAAGGGATCGGAAATGGAAAAATATGAAGGGAAATTGCATAATATAGTAGTTATGGATGACTATCATGAAAGATTTCGCGGAAATTTATCTTAGTTGGAATACTAATAGGTGAATTTTAGATCTTGAGTTAGGTAAGATTCATCATTGTTACATGACACCAATTTGGTAGAGGATAGGGGGAGGTAGAATGAAAATTTTTGGAATTCATTGTGGTTATATTGAATTAAGCCGTAGTGATATGTATAGCAGTGCATTTCTCAATAGCACGTAATTAAAAATTCAGCAGGATTTGTATGCTTGAGCATAATCTTATCTTTTCTATTTTTCTTATTTTCACAGGCGCGGCTATTTTATCCACCTTTGCCTTAGTAACACGCCAATCGATGCTGGTAGCCTATATTTTGCTAGGCATTTTGTTTGGGCCGTGGGGATTAAGGCTCATTGATAATGTAGACATGCTTCGCACGGTCAGCGATGTAGGTATCATATTTTTACTGTTCCTTTTAGGATTGAATCTGCCACCGCAAAAATTGATCACCATGTTTAAAGAAATCAAATGGATTGGGTTAATTAGTTCATTAGTCTTTACGACGATTGGCTATCTGGTGACTTATTTTTTGGGTATTTATGGATGGAATGCCTAGTGGTTGGTAGTGCAATGATGTTTTCTAGCACCATCATTGGCATCAAATTGTTACCTACGACGATTTTGCATCATCAACATACCGGTGAGGTGATGATTAGTGTTTTGTTGTTGCAAGACTTGATTGCCATTGCCGTCTTGTTTTTGCTACATGGCATGGGACACGGAGGACACGTATTGATTGATGTTGCGTTACTAATATTTGGATTCCCCGCGACTCTAATTTTTGCTTATTTATTTCATCGCTTTGTCTTGTTTCCTTTGTTTTCGAAATTTAATCGCGTTAAAGAATATCTGTTTTTATTAGCCATTGGCTGGTGTTTAAGCATGGCTGAATTAGCCTCTGTGTTAGGATTGTCGGCTGAGATTGGCGCTTTTATAGCGGGGGTTAGTCTCGCCTCACGGCTTCCGGTATCAGTTTATATTTCTGAAAGCTTGAAGCCCGTTCGGGATTTCTTTTTGGTATTATTTTTCTTTTCTGTAGGAGCAACGTTTAACTTACGGTTCTTACCAGATGTTATTATCCCCTCGCTAATTTTGCTAGTGTTATTGATGATGACAAAGCCCATCATTTATCGAGTATTATTGCGATGGATGGGCGAATCGAAACAGGTAGCTTGGGAAGTAGGGATACGATTGGCCCAAATCAGTGAATTTTCGTTGATTATTGCTTATGTAGCATTAGCCAACCATTTAATCAGTGATAAAGCAGCTTATTTAATCGAAGCAACGACAATATTATCGTTTGTCATATCCTCCTATTGGGTAGTCATGCAATATCCAACACCAATGGCTGTATCTGACCGTTTACGACGGGATTGAACTGCTCCGAGGCTTTTGGAACAAAAACATGACTTTTACTCTGCCATTGTTTATGTTCAGCTATTAGGATGGTTTTATTTTGAAAGTTATTCAAAGTACCATGATTGGTTTGAACGTTTCCCGATTTCGCTGGGACTTAATATTGGGTACCAGGATTATTATTCTTCTACTACTATGCTATTTAAGTGGTTTGTAATATGTCATTTATTGACTATCGTAGAGATATTTAACTATCACCCTATCCCTTTTAATAGTATTTCATGAATATACGTTCTTTAATCAGGGAAATGAGATTCAGCCGACTACAACTCAGATATTTACACACATCTATCAGCGTTTTGCTATATTTTTTCGTTTTGATTTTGATGTTAGTGATGAGGAGTTTGAAATGCTTTGGCGATCAGACAAGACAGGTTACTGTTTTCGAACGTAACGCTGTGTGTAAAAGATTATGGATATTGATTAGCTGCTTTTACTAACCCTGAATTTGTGGTATCAACATTGTATTCATAGACAAAGCAACCACGCACCCGTGAAGCCAGTGGACAAGATGAGGTTTAACAACATGCAGATGATAGGAAAATCAAACTGTTATCTCACGAAAACAAGGCTATTAGTTATTTAAATTTGATTAATCGTGTGTTGTGGTATTGTAGTGTAGTTATATTATTTATAACTAGCTTAGGCTTGATCATTTTAAAATGTAAAGTAGGCAGTAGATTATGACTGGAAAAAACCTGAATTCTCAGGATGTGGATCCCGTGGAAACCCAGGAGTGGAAAGAAGCACTTGATTCTGTCATGCAATACGAGAGCATTGAAAGAGCAGCATTCATTTTAAATCAGCTACTGGGGCATGCTAGAAAGCTTGGCATTTCTATCCCTGCTGGTATTCAAACGCCTTATGTTAACACGCTACCTGACAAAGCAAAAATGAAATTATCTGAAGATGAAGTGAAGGTGATGGAACGCCTCACTAATTTCATGCGTTGGAATGCACTAGCTATGGTAATGCGAGCTGGACGCAAAAAGGCAGGATTAGGTGGACACCTTTCTAGTTATGCCTCTATCGCAACATTATATGAAGTGGGTTTAAATTATTTTTTTCGAGCAGACGATTTAGTATTTTTTCAAGGCCACTCTTCAGAAGGTATTTACGCACGAGCTTTTCTTGAAGGCCGTTTAAATGAACAAGATTTAATTCACTTTCGTCAAGAAGCTTTTACCAAGGGGATATCTTCCTATCCCCATCCTCATTTAATGCCCTATTTTTGGCAGTTCCCCACAGTTTCTATGGGATTGGGACCTTTAATGGCCATTTATCAAGCACAAATGCTGAAATATTTACATTATCGTGAATTGGAAGATACTGCCAATCGGAAAGTCTGGGCATTTTGTGGTGATGGCGAAACTGGTGAACCGGAAACGTTGGGTGCTTTATTAGTCGCCAGTCGAGAAAAATTAAATAATCTGATTTTTATCATTAATTGTAATTTGCAACGTCTTGATGGACCGGTTTCAGGTAACGGGAAAATTATTCAAGAACTCGAGGGTGTTTTTCGTGGTTCTGGGTGGCGAGTAATTAAGGTCATTTGGGGTCGGAAATGGGAGCAGTTATTTGAAAAAGATAAATCTGGTTTGCTGTTAAAACGCGTTAATGAAATGGTTGATGGAGAGTATCAGGCTTGCTGTTCTAAGGATGGTGCCTATATGCGCAAGCATTTATTTGGTAAATACCCAGACTTATTGGAACTCGTTTCGGATATGAGCGATGATGATTTAAAGCGACTCACTGACGGCGGTCACGATCCACAGAAGGTATATGCAGCTTATGCCGAAGCGATGAAAGACACTGGCCAACCTACGGTGATTCTTGCTAAGACGGTTAAAGGATACGGATATGGAAAAGAAGGTGAATCGCAAAATATTGCTCATAACCTAGAAGAAATTAGCGAAGAAGGATTGAAAATTTTCTGCAAGCGTTTTGAGCTACCCTTATCTGATAAGCAATTAAGCAATCTTGAATTTTATAAGCCAGCAGATGATAGTTCTGAATTACGTTATTTGCTTGAACAACGTAAAAAACTAGGAGGCTTGTTACCTGTACGAGAGGGAACTTTTGAGCCATTGAAAGTGCCAGATTTAAATCTTTTTGAGCCCATTTTAAATGGCACAGACAGCCGCACTATTTCGACTTGCGCTGTTTTCTCTCGGATTATGGGATTACTGCTGAGAGATGAAAATATTAAAGATCATATTCTTCCTATCGTGGCTGATGAGGCACGTACGCTGGGATTGGAAGGTTTGTTTCGTCAGACTGGTATTTACGCAGTAGAAGGGCAAAAATATACGCCAGAAGATCAGCAAAAACTGATTTCTTACCGAGAAGATAAAAGGGGTCAATTACTGCAACAGGGCATTTCAGAAGCTGGCGCGATGGCTAGTTGGATTGCAGCAGCAACCTCGTTCGCTAACAATCGTTGTCCTCTAATTCCAATTTATACGTACTATGCCATGTTTGGTTACCAACGTGTAGGTGATTTGGTATGGGCTGCGGCTGATATGCAAAGTCGTGGTTTTATTTTCGGAGGATTGGCAGGTAGAACCACTTTAGCAGGCGAAGGATTACAACATCAGGATTCTCACAATTTGTTGATGTTCGGTTTTGTGCCAACGTGTCGTTCTTATGATCCTACCTTTGGTTATGAATTAGCGGTGATTATTCAAGACGGTTTGCGTCGTATGTATCAAGATAAAGAAAACGTTTTTTATTATATCACATTGATGAATGAAAATTATGAGCACCCGGCAATTCCAAAAGGCGTTGAAAAAGGCATTGTGAAAGGGATGTATTTGTTTAAACGAGGTAATGAAAGATTATCAAAGCGTGTACAATTGTTAGGAGCAGGCGCTATTTTGCGAGAAATTATCGCCGCTTCTGAAATTTTGGGAAAACAATTTAATGTTGCAGCTGATATATGGAGTGTACCCAGCTTTAATTTACTACGTCATGATATTGAATCGATAGATCGCTATAATCGTTTACACCCTGAAGTACCAGCAAAACAAAGTTATGTCGAAGCATGTTTAAAAGATCAAAAAGGGCCAGTAATCGCTGCAACAGATTATGTGAAATTACAAGCTGAGCAAATTCGTAAAGCTATTAAGGGACCTTACTATGTGTTAGGTACTGATGGTTTTGGTCGCAGTGATACACGACCTATACTACGTGATTTCTTTGAGGTGGATGCTAAAATGGTGGTTTATACCGCATTGAAAGCTTTAATGGACCAAGGTGAATTTAAAAAAGATCAGCTTATTAAAGCAATGAAAAAATTAGGTATTGAACCTGATCGTCCCGATCCTTGGACATTGTAAAAACTCATTTCTGTTAGATTGATCGTGGAATGCAGGATGAAAGGGGTATTATTCTGCGAGGGAGTACCTTCTCACCAGATTGAAGCGACAAAAAAGAAAAGCTCTAGAATTGGTAGGATTTGGGATCAGAATAGAATAAAAAGGGGAAAACTGTGACAAATCGTATCGAACAAATTGCTGTACCTAATCTTGGTGGAGTGACTGAAGTTAGTGTTGTTGAAATTTTGGTTAAACCTGGTGACAGCATTGTAAAAGAAGAAAGTTTGATCACTTTAGAAGCCAATAAAACTTCGATGGATATTCCATCGCCATTAGCAGGGAAAATTAAAGATATTCAAGTTAAAGTGGGCGACAGGCTTGAAGAAGGCGATAAAATTTTAACTATCGAAGCGAAGGAAGAAGAAACATCTAAAAAAGAAACACTCACCAGAGAATCAGAAAAATCAGAGAAAAAAGCACTTAAAACAAAAGACTTCGAAAAAAAAATATCAGAAGGTTTTGGAATCACCATTCATGCTGGACCTGCTGTTCGCCGTATCGCTCACGAGTTTGGCATAGATTTAACAAAGATAAAGGGCACTGGGCAAAAAGACCGTCTTTTGAAAGAAGATGTGCAGCAGTTTATAAAGCAGCAATTGAAAATGTCTATCGAAAAAAAGGTGCTGAGAAAATGAGATTCCCCTCAGCTCCTGTCATTGATTTTTCTAAGTTTGGGGCTTTTGAAGAAAAACCACTGTCTAAAATTAAAAAAGCCACGAGTATCAATTTGAGTCGTAATTGGATGACGATTCCTCATGTTACCCAATTTGGAGAAGCTGATATCACTGAGCTAGAAGCATTTCGTCAAAGTCAAAAAGAATACGCCGCTAAACAAAATGTGCGATTAACGCTACTCGTTTTTATCATTAAAGTAGTAATTAATGCACTGAAAGAATTTCCACATTTTAATTCTTCATTAGATCATTCTAGTAATAATTTAATTTTAAAGAAATATTTTCACATTGGCATAGCAGTAGATACACGAGAAGGATTAGTGGTGCCAGTAATTCGTGATGCAGATAAAAAGGGATTACTTGAATTGGCTAAAGAATTGAGGAGAATTAGCGAGAAAGCACGTACGAATGGATTGAGTTTTAATGATATTCAAGGAGGTTGTTTCAGTATATCGAGTTTAGGTGGTATTGGCGGTACAGCATTCACACCTATCATCAATGTGCCGGAGGTAGCAATTTTAGGAATTTCTGAAATGCAATGGAAACCTATTTGCGATAAAACGGGTGATTGCAAGACGCGATTAATGTTGCCGTTGAGTCTATCTTACGATCACCGTGTTATCGATGGGGCAGAGGCCGCCCGTTTTGTTGTTTATTTAGCAACACTTTTATCTGATATAAGAATGTTATTATTGTAACTATCATTTGTAGTTTGATTATAGGAAGACGGATGAGCGTAACATAGTCCTGATGATACAATCAGAGTTCTAATAAAACTGAGAGGAAAAATGGAAAAAGAAATTGAAACTGAAGTCGTTGTGCTAGGTAGTGGCCCGGGCGGTTACACTGCTGCATTTCGTGCGGCGGATCTGGGCAAAAAGGTGTTATTAGTCGAACGATACGAGACCCTTGGCGGTATATGTTTGAATGTCGGTTGTATTCCTTCAAAAGCATTGTTGCACATAGCAAAAGTGATAGGCGATGTTAATGACATTGTTTCGTTAGGGATCAGTTTTAGTAAACCAAAATTAGATATAAAAAAAATTCGAGGTTGGAAAGAAAGTGTTATAAAGAAATTAACGGGTGGCCTTAAGATGATGGCCAAACAACGAAAAGTGGAGCTTTGCACTGGCTTTGGAAAATTTACTGGCATCAATGAAATTACTGTTGCAAAAAAGAGAAAACAGTAATCCGTTTTGAGAAAGCGATTATTGCTGTTGGTTCTTCACCCATTAAATTACCATTTCTTCCTGAAGACCCTCGCATTATAGATTCAACAGGAGCATTAGAACTAGAAAATATCAAGATGCATTTGTTAGTTCTTGGAGGGGTATCATCGGCTTAGAAATGGCAACGATTTACCATGCATTGGGTGCGAAAATCAGTATTGTGGAAAGGATGGATCAAATTATTTCGGGAGGAGCAGATGCTGATATTGTTCAGCCCCTACATCAGCGCATTAAAAACTTCTACGAAGCTGTTTTATTAAAAACTAGTGTTACTAAAGTGGAAGCAAAAAAAATGGACTTTATGTGACATTTGAAGGTGAAAATGCGCCTACAGAACCTCAGAAATATGATTGTATTTTAGTGGCTGTGGGACGTACGCCGAATGGGAAATTGATCGATGCAGAAAAAGCAGGCGTGAAAGTAGATGGGCGAGGTTATATTTCGGTTGATAAACAAATGCGTACAAATGTTCCGCACATTTACGCAATTGGTGATGTAGTAGGTCAGCCCATGTTAGCGCATAAAGCGACTTATGAAGGACGTTTAGCTGCTGAAGTCATTGCGGATGAAAAAAAACATTATAATGATGCCCGTTGTATTCCAGCCGTAGCTTATACGGATCCTGAAGTTGCTTGGGTTGGGGTAACTGAAAATAAAGCCAAAAAAGAAGGCATAAAATATAAAAAAGGAGTATTGCCCTGGGTAGTGAGTGGTCGTGCCTTGTCGCTTAATCGTAGTGGGGGTTTTACAAAACTATTATTTGATGAAAACGGCATGGTGATAGGAGGCGGTATTGTAGGCGTCAATGCCGGAGATTTGATTTCCGAGGTAGCTTTAGCTATTGAAATGGGTTGTGACGCCGAAGACCTGGCTTTAACCATCCATCCACACCCAACGTTATCAGAAACAGTGATGATGGCTTGCGAAATGTATAAAGGGACCATTACTGATTTAATACCGATTAAAGAATAAACTACCTACGGCTTGTTCATTATCGCTTGCATCCCGTGATCAAGCCGAAGGAACGTGAAGTTTGTTATATTTCATGTTCTTTTCAGCGTAATACCATACTTCGATTTACTCCACACTGTTTTTAATCTTAACAGTTTCACTATTTCATTAACCGCGTTTCCCAATCATTATAACATCATCAAATAGCTGTTTATTTTTCAATAAAGCGTTTAGCAAGAAAATTTCTGTAAAGAATTTTTGACGAAATTTCAGCTACATTATTAAATGGCCAATAGGGCTTTTATAAGGGAATAAATAACGAATGTCTGTTAAATTTAATTGGATTATAATGACGCACATTGTTCAATAGCATATTGGAAAGCTATCCTGAATCCTTTGGAATTTAAAATCCTCAACCGTAGATGTGGTTCCCTATTTGGTGATTCTAAATAGCCAAAAGGTTAGGTACTCCTAAATGAAGATAGTACTCAATATTTTCTAGGTTCCTGGCTCAAAACCGTTTAAGATAGGTTCTCTTGTGATAAAAGAGTCTTTTGTTATCGATAGATGTGCTGTGGAAAAATCTTTATCTGCTGCTGCAAGAACTTATGATGGTAGCGCTAAGATTCCCAATCTTATTGCAGATCGCCTGCTGGATCGGCTCGATTTTATTCGCCTTAAGCCTACGTGGATAATGGATTTTGGTATGCGAACGGGTTATACGATGCGGCATCTTAAGAAGCGATATAATACGGCAAGTATAGTAGGTATAGAATCCTCCTTGCCGATGCTTTTACAAGGAAGAAATGGAGTGGTAGGAGAATATACGTCATTGCCATTTGCAGATTGTTCGATAGATCTAATTTTTTCTAATTTAACTTTTCACTGGTCTGTGAATCTTCAACAAACTTTAGGAGAATGCCGGCGAGTTTTGAAACCTAAGGGATTATTATTATTTAGTACAATGGGGCCAGAGACATTGAAAGAATTGCGGGAGAGCTTTTCAGATGGAAGGTGGCACGTACATGCATTTTATGATATGCATGATATTGGCGATACCCTAACCCATTTAAGTTTTGTAGATCCAGTTATGGATATGCAGCAACTTACTGTGCATTATTCTTCTATTTTTCAATTACTGAAAGATTTAAAGTTAATAGGTGCACATAATGCGGCTAAAGGTCGTTGTAAAGGATTAACAGGAAAAATGCATTGGCAGTGCATGCTGAAATCTTACGAAGACCAACGTAACGAAAATGGTGCTTTGCCGGTTACGCTAGAAGTTATTTATGGTCATGCTTTTGGTGCTGAGCTTAACCAATTCGAAGGTCAGCAAGGAGAGATTTTCATTCCAATCGATAGAATTAAAGCGAGGAGTGAAAAAAGTAGTCTGTCATATCTTGCATTAATCATCATTATTGGATTTAAAATCAAAAGACATTAATGTTTCTTTTCCTGATTGATTTGTTAAAATCTTTACTTTCTGCTCTGCTGTTTCAAGCGCTTTTTGGCATTCACGAATCAATCTTACCCCTTTTTCAAAGCTTTTAAGCGATTCCTCGAGAGGAAGGTTTCCCCGCTCCATTTGTTCGATAAGTGCAGTTAAGTGATCTAGCGACTTTTCAAAGTTGAAATCTTCTGTTTTTTTGCAGGGCATAAATTTCCTCTTAATGCTGTTGTCTTCACCTGCATCAGCTAATATATCATGGATTCGCGAGATATTTTTGCATTAACAAATAACTTAATTTTCTGATGGATTGAGCTAAAATAAAATCATCTTTTAACTCACAGCGGATGCGAATATTTTCTAAAAGTTGATAACAGCAAAGAACGATTCTAACGCTCCTCTACCTCCAGGAAATAGATTTCGCCCACCTCACCCTTGTGTTATAATTGTTATATATTGATTTAGGAGCCGACACGGGGGTTACCCAATCTGCCCAGCTGATCAACAGCGTATTTTATAATTTTAATAGCGATAACGAATAATGGCCCATTGCAATACTATCATCATAACAATACTGTTTAATCTCTTATTTTAAGAAAAGGTTTATTCTCACGATAGCATTAGCTGTGTTTTGTAAAATTTTTTCTTATTCCGGTTGCACCTAAATCCATTATTTCTCTCGAAAGGGCAGATCTTGCATGATGTCTTCATTTGTAATTTCAATCTTAGAAGCAATACTCATAGTTAGTCTCTCTTATATAGGAACATCCCTGCACTAAAAACGTTGAGTGAGAATTGTTTCTGTGCATTATAATCCATCGAAGTATATTGAGGAGGTATCGTCAAAAAACAGAAGCTGATGTCATAGTAGATTACCTTTAAACGTTCTTTCTGTATGTTCGCGAGATTGCTATGGGATCAATTTGAGAGTAACAGTCATACCGAACAAAAGCATGTTGAGCTTCATAAACTGAATTGTTAACTGTTTTTCTAAAACAAAAACCTGACGCTGATATGTATTATTAAATTATTTTAATCAATCTATTCCTGAAAATTGTAGAAATTATGATACTTGTTTTACATCATCCACAAACTTACGGTGCCTAAAAAGCACTCTCTTGTATTTGCTATATACGAGAGCTGTTGGTTTAATTATGAGATGATTCGCTACGACTAGAGTGCAATTATTTATCAAATTTATCAATAAAGTAGCATTAGTAGGATTTAGTCAACCTGAATAGTATAGTGTTTTTCGTCTTCGCTTAGAGAATCTTAAACGGGATATAGCTGATCATTATATTTGGTGATATCTCTAAAACGCAATAGAAAATAGAATATTGAACTTCATTACGACAAAATACTTTTTGATAAATTGTGTCAGTTACGTAAAAAATTTACCATGGAGCCCATTGCGATTTTCAGTAACATATCATTGGTTGAAATGGCAGTTTATTTGTCTACAAATGAGAATGAATTTTTTGTGATTAACAGCATTGAACAGAGAAAATTGACAACCTATGAGAATTTGTTTCTTCAAGTGATTAATGAATATAAATCGCTATAATAAGAAAAATAAGCTTTCTTTTTTAAAAAATTTCCTTACAATTTTAAAGACCTTCATTTCTTAAAAGGAAAAGATTATGGCAACAAAAAAAAGAACTTCTTCTCGGACAAAATTAACTACCCAAAAACCGAAATTGAAAACAGCAAAAATGACTGTTGTCAAAGAGCGTATGACTAAATCGCAGATTTTAGCTCATTTAGCTGAAGCCACTGAACTTACCAAAAAACAAGTAGGGTTAGTTCTTGAAACGTTGATTGGCTTGAGTCAAGCTCACCTTAAGAAGGGCGGTGCGGGTGAATTTGTAATCCCCGGGCTCGCAAAATGTATGGTTAAGCGCAAACCAGCAACAAAAGCACGGAAAGGAATCAATCCATTTACGGGTGAAGCGATGGTGTTTAAAGCAAAGCCTGCTAGAAATGTCGTAAAAATTCGTCCTTTAAAGCAACTTAAAGAAATGGTTGAATAAGGAAAAGGAGATAGAAATGCGAAAACCACCAGCAAAATCAACTGCCCTCAAAAAGGCTGAGATGGCAGTGAAGAAACTGAAAGTACGCTTAAAAAAGGCTGAGGCAAAAGTTAAAAAAGAATTAGCTAATGCTAAGAAGTCAAAAAATAAAGTTGAAAAAACAACGAAAAAAGTGCGACGCTCAACAAAAAAAGATTACCATCATTAAAAACAGGAGCGAAACGTAAAAGCCCACAGAAGATTATAAAGACTCGCCAAAAACTAGGACGTCCATCTAAAATGGAAATAATGTAAGCCCTCACTCGTCGGCTGAGTCACTTTGCTCAGCTGACGTTTTAGTGAGTCGAAGCCAATTATCCAATCCTCCTTTTAAATGATAGACCTTTTGAAATCCTTTTCGTTCGAAGAAAGTGATAGCGATTTGGCTTCGAATACCTTTTTGGCAGTAAACGATTATCATTTTATTCCTATCTTTCTGCTTGAATCCATCAATAGCATGGGGTAAGTCAGACAAGGGCAGATTAATGGCATTGCTAATATGTCCTTGTTGCCATTCATCCGATTCTCGTACATCTATAAACAACACGTCATTAGAAAGTTTTAAGGAGGTTGGATCAATGGTTTTAATCTCTGCGCTATTCTCATCAGGGCACAGGGGTTGATAGTTAATTAGTTCAATTTTTTCGGGACAACGGCACTCACAATTTTGACGAACAGGAATGCTGAAGATCGAAACTGACATAGTTAACGAATTGAGTTGCCAGAGTTTTCCGATCAGAGGATAAAATTGGTGTTTAGTAGGAACGTCTTGGAGGATGTACTTGATGGCTTCTAATGCCTGTATGCTTCCAATTATGCCAGGCAGTGCGCCGATAACCCCAACCTCTGTGCAATTATATATAGTATTTACTGGGCGACCATCCTTCTGTGCAGGGAAAAGGCATCGATAACACGGTCCACTATTCACGTTGAAAATAGCCACCTGTCCTTCAAATTCGCTGATTGCACCATAGACGACGGGCTTGGCGAGTTTTACAGCATAATCGCTGATGAGATATTTCGTTGATAGATTATCTGTGCTGTCGATAATAATGTCGTATTTTTTAAATAGAGAAGACGCATTTTGATTATTTAATTGTTCTTGATACACTTGATAATCAATACTTGAGTTTATATGGTATAGCGATTGTTTAGCACACTCTGCTTTTGACTTAGAAACATCTTCTTCTTTGAAAAGAATTTGCCTTTGTAAATTTGACCAATCGACTGTATCAAAATCGATAATACCGATTGTGCCTATACCAGCTGCTGACAAATAAAGAAGTGTCGGACATCCCAAGCCTCCTGCGCCAATACACAGGACACGGGCTTTTTCAGTGCTTTTTGACCTGCTTCTCCAATTATGGCTATATGACGTATATAACGTTGATAATTGTTCATTGTTTACTGATTATACGTCAGACAACCTTAGATACGAAATGCAACAGAACTACAATTGTGAAGATACCTTATAGTGAAGCGGTTTTATGAGATTAAAGAGAAATAGCAGATTTTTATCTGTTTTTATTCTACGGTTTTGCAGCAGCAGAACAGCAAGCTTATGTCAATGCGGCATATCATTTAACAACTTACAAAATGCCTCTAAGAAAACCACAACAAATATTGGTTAAGAGTTTTATTTGTCGAATTTCTTAATACAGGGATGTCACAACATATCTCCAAGTAAGATCTGTCGTCTTTAAATGAAAGAAAATGTTACAATGCTAAATTAATTGAAACTGACAGCAGCTCTTCTTGCAACATTTTTGGAGTATGCTAGTGAATCAGCGAAGTCAATTTCTAGCTGCAACTAGTTGATATCTTAAAAACAAACTCAATAAGGAGCGATCAAAATGGCTAATGAAGTAGGCCAAAAAGCTACCGATTTTAAACTACCTACTGATGAAGGTAAATTCTTATCACTTAAAGTTTTAGAAGGCAAGAAAGTTATTTTGTATTTTTATCCGAAGGATAATACGCCTGGTTGTACAAAGGAAGCCTGCGCTTTTCGGGATAGTTGGTCTAATTTAGAAAAAATTGGTGCTACAGTAATTGGTATTTCAAGAGATAGCGTTAATTCGCATCAGGCTTTTAAATCAAAATACAACTTACCATTTACCCTATTATCAGATAAGGAGAGCAATGTGTGCGAACGTTATGGCGTTTTGATAGATAAAAGTCTATTTGGGAAAAAATATAAAAGCATTGAACGTACCACTTTTTTGATTAATGAAGCAGGAATTATTTCAGCAGTTTGGCGGAAAGTTAAGGTGAATGGTCATGTAGCAGAAGTCCTTAAAAAATTAATCTCTTAATTAGTTTCAATTAAAGAGAAGAGCTATAGAGCTTGATAAAATTTTCCTTTAAATTGTTTTTTACTCGTCTGGAGGTAAACTGGACAGTTACCCTTATTTAAACCTATGAGGTTCTTCATTGTAAAACTGGCAGAATAAATTAATTTTAAGACTAGGATAACTGTGCTTTAACGTTTTTGTCGCTTGCACTGTAATATCCGGAATCTGCCCTATTGTAAAGTGTGGTTATCTGGTAGGTTTGGAATAATAATATCTCTTTTTTAAGAGTTGAAGATTATGGAGTTAACGGATAATGTTTTGAATTTCTCATGTTAATACTAAGAATCTGCCATTTTTCTAGCTCTTTCAAAGTTAACAGCATGCTAATCAAATAAATACTATCGACTATAGTGGGTTCTTTCTACTATAAGTAGTTGATTATAGTAGCAAGTTAACCCACTATAGTCGTGGGAATAATCTACAGGAAAAGCATTTCTCAAAAACGATCCCGATAAATTTTAATTACTAAAATTTTAATTACTATTAAATTGAAGTAAAATGTCTTGCATTTTTAAATTTCATCAAAAAAACCTAACTTAACCGAAGAGAAGCTAAAATTACCGTATTAATAGTATTAATAAGATAGTATTAATAAGACGATAAATAAGAAAAAACGAATATTTGGTTTTCCATTGCAATAAATTCGCTCTCGCTTTTGTGTAACGGAACGGCTGTTCTTGATTGAGAAACAAAAGTAGCATGATCTCTCCTTCATCGTTTAGCAGCGAGGAAGATAATCTTTTCTAATATTTAAGTGTTTTTTGTTTTTCTCGAGTGGCGCTATTATGAATAGCAAAACAATTTAATTTATATTCTTTGCATAATTTTCTGTAGTCATTATTTTATCTTATCTTATTGTTTATTTTCCTAGGGTGCATTAATATATTCTTTTCTTTTAAAAGAAAGGTGACATTTCTTCATCTAATCTTCATCTAACAGATCAATATATTGTTAAAAATATTATTTATTAAATACCTGAAAGTATACTTTACTATAAAACAAAACCAGACTAAAATAAAAAATAATCACTTTAATTCATTTATTTTTGCTCGTTACAAGAATAATTGAGATTAAATTTCTTACTAAAAGATTAAAATCTTAAGTTGTCTGTACTCTTAGAAGAGATAAAGATTATTTGAGAGCGTCATAATAAGATAATTGGATCCAATTATCTTATTATGACGCTCTCAAATAATCTTTATCTCTTCTAAGAGTACAGACAACTCATTATAAAAAAATAAATTTTCGGATTAAAATGTTTCATGATTATTCTCTCTTTTTATTGTAAATAGGCTTTATAATAATTTATCCCCCTAAGACAATTAACTATTATAAAATAAAAGATAAGTGAAGAAGAAAAGATTCAAGCCTTGTGTACAGACAAATCTCGTTTTTAAAAGTCAAGCAATAAAATCCGTATAACTGCTATCACATAACGCTTCTTCCGTTCAAATTAAAACTATGTTTAGTGTGTTTAGTATCTAGAAAAATGATGAAGCAAACAAAGATACTAGAATGGCAACTAATAAATAGATCGCTGTCAAATTTATCTAGAAAATTCTGGAAAAAGGAATCGAAATAGTTCTATTAATGGGCAACCATTAGGTAAGTTGATTTCACGAATTATGGCTGAGAATAAAAACTATGAACATATAAGATACACTTTCGATAAATGTACTACTCACGATAAGAAAAACTTTTCCGCAAACATTTTATAATTTCTGCAACAGGCAATGTTGCTTCTGTTTTCAATATCACAAAAATATCACTCTCGAGAATGTGTAAACGGATGCATAAGCGTATATCAGCAAGAAAAATGCCAAAAAAGATCTTCTTCCCTAAGAAAAAATCGTTGGATAGAGAAAAAAAGAAATATTAAAATCACCTAAAAAATCAGGAAAGGATAAATAGTCCTATTTGATGATGAAAAGACTAATAAGAAATATACCGTTTCATTTTATGATAGTTTCTATAAAACTCGCTTTTTCCTAATGACGATGGTTATGAACTGAATCTACTTTACTTTTCTAGTTGAGCAATAGCTTGATAATATTGCCGCGATAGAGCGCCGTTTGGGAAATTTAGCAAGAACGATAGCAATAACCACCATGGTAGGAAGGTAATTTAAAAAAAGTGTGGAGGCGGCGGGAATTGAACCCGCGTCCGCAAGTCTAACTCACCTTTGATTCTACATGCTTAGCAGCGTCTATTATTTGACTGACAACTACTCGACGTGCAGAGAAAATTGACAGCGAGCCCTTTTATTTGACTTGCCTTTAAATCATTGGGCTATGATGTAAGGCAGAGCCTACATATATGACCGCTGATAAGGACCTATAAGCGAATCCTAACAACGGAAGAAGCATTATGCGTAAGCTTCTTGGAGATAATTGCTATCGTTTGCAACTATTTTTTTGCAACTGATTGATTTACGAGCCTACGTCGCCGGCTCGGCATGCGTCTCAGGTTTTAGGACCTACGTCGAAGCCTGTCGCCCCCTATGGAACAACTCTGATTATAATCAGCTAGCTAGCTTTGTAAACTACTTATAAAAACGTCTTACATATCCACGGCGTATATATAGGGTTCTTTTATTAACATATTGTAATATATATAGTTTTTCATCAGCTCTCCAAAAATGGTAAGCAGAGAAGCTGACTATGTGATAAAGTGCCCTTAAGTATGCATCGCAGCATTGATATCGAATTTCCGTATGTTGCTCTGACTAAGATCGGGCAGCGTTTTGCCAGTTCTTAGCAATGGTTTCATCAAAATTTGTCTTATCGTAAACTGTGCAGATGAAGTCAAATTTCTCTTACGAATGGAAGGAAGCTCGTTTTCTATTTCCATGAGATTGCAATACCTGATGTTTTTTACGTTCCCATTCACGGCGTTTAATAGTTTCGCGTTTATCCTGCATCTTTTTGCCTTTAGCAAGCGCAATTTCTACTTTTATATTGTTTTTATGCCAATGTAAATCAAGTGGTACCATCGTCAAGCCTCTTTTTTGAACAGCGCCAAAAAATTTTTCAATTTCACTTCTGTTTAAAAGCAGCTTACGTGAGCGCTTAGGGTCGGCTTTAATATATTCAGCCACATTGGAAGTTGGAGAAAAATGAGCCCCGATCAGCCATGCTTCGCCTCCTTTAAAAACTATATAACTATCGCGCAACTGCACCCTCCCCGCGCGAATACTTTTAACTTCCCAGCCTTTTAGTACTAATCCAGCTTCAAAATGCTGTTCAATATGATAATCGTAGAATGCCTTCTTATTTTGGGCAATAAGGTGGGGAGCGGGCTTTTTTGTGATTTGCTTGTTCATGATGTTTAGTTATACTACCGAAGCTATATGCCTAATATCAATAAAACTAAAACTGTGTTCTATAGCGAAAAACAAATGTACGAGTTAGTTAATGACGTCGCATCGTACTCAAAATTCGTTCCTTTTTGCAGCAATAGCCAAATTGACAACCATACCCCAGATGAAATACGCGCCACCCTCTCATTTTCTCGTGGAGTTCTTCATAAATCCTTCACGACATTAAACCGACTCCAACCGCATAAAATGATAGAAATCCGTTTGATTAACGGCCCTTTTAAACAACTTAGGGGATTTTGGCAGTTTGAGTCTTTGGTAGGACATAATCAATGTCGTGTTTCATTAGACCTGGAGTTTGAATTTACTTCACGATGGTTCACCTTAATGTTTGGACCACTGTTTAGTGAGGTGGTAATCATGTTAGTTGATTCGTTTTGCAAACGTGCAGATACGATTTATGGTGAAAAAAATGATTTATATTAGCGTTGCTTATGCTACTCCTGAAAAACAGATTGAGATTCCTTTAGTTGTTGAAGAAAGCTGTACAGCTGCTCTTGCTATTAAACGTTCCGGTATTTTGCAACAATTTTCAGAAATTAATTTAGCCACCGCGATTGTCGGTATTTATAGTAAACGTACTGTGCTCGAGGCAAATTTGGGTGATGGAGATCGCATAGAAATCTATCGTCCTTTATGCATTGATCCTAAAGAAGCCCGATTATTAAGATCGAAACGCGGGGGGCGACGAAGAAGCACCCCATTGCCTCCCAATTAATAGGCATTTTAATTTTAAATTAGAGAATCTCTCGCCCCCACATAAGAATTAGGTAAGACTATCGATGCTGCAATTTTATTTTTTCTGTACAGAAATTAGTAACTCGATTATTGCTCAAATAAATAATTAAATGAAGAGATTGCATTTTTCTGCGACCTGCTTGAAAAGTATAAACGTACACGAGGCGATCATCTGCGTAAATATTGACAAGGATGGGATCTCCAAGCAAGGAGCGTACTTTAGATTTTGACATCCCTTTATGTAGAGTATTCAATTCTCTGTCTGTAATAATATTTCCTTGTTGAACTGAAGGGTGATAAACGCAGGCTGTTGACGTAAATAAAAAATAAATGATCAGCGAGGTGATGGTGATGATGCGTCGCATAAGAAGCTCCTACTGATGTATCGGAAAATAGATTGGGATTATATCGTATCTGTTATCGAATGCCACTTATGCTAAAATTATCGGCGCCCACTTGTGAAGTGATGCGCTTTTTAAGTTAATAGGAGAGTTTTCATTGGGAGATCAAGAATTAAGAAAAGCTGGTCTTAAAGTTACTTTGCCGCGTGCCAAAATACTGAAGATATTAGAAAGTGCAGAGCCTCATCATATGAGCGCTGAAGATGTTTATCGAAAATTAGTAAACATGGGAGAAGATATAGGACTTGCGACTGTGTATCGCGTACTTACGCAGTTTGAAGCAGCAGGGCTTGTAAAACGGCATAATTTCGAGGGCAACCATTCGATTTTTGAAATTGACCAGCGAGAACATCACGATCATTTAGTTTGTGTGAATTGTGGTAAAGTGGAAGAGTTTTTCGATGATATTATAGAAAACTGTCAAGTTGAGATTGCTAAGCAATCAAAATTTAAAATGACCTATCATAATTTAACGATCTATGGTATTTGCCAAGTATGTGAGGAACGCACTTTCTAAAAATAATCGATTAAATAAGGGAATAAAATAAAGACTCTTCAAAAAAATATGATTTTTCCGTTGAGGTTTTTATCTCTAAATTGATGTTGTCAATGAATCATTATGTGCCTTAACCTTAATTAAGTCGTTTCTATCAGGTTAGGGAAAGAACGATAATAATTTAATCTTCCTGAGAAAGATATAAGGATAGGCAAATGAGCTTGAATCCTTTCTTATTCATTTATATCTTTGTTTTATAACGGTTAATTTTGTTAGAATGTATAAACTTATACTACTCTCGTTAAATAATAGCAACAATGAAACCCTAAAAATCCATGAAACTGCGAAATAGTTGGACAGCTGTTAGTTAGGAAAAAACGCAAGTGATGAAAAACAACGTTCCTACAAAAAGTAACCCCCATAAAAAACGCTCTCAGAAGCTTCATCTAAAATTTTCCTGAAAATTGTGCGGCTTTATACTACTTTATCAAAAAAGAAAATGGTTTGTATTTTTTGGTACCTCCGCCAGTTTACTCTTCGAAAATTAAAAATAAAACAATCTTATTCATTTGTTTGTTCAGTTACCTAGTTAAGATTAGATAGATTTTCACTTGTAGACAATACGACGAATAATATTGCTATCTTCCGAAGTGCGGCATCAAGCCATGTTTTTTACTTCGATATCGTCGAAATTGTAAAGCACAAGCCAATGTTAACACCGATTAACACCGGTACGAACAAGGATGTTGGAGCCCACTAAACAAACGGGCGTCAATAATAGCGCCTTCCTCTCACCTGTTTTTCTGGTGAGTATATAAAATTTAGATTAGACATAGAGAGCATCCTACACCTTCGGGGTATACTTTTCCCAATCTAGTTTACGACGTAATATGTCGTAGTAATTGTAGTCTCGGGGATGAATTAAGCGCAGTGAATGTCGGTATTTGTTGATATGAATACTCCCTTCTGGCAAGAGAGGCACGCGAGGCTGTCCATCGTGACTAATGTACGGTGACACATCATTTTTGTGTGAAATATTTATTTTTATTTTGCTATTACCATCTATTACAATAGGGCGACTGCTTAATGCATGGGGAAACATGGGGACTAAAGCGACAGCGTCTAGTTTGGGATGCAAAATGGGTCCACCACCCGATAATGCATAAGCAGTTGAACCTGTAGGCGTGGCGACGATCAATCCATCAGCGCGTTGATGACAGACAAATTCATCATTAATATAAATATCAAATTCAATCATTTTTGCGATATCGCCTGGTAATAACACGACATCATTGAGAGCAATTCCTTGTGCGATTATTCTGTTACTATGTTTGGCCTTCATATCCAATAAGAAACGCGTCTCTTCTTTGTAATTTCCTTTTAAAATATTTTCAATTTTTTAAATTCATTAGGTGGGATATCTGTCAAAAATCCCAGTCGTCCGCGATTAATGCCTAATACTGGAAGCCCTTGTGGGACCGCAATCTGCGCTGCATTTAATAAGCTGCCGTCACCACCAACTACGATTAGCAAGTCTATTTTTTCTTTTAATTGTTCTGCGGGGATAATGGGTAACTGATGCATTTTAATCGTGTGAGCCACATTCTTTTCGAGAATAACTTCTTTTTCAAAGAAAGCAGATAATCAACAAGCGCAGAGAGTGTTTCTGGCACTCCATTAAATCCTTCGCGCCCCATCAAAGCGATTCGATTAAATGATAGCTTTTCCATAACGCCTGAGGATAACTATTTTATCATGAGAATTCTACATTAAATAAAATAATTAGCTTATCCCTTCATTTCATTCTGTTACTTACGGTAAAAGTCGGTAAGGTAATTGACTTCTAATAGTATCTTGGCTTCTAGGTAAAGCCATTAAGGGCAAAATAAAAATTTTTCAAAAAAAATTTACTTTCCTTCTCAGAAACTCTATTTAAAATAAATGCATGTTTTTATCTGAAATTAATTAAAATGCGAATAGGTGTAACACTATAGGAGAATAAATTGGGATAGAACAAAGTTTATATGATTGCAATTATTTATATGATTGCAATTAGATTTGATCTTTGGTTATCTTGACGATTAATTTTTTTATTTTTTAAATTTTTTTCGAAATTTAATCTGTACTCACGCCTCTTGTGAATCTCTGAATTAGTTTTTATAAAAAATGACGATAAAAATAGTCAATCGTTCGATCAGTATTTTGCATAATATCAACTCCTGTTATATTGTTGACATAAGTACAAAAAGAATAGGCAGCCATTTATACTTGGGACTGAGATCAGCAACTTGGAATAAAATTTGGATGAGATAATCTAAAATGTTATGCAAAAAAAGCTGCTTATTTTGTCGGAGTATTTATAGGTTTATTTGAAAATGATTCGGTTTAGTTTTACTAATTTTGGGAACTAGATCTTAAAATGCGATAATTGGTAAGAATTTTTTAAAAAATTTTATAAAAATATTTATCTTGATGTTAGAGAGTCTTAGTTTAGGCATAATATAGTTAGCACTACTCTAGTTGTACTACGCCGAGGGAGCAGCGACATATAAGCAATAGTTTTTATCATTTGCTTAGTTGAAAATTTTTATTTTATTATCGCCAGTTTATTTGTTGCCATAGTGGTAGCCGTTTGTAATATTTAGTTTTAAAGCTTAATTGAGACGATAAACGAAAAGGTTCAAAAGTGTTTTAGAAAAGAAAATAAGATAGAAACTTTTTTCTGGGAAGATGAATTATAGATCGGAGACTGAGAGCAAAATAAGCATGATAGCCACTG
This sequence comes from Coxiella-like endosymbiont, assembly GCF_024730665.1. Classification (GTDB taxonomy): domain Bacteria; phylum Pseudomonadota; class Gammaproteobacteria; order Coxiellales; family Coxiellaceae; genus Coxiella. Next base: position 237,080 of record NZ_CP084737.1, read on the forward strand.
AAAAAACGGCTACTACGTTTATATTTATAATTCATAATGAATACCGGGTGCTAAAAAATTACGATATTGTTTTTTGCTGCAAGGGCAAACAGAGTAACGTGATTCATTACGAGATGCCAATTCTCAGATTTTGAAACAGCAGAAATTAAACAGACTACAAAAATTCTCTACCGACTTTGAGAATGAGATAATACGCTTCCGAGATATGGGTCTTAAAACAGCAGGTGCTTTTTTATTTGTGGATATTATTTAGTTATTATTGAGATCCAGATCTAGTCAGATTATGGTAGATAAGAGAACTACTGAAACAGGATAATTAAGTAAGCGGTAGCAGACTTACTTGAATCAGATGGATGGATGGATGTAGATTTATGGCGAAATTTTACAGAAAACCAAATTTTATTGTAGTATTTAATGCTTGACGAGCGGAGAAATAAGAATGAGTAAAAATGATAAAACTATATCTGAACACAAGAATAAGTGTGAAAAAAAGATTGAAACAGAGGAAAAGGAGGTCAAAGTAGAGGAGGATACTCAGCCTGAAATAGAGTCTCCCCTAGAAGAGCCTGAGTTGCCCAGCCGTGAGAAATTGGAAGAACAATTAATTGATTTGGAACACAAAGTAGAGGAATATAAAAATCAATTCCTTCGTGCCAAAGCTGAAATAGATAATTTACGTAAAAGAACGGAGCGAGAAAAATCTGATGCGATAAAATATGGCACAAGTCAATTGCTCACTGACCTTCTTCCTGTCGTTGACAGTTTAATACATGGCCTCAAAAGCCTTGGATCACAAGATCCGTGCGCTAAAAATATGCGAGAGGGTATGAGCTTAACATTAGATTTACTTCACAAAATATTAGTCAAACATGGTGTCGAAGTTATTGATCCTCAATCTGGTGATTTTTTCAACCCTGAATTCCATGAAGCCATGTCGATTCAAAAAATTCTCACTGCAAAAGCTAACACCATCGCTCAGGTTATACAAAAGGGTTATCGACTCAATGGTCGAGTTTTGAGAGCAGCAAGAGTGATAGTTGTTGGTTAGGTAGGCCCATAAGTGTTGTGAACGGTGTTAATACAAGCTTATTTCTTGCTGTTTCTGAATTTAGAAGCAGATGCTTGGGAGCAGTCCTTGTCAATTCGTTAAGGGATTAATGACAACCGGTTGGAGGAAGTAACTCTCTTGTCAAATCGATCGATAAAGGTGTTTCCTGTGGGTGTTTTATTCTAAACGAATCAACATTGGTAGATCTTTAGGTATTTTTATGCGAAGTTATAGCATTAAAAAGAACTCTCCAACTTTATCAGCAGTTTAGTAATAGGAGAGTAAAGATGTGATTGAGAAGAGTCATGTGCTGCAAAGAATCCAGATAGAACTTAAAAAAATCTTCTTCCTAATCCTAAAAATTGAAAGTATAAGATATGCGCGCAATAAAATTAAATGATATACTACTTTTTCCGTCCTACACTAGAATGCTACATTGTTAGAATACTCCCTTGAAATCCAAAACACCGTCCCCACTTACTTTCTTATGGAAAAGAAGGCAACCTTAGAATCTTATTTTTGAGAGGAAAGAGAATGGCAACTATCGGTATTGACTTAGGCACTACAAACTCCTGCATCGCGTTGATGGAGGGCGGAAAAGTGCGTGTGATTGAAAACTCCGAAGGCTCTCGTACCACGCCGTCGATTGTCGCCTATACAAAAGATGGTGAGATATTGGTGGGGGCATCGGCAAAACGCCAAGCAGTAACCAATCCCGATAGGACTTTGTTTGCCATCAAACGATTAATCGGTCGTCGTTTTGACGACAGCATTGTGCAAAAAGATATTAAGATGGTGCCTTACAAGATTGTCAAAGCGAATAATGGTGATGCTTGGGTAGAAATCACCAGTAAGAATGGAAAAGCCGAAAAATTAGCACCTCCCCAAATTTCAGCACAAGTTTTAATAAAGATGAAAAAGACAGCTGAAGATTACCTTGGTCATGAAGTTAAAGATGCAGTGATCACTGTGCCTGCTTATTTTAATGATTCCCAACGACAAGCCACCAAAGACGCTGGCAAAATTGCGGGTCTTGACGTCAAACGGATTATCAACGAACCCACCGCGGCCGCTTTGGCCTATGGTATAGACAAGAACAAAGGTGATCGTAAAATTGCGGTTTATGATTTAGGAGGCGGTACATTCGATATTTCTATTATCGAAATTGCCGAGGTGGATGGCGAGCACCAATTTGAGGTATTAGCCACCAATGGTGATACATTCTTAGGTGGTGAAGATTTTGATTTACGCTTAATTGAATATTTAGCCAGTGAATTCAAAAAAGATGCAGGTATTGATTTACACAGCGACCCCTTAGCTCTGCAACGTCTAAAAGAGGCAGCAGAAAAAGCGAAAATTGAACTCTCTTCAAGTCAGCAAACTGATGTGAATTTGCCATACATTACGGCGGATGCTTTTGGCCCAAAACACTTAAATATCCGTGTTACCCGTACGAAACTCGAATCGCTTGTCGAAGATTTGATTGAGGGTACGATTGAGCCGTGTAAAACTGCCATTAAAGACGCGGGACTCAAGGTTTCTGAAATCGATGACGTGATTTTAGTGGGCGGCCAAACCCGTATGCCTAAAGTGCAAGAAGCTGTAAAAGATTTCTTTGGGAAGGAGGCACGCAAAGACGTAAACCCTGATGAAGCTGTTGCAATTGGCGCTGGAATTCAAGGAGCTGTTTTATCGGGACAGGTAAAAGATGTATTGTTGCTCGATGTCACACCGTTATCTTTGGGAATTGAGACTTTTGGTGGTGTGATGACAAAGCTTATCCAAAAAAACACTACGATTCCAACTAAAGCAAACCAAGTATTCTCAACGGCCGAAGATAGCCAAACAGCCGTTACTGTACACGTATTGCAAGGGGAGCGTGAAATGGCATCAGCGAATAAATCACTGGGTCGATTTGATCTCACTGATATTCCGCCAGCGCCTCGTGGTGTACCGCAAATTGAAGTGACTTTTGATATCGATGCAAATGGTATTTTACATGTGTCCGCAAAAGACAAAGCGACTGGAAAAGAACAATCGATTGTTATTAAAGCATCGAGTGGTTTGTCTGAAGAAGAAGTGCAAAAAATGGTGAAAGACGCGGAAGCGCATAAAGATGTCGATCGTCAATTCCATGACTTGGTTAATGCACGAAACCAGGCAGACGCCATGATTCACGCTACAGAAAAATCTATGAAGGATCTCGGTGGTGAAATCACTTCAGAGGAAAAGGACACCATTGTAAAGGTCATAGAGGAACTTAAAGAAGCGATGAAAGGCAATGGGAAAGAAGCTATTGAAGAAAAAATAAAGGCATTGACGGAACATTACTCGAAACTGGCTGGGCGTGTTTATGCAAAAAAAGGGGGGCCACAGCATCAGGTGTGTCTAGTTCCGAGGCTACTGCTGGAAGCGAAACTGAGGTCAAAGATGGAAAGAAAGAAGATGTCGTCGATGCGGAGTTTGAAGAAATTAAGGATGAAAAGAAAAAAGACGAAGAGAAATGACAATCCTCGTCATTCCTCCGAAAACGGAAATTCAGGATCTCTCCAGTGTCGTTAATTATTTCCATTCGATCCTAACCGCGGCGTGGAGTGACGAGCTTAAAAATCTGGAAAACGAAAATAGTCATGCCATCAAAACGCGATTACTACGAAGTCCTCAGCCTCAGCCGAAATGCGACCGAAGCTGAAGTAAAAAAGGCTTTTCGCCGTTTAGCTATGAAATACCATCCCGATCGCAATCCAGGCGATAAAAATGCTGAAATGAAATTCAAGGAAGTACGAGAGGCTTATGAAGTGCTTTCTGATTCTCGCAAGCGAACCTCCTACGATCAATTTGGCCACGCTGGCGTCGAACAACCGTTTGGTGTGGGAGGCGGCGGTGGAGGTCAGAGTAGTGGATTTGGTTTTGGAGATCTAGGCGATATTTTTGGTGATATATTTGGAGATATTTTCGGTGGTGCCCGTGGGCAATCCCAAGAGCAACGTGGAGGATCAGATCTCGCGTATGATTTAGTCCTATCGCTTGAAGAAGCCGTTCACGGTATTACTCAGACTATAAAAGTTCCTACATGGATGAAGTGTGATATCTGCAATGGTAAAGGTGCTAAAAAAGGAAGTGAGCCGGTTCGCTGTCAACGGTGTGGCGGAACAGGTCAAATGCGTATGAAACATGGTTTCTTACAAGTACAACAAACTTGTTCTATTTGTCGAGGCATAGGGCAGGTTATTAAAAATCCTTGTCTCGATTGTCAAGGACAAGGCCGCCGTCGGCAAACGAAAACCTTATCTGTTAAAATTCCCCCTGGTGTTGATTCAGGAGATCGTATTCGGTTAGCGGGCAAAGGGGAAGCAGGATTATTTGGAGGTCCTCCAGGCGATTTATATGTTCAGATCCGAGTCAAATCACATCCTATTTTTCATCGGGAAGGAAACGATTTGCATTCGGAGGTTCCGATCAGCTTTGTAACTGCTGCGCTAGGTGGCACAGTGGAGATTCCAACGCTTGATGGTACCGTTAAACTAACTATCCCTGCTGAGACGCAAACTGGAAAACAATTCCGCTTACGCGGAAGAGGTGTAAAAGCTCTTCGCATTGGCACTGTTGGCGATTTAATTTGTCACATCACCATCGAAACCCCGATAAAATTAAGCTTTGAACAAAAAGAATCGCTTAAACAATTTGAAGACCTGCTAAAAAAAGATGAAAAAAACCATAGCCCATGCACTCGCAGTTGGTTTGATAGCGTAAAAGATTTTTTTACGGCTAAATAATAAAAACGAAAGAATGATCTTCAGCTCATTATAAATTCGATCAATTTGAGTAGTCTTATTAAGTTTAGGAGAAAGTTCTGATGCCATAATATTTTCAATTTACTTTAATCGTTCCTCAGTCTAATTAATTACGCGACTTGATCTCGATAGGCCAAAATTTTTACGGAGCATATAGTCTAATGTCAAACTCCTTTTATAGGCAGGGAGAGATTTATGCCAATTAGGATGTTTGACTACTCAAAATTTTTTCTTCCCATTTTCTCCAGAATCGCTTATCCTGGGGCATATTTTATATCTTGGATTTCTAAATAAGAGGTACTTTTGCTACGATGGGTGATTTAAATCTACTCAATAAGCGAAAGCCGGCGGTTTTAGCATTAGCTGATGGCAGTTTCTTTTTTGGCAATTCTATTGGAACTGAAGGGAGCACGGTGGGAGAAGTGATCTTTAATACCACTATGACAGGTTACCAAGAAATTTTGACCGATCCCTCTTACGCAGAACAAATTGTTACTTTCACCTATCCGCATATTGGCAACGTAGGTGTTAATTCTAACGATCTAGAATCTTATAAAATTTGGGCAGCTGGCCTCATCATTCGTGAATTGTCTCCTACTGTTAGCAACTGGCGCGCAGAACAATCACTAGATGATTATTTAAAAGCAGAAAGAGTAGTGGCTATCGCTGGTGTTGATACACGACGTTTAACTCGTCTAATTCGTGAACAAGGGGCATTACATGGTTGCATCATAGTATCTGAGAAGATAGACGCTTGCGAAGCGCTTCAACGAGCGCGTGCTTATGCTGGCTTAAAAGGGAAGGATCTCTCTAAATCCGTTTCGACAATAGAAGTAAAAGCATGGATTGGGGGAACTCTGGATCTTGCCTCTACAGGAAAAGCACTACTGAAAAACCAATATCATGTGTTAGTTTATGATTATGGCTTGAAGCAGCAAATCGTGCGATTGCTTACTGATATGGGTTGCTTAGTGACTATTGTGCCTGCGCAAACCTCTGTAGAAACAGTACTTAATCTAAAACCAAATGGTGTGGTATTGTCCAACGGACCAGGAGATCCTGCGGCTTGTGGTTATGCCATCGCAACCGTCCGGCAGTTTTTAGAAAAAGAGATTCCTCTCTTAGGTATTTGTTTAGGCTTCCAATTATTGGCGTTAGCATGCGGCGGAAGAACGGAAAAAATGAAATTAGGCCATCATGGAGCGAATCATCCCGTTCAAAACACAACGAATGGTCGTATTTTTATTACCAGTCAAAATCATAGTTTTTCGCTGAATGAAATAGATTTACCAGAAATATTGCGAGTAACCTATCGCTCTTTATTTGATGGAACACTACAAGGAATTGCGCATAAAACTAAACCTGCAATTGCTTTTCAGGGGCATCCAGAAGCTAGTCCAGGACCTCAAGATATGCGGTGGATTTTTGAAGATTTTATTCAGTTGATGAAATGCCGAAAAGAACAGATATAAAAAGTATATTAATTATCGGGTCAGGTCCCATTATAATTGGACAGGCTTGTGAATTTGATTATTCAGGAACTCAGGCTTGCCGTGCCTTGCGCGAAGAAGGATATCGCGTCATTTTAGTGAATTCTAATCCAGCGACGATCATGACTGATCCAGATATTGCCGATGCTACTTATATCGAACCTGTTTATTGGGAAACAATTGCGAAAATTATCAAAAAAGAAAACCCAGATACCTTATTGCCAACTATGGGTGGACAAACCGGATTAAATTGTGCACTTGATTTGGTACGCGAGGGCATTTTGACAGAACACAATGTGGAATTAATTGGTGCTTCCCGCGAATCTATTGATAAAGCTGAAGATCGCGCCTTATTTCAAAAAGCCATGGAGAAAATTAGTTTAAAAACGCCACGATCGGGTCTTGCTCATTCGATGGAAGAGGCCTGGAAAATTTTAGGCAAGGTTGGATTTCCTGCGATTATTCGTCCTTCATTTACGTTGGGTGGAAGTGGGGGCGGCATCGCATATAATCGTGATGAATTTCTGGAAATTTGCATGCGCGGTCTAGAATTATCTCCCACGACAGAAATATTAATCGATGAATCTATTGTAGGATGGAAAGAATTTGAGTTAGAAGTCGTACGCGATAAAGAAGACAATTGCATTATTGTTTGTAGTATAGAAAATCTCGATCCCGTCGGTATTCACACGGGTGATTCCATTACAGTGGCTCCTGCTCAAACGTTGACTGACAAAGAATATCAACAAATGCGTGACGCCGCGATCGCGATCTTACGTGAAATTGGTGTAGAAACTGGTGGCTCTAACGTACAATTTGCAATTAATCCTGACGATGGTCGTTTGATTGTTATTGAAATGAACCCGCGCGTATCACGTTCGTCCGCATTAGCTTCTAAAGCTACAGGATTTCCTATTGCAAAAATAGCTGCAAAATTAGCCGTCGGATATACTTTAGATGAATTACAAAATGAAATTACTGGCGGCCGTATGCCGGCATCGTTTGAACCCACCATTGATTACGTCGTCACTAAAATTCCGCGATTCAACTTAGAAAAATTTCAACCAGCAGTGCCACGTTTAACTACACAAATGAAATCTGTCGGTGAGGTGATGGCTATTGGCCGTACTTTTCAAGAATCACTACAAAAGGCTATTCGTGGTTTAGAAATTGGGGTTTTTGGATTAGAGCCAAAAATAAGAATTGAAACTCTGGAAATTAAGGATACGCTTCGTGAACAAATTAAAAAAGAATTACGTTTTGCCGGACCCGATCGATTATGGTTTATTGCCGATGCGTTTAGAATGGGTTTTAGTGTAGACCAAGTTCATGATGATAGTAAAATCGATCGTTGGTTTTTAGTACAAATTGAAGAACTTGTCCGACTAGAAAAAATAGTATCGGGTAAATCGCTGAAAAAGTTATCTCATGATGAATTTTTTCATTTAAAACGCAAAGGATTTTCGGATAAGCGTTTAGCTCAATTATTAAAGACTACCGAAAAACAAGTGCGTCGCTATCGGCATAAATTAAAAATTCATCCTGTCTATAAACGCGTGGATACTTGCGCTGCGGAATTTGCAACTGACACTGCCTATCTTTATTCCACTTATGAAGAAGAAAATGAATGTGAACCGACCAAAAGAAATAAAATAATGGTTCTGGGAAGTGGGCCCAATCGGATTGGGCAAGGGATCGAATTTGATTATTGCTGTGTTCATGCCGCATTAGCCATGCGAGAGCTTGGCTATGAAAGCATTATGGTGAATTGTAATCCCGAAACCGTTTCGACCGACTTCGATATTTCTGATCGATTATATTTTGAGCCGTTAACTTTAGAAGATGTTTTGGAAATCGTTGCCATTGAAAAACCTAAAGGTGTTATTGTACAACTTGGCGGGCAAACACCTCTAAAATTAGCAAAAGCGTTGGCAAAGGTGCGTGTGCCTATTATTGGTACAAGTCCAGATTCTATTGATCGCGCTGAAGATCGCGAGCGTTTCCAGACTCTTATTCAACAATTAGGGCTGCAACAACCGCCCAATGGTATTGTTCGGAGTGTTGAAGAGGGGATGCGTTTGGCAAACGTTTTTGCTTATCCACTTATTGTTCGTCCTTCTTATGTTTTAGGAGGAGAGACTATGAAAGTAATTTATAGTAAAAAGAATTGGTTCGCTATATTACCAAGGATGTCATCTTTTCTAAAGACGAACCATTATTGCTAGATCGTTTTTTAGATGATGCCATTGAAGTTGATATCGATGCGATATGTGACGGTAAAGACATTCTTATTGGCGGCATCTTAGAACACATCGAACAAGCGGGTGTTCATTCCGGGGATTCTTCGTGTACTTTCCCCCGCATAGCTTAAGCCAAGAAATTCAAAATCGATTGCGAGAGCAAGTGCGCTTAGTTGCTAAAGAACTCGAGGTCGTTGGATTAATTAACGTCCAATTTGCGATTCAAGGAGATGAAATCTATATCCTTGAGGTGAATCCACGTGCCTCCCGTACCGTCCCTTTTGTTGCTAAAGCAACAGGCTTACCGTTGTCAAAAATAGCTGCGAGATGTATGGTTGGCATCTCTTTGAAGGAACAAGGTTATACGACGGAATGTATCCCCCTTATTTTGCAGTGAAAAAACCGGTTTTTCCTTTTAACAAATTTCCTGGAGTCGACCCTATTTTAGGCCCTGAAATGCGTTCAACGGGTGAAACTATGGGTATTGCTGAAAATCTAGGTCATGCTTTTGCAAAAGGGCAATTGAGTGGCGGAGATATTCTTCCTTCCAGCGGTAAAGCATTTATTAGCGTTCGTGACGCAGACAAAGGGCGTATACTCAAAGTGGCGAAAGCCTTAGTCGACCTGGGATTTGAAGTGGTATCTACACGTGGAACCACAAAAGTTTTACAGGCAGCTGGGATTCCCTGTACTCTCGTCAAGAAAGTTACTGAAGGACGTCCTAACATTCTCGACATGATTAAAAATGACCAAATTAGCTTTATCATCAATACAACTGAAGGTGAACAAGCCATAGAAGATTCTTATACCATCCGTGTCAGCGCGGTCCAACACAAAGTCTGTTATACCACTACCATGTCAGGGGGTGAGGCCACTGTTTTAGCTCTTCAAGCACAAGGTTCCAGTGATGTTTATCGACTCCAAGATTTACACCAGCGCTGCACCAAACAACCTTGACACCTTAGCTTAGTGTGATTGAGTAAGGCGGATATGAGGCCAGACAATGAAAACGATAGCTCCCATCACGATTAACGGCATTACCAAACTACGATTAGAACTTGAGCATTTAAAAATAGTAGAACGTCCGAAGATTATTATGGCTATTGCTGAAGCACGTGCCCATGGTGATCTTAAGGAAAATGCTGAATATCATGCTGCCCGTGAACGCCAATCCTTCCTCGAAGGTCGGATCATGGAAATCGAAAAAACATTAGAAAATTGTCAAGTTATTGATATATCTAAAGTCTTTAATGAAGGAAAAGTCATTTTCGGTTCAACGGTCACCTTATTGAATTTAAAAACGCAAACTCAGGTCACTTATCAAATTGTAGGAATTGATGAAGCTAATCTAAAAGAAAATAAAATCTCTGTCACTTCCCCAATAGCGCGTGCCCTGATCGGCAAATATGCTGAAGAAGTCGTTGAAGTCAATACTCCTTTAGGATCGGTAAAATATGAAATTGTGGATGTAGAATATCTTTAATGCTAGTGTAAATTCACTTAAAAAAGAAAGTATGATTATAAAAAAATAAGGCATATAAAAGTCCACGATGAAAAAAATCGAGATTTTAATTTGGTAACAGGGCATACTCACTTTACGAAACTTTTTATGAGGGATTGTACTATGACGGCAATCAATTTTAGGGAGTGAAAGCATCTTTTGAGCGGTGATCATCTGAAAAGCAAATTGCGTTTAGGATACTAAAAAAGAAAATCTAGGAACAGTTGAAAGCAGCAAAAAATAATAAATCGATACCAATAAGATGCAAACCCATTACTCATCAAAATGACATATCGTCAAGTGGGGGGTACCTTAACTTTTAAAAAGACCGCTCTCCCCTGCCCGCGCGGGCGGGGAGAGCGAAGACGTTGCTAAGGTGTCTATTAACAAAATTTATATAATTCCATTATAAAATCCAGCCCTAAAATTTTTCTATCAAACAAGTAAAATGGTAGCGAGTTTGATTGCTCAAAGTGCCAACGCCAATATGATAAGCTTGTCATCCATGTATAATCAACCCAATTTTTAACGCTTTTTTGTTGATATTTTGGTAATTTTTTGTAAAGAATCGTGAGACAAGCAACACTATCGATGCCAATGCAATCTCAAGAATAGTGGAAATAATCAAACTTGAGAGAATTTCCATGATTCCTGAGATGAAAACTATTTTTTCCATTTTATATTACAGCCTTGACTAGCTTTTTGATCAGGGTTTATGGGTTTTCCAGCAAGAAGGTTATCGAGCGCGCAGCATAAATCTTCGCCTGTTACCGGCACGTTTCGACCGGGGCTCGAAGCATCGAAACGGCCACGATAAACGCAAGCGAGATTTTTGTCGTAAATATAAAAATCAGGCGTACATGCAGCCCGGTAAGCTTTTGCAACTTCTTGAGTTTCATCAAAAAGGTAAGGAAAGGAATAACCAAGCCTTTTTGCAACCTCCTTCATTTTTTCAGGAGAATCTTCCGGATAATTTTTGATATCATTGGAATTAATAGCAATAAATTGAATGCCATCAGATTGATATTTTCTAGCAACTTCAGCTAGTTTTCGCTGAATATGCTGGACGAAAGGACAGTGATTACAAATAAACATAATCACCGTTGCTTTATCTGATTTTAATTGGTCAAGTGACATTATTTTGCCGCTCACCGCATCGGATAATTTAAACTGAGGTGCTTTTGTCTTCAAGTGAATCATTGTGGAAGGGGTTAATACCATGATTTTCTCCTTTAATTTTGTTGTTACCTTATAACTTCAACCGCTTTTAGCTGAATCAGTAATTGTTTTTTATCGATCATGTTCGATTAAATTTGCAGGGATGAGCTAAGAATCTTCTATGCACACCACCTTTAACGAAACATAATCCTGCATATTTTCCTGATTAATGCTGATAGTTGGGCAAAATCGCATTTCTGGAAACATGCTGAAGAAACTGCGCAAAGTTTTCATTCCGCTGTTTAAAATAGCCGGAGCAAATTCAATGAGCAAAAAACTATGTTGGACTCCTAATGATAATTCAGATGGAATTTTAATCGCGGGCATGGGGCATATGTATATATAAGGGATACTTATTTTTAACGCAGCAGTAATCAATTTAGAGGAAATGCCACAAATCATTGCAAAATCAGCACCCGCTATACCCGCTATATATTCGGATAATTTATTTCTTATCGTTTGAATAACACGAAGAAAAACGGATGCGCGTAACGCGATTTTAAGCGTTTTCACACTACCATCAATCAACTCTGTAGCGAGAAGCATGGCATGCTTAATGTCATTTAGTTCGATGACAGGAGCAATAGAAACGCGCGCAAGAATATCTATATCCATTTGCCATCAGATTGTAATACTTAACCGCGCATTAGCACAAGAGTAAAGGTTGCTTCTTAGTCTTATACCTGCTGACTTATCGATAGTGCGCAGGTTGCCATAGTTCTCTTCTGCCTGAGAAAGGTTATCTCAATGTAAAAGATAAACATGGTTTCAGCGTTGATTTTGAGAAAAACTCGTTATAAATATTTTTATGTCCGATAGTTATCTTTGGGCTTCTGAATAAAATGCAGAGAAATAAGATAAAAATACCTATTGCATTACATTAAATTAAAATTTAACCTAAAGACAAGATATTGCTCTGGTTCCTCTCTAAAAATGACGAAAATTTCGCCAGACGACTCGCTTACGATCGCCATTTCATGATTTCTTAATGGCAAAGAACTCAAATTTGTCGTTAAGACCCATTTGTTGAAGTGATTGTATTTATAAAAAACATTCCTTGAGTTTCTTTTTAACTAAATGGTTTTTTAGGGTGATATAATCCGGCATTCCATTTTTATATGGGGGATAAGCCTCACCCTGAATTAGGGGTTCTAGATAGGCGCGGCAAGGTTCAGTAATATTAAAACCATCATCAGAAATATAATCACGTGGCATTTTACATTCGACATTAGCGACAATTGATAATGGGACTGTGCCGATGTTCCATCGGTAATCAGGAATATTTTTTTCGCGTTGGATTGTCAGCATCACATCAGATTGCCCGGCTAGTGCATATTCCACTGCCGCTTTCCCTAACGCATAGGCCTGATCTAAATCTGTTTGCGAAGCAATATGTCGTGCAGCACGTTGCAAATAGTCGACTACAGCCCAATGGTATTTAAGATCGAGATTTTTTTTAATCAGTTTTGCTAGGATAGGGGCGACGCCACCTAATTGTTCGTGGCCAAATGCGTCATGTAAACCTGATTCAGAAATGAAATGACCATCAGGATAGCGAATCCCTTCTGAGGCCACAATGACGCAATAGCCTTGTTTATCGACGAATTCTTTGACTTTGGTTAGGAAAGCTTCCATTTGAAAAGTTACTTCAGGAAATAAGATAATATGAGGAGGATCGTTGTATTGTCGTTTTCCCAATGCTGCAGAGGCAGCAATCCAGCCCGTATGCCGACCCATGACTTCTAAAATAAAGACCTTAGTGGAGCCCGACGCCATGCCATAAACGTCAAGTGCTGCTTCTTTTGTAGAAATAGCAACATATTTAGCAACCGAACCAAAACCGGGGCAATTGTCCGTAAAAGGCAAATCGTTATCGATGGTTTTTGGGATGCCGATACAGACTATTGGATAGTTCATCATTTTACTTGATTGTGAGATTTTATGCGTTGTGTCTTGCGAATCACCTCCACCATTGTACAAAAAATAACCAATATGGTGAGTTTTAAAAACTTCAATCAGACGCTTGTACTGACGACGATCTTTATCAATGTCACTGAGTTTATAACGACAAGAACCAAATGCGCTAGAAGGGGTATGACATAAAGCAGCAATAGCTTCAGGATATTCTAAGCTCGTATCGATAAGATCTTCTTTTAAGGCACCGATAATCCCATTACGTCCAGCCAATACTTTGTTGATTCGAGGAAAATTTTTTCCAGCTGTTTGGATAACCCCACAAGCAGTAGCATTAATGACAGCCGTTGCTCCGCCTGACTGGGCATAAAAAATGTTTTTTTCGCTCATGTGTTTTATGTCCCTTAAGTTTTGGCTAAAACACGAAAGTTATTACATGGAATGAAGTTGATGTCAAAGGAAAATCCATCATATCCTATCTCCATGTCCTGTCTCCATTATCTTGAATCCTCGTTATCCCGCAGACAACTCTATAAGTCAGTGACTCTATCGGCTATTTTTCGTAAAACTCCGCTAATTATTGTTTGGTAATTTTTTTCAGGATAGAATATTCTTCTGTAATCTGCCGGGCTAATGTCTTTTACCCGATTTAGTTGCCAAAATTTTTTCTCTTTTTATGTTTTCAACTCCACATAAAAGCGATTTTAACAATCAATTAGCTTAAATGACTAGTCGCTCTCATTTCAAAAAGTGGTAGCCCGAAAAGTAGATTATTTTTACCTTGATAGCATTTAATTTTTATAAATTTTTTTCTAAATATCTGAGCGATAAGGCACCTAAACAACTTTGACTTCTATTATATCCATAATTTGAGAAACTCCCAACAAAATGAGTAGCTTGGAACAGTAAATTTGCGCATTAAAAAGTTTTTTCATTTCTTTTTCTATTATCAATCTGAAGATGGCAGAAATGGTAATATCATCAGCTACATGCTTTGCACATCACATAGTTGTCTTCGTTTCGGCTCAATCGAGTAGAATCGTGTTCATTGTGCATGTTTAGGCGATTAGTTAATACATTACTATATGAATTATATGAATTTATAGATTATTTACCACTCCAAAGATTATTGATTTTCAACCCAATTAATATGTAGGGAAAGTGACTACAATGGAGACTCAAATGAAACGATACCAAAAGCAACTGTTCAGAAGCAAGAGCTCTCCCTCAGTTAGAAAAGAACTAGTAGCAGAAAAAGAAGATAAAAAGATTGAGCAAAAATGAAGTTTTTCCTTTTTTGTAGCATTTCAGAAGGATTTTCAATTTTCTGATAGCGACTTCAAGCAATGGAAATTTCAGAAATTGATAAAATTGACATAGGACAAAAGTTGAATATCCTAGGTATCAAAATATTATACTAAGGTGAGAAAATCCAGCGACGTATGCTATTCGAAATTTTTTATAAGATTTAGAGTGTATTGAAGGACTATGCCGGTGATATTAACAAGATCCAGATAGATGTCTCAATAATCTATCTATTTGTAAGACAAGAATCTTGTTTGCATAACAAAACAAAGCGAGGTAATTTCCCTCGCTTTGTTGATTCTTTATGATAAAGAATACATTAGAAGTGAGACGAGCCTCTACCGCCACCGCCGTTGCGACCGCGGCCGCTACCGCTGCTACGACCACCGCCACCGACTGGGTTATCCCGTGCGATGTTGACTCGAATTTTACGCCCTTGCATTTCTGTTCCGTCTGCAAGTAACGCGGCTTGTGCTGCGTTTTGGTTAGCAAAAGTAACAAAAGCAAAGCCTTTAGATTTGCCCGTATCGCGATCCATAATTACTCTGGCATCTTCGATGTCGCCATATTGGCCAAAGAAGGATTGAAGGTCTTTAGCCGTCACATCGTATGACAAGCTCCCCACATAGATCTTATTTTGACTCATCGTCATTTTTCCTCAGTTGTAGAAACAAAAACGCTTTCGCAAGAATGTCAGGAACTGTCACTCGAAGAGAAAAAGGTCCGTAACGAATCCATGCTCTGCAGACAGCATTGTACGATAAAATGGGGAAAAAAATACTCTTTGGACAAAAAAGTGTGGCTTCTTTTAAGCTATTCCCTTGAACCTCTCTCTGTTTGCTTTTCATAGTACTCATGAATTCCGTGCATATTACTCTCCTTGATAAGTGACGCGGATTTTTAAAGAAAAGAGTGGATTAAAATGCGATATAATACCTGTCCATGAAGGGAATATATCTTGATAATAATGCCACTACCCCCGTTGCGCCAGAAATAGCTCTGGAGCTTTTTTCTTATTTTTCAAAATATTATGGGAATCCCTCGAGTTTACATCGATTAGGCGTTGAAGCAGAGCGGGCAGTCAGCAAGGCACGGCGCTGTTTAGGTAGGCTGTTGCGGGTAGGCGAACAGGAGATTGTTTTTACATCAGGAGGAACGGAGAGCGTTAATTTAGCAATTAAGGGAGCAGCTCAGGCAATGAAGCGATATGGAAATCACATTGTTACGTCGCCTACAGAGCATAATGCAGTTTTAGCTAGCGTGTCTTCTTTAAAGCAGTTTGGGTTTTCAGTTGATTTTGTTGAGGTGGATTCAACAGGAAAGGTTATACCTGAAGTGGTATCTGATTTAATAAAGTCGGATACAATTCTCGTCGCTATGATGCACATTAACAATGAACTAGGCACAATTAATCCTATTAATAACATTGCTCGTGCAGTAAAAGCAAAAAATAAACAGACCCTCGTTTTTTCGGATGGGGCTCAAGCCTTTGGAAAGCAGGAAATTGATCTCACTGATATCGATCTTTATTCAATCAGTGGCCATAAATTTCACGCATCCAAAGGTAGCGGGGCCTTATATATTAAAGATAAAACACCTCTGCAACCGTTGATTTCAGGTGGCGGACAGGAAAGAGGACTCCGTTCTGGCACTGAAAATGTAGAGGGTATTATTGGTTTAGCAAAAGCAGCTGAGTTGGCCTATAGCCAATTAGCTAATCTTCAGGAACATTGGCAAAAATTGAGAACCTATTTTATACGTGGATTAAAGGCACTTCCTGATGTTGTTATTAATTCGCCATATGATGCCTTGAGGAATACAATCAATGTCTCTTTCGGTTCAATTCCTTCAGAGGTAATGATGTATTCCCTTGAAGAAAAAGGTGTTTATGTTTCTGCAAGTTCAGCATGTGGTAGTACGAAACGAAAACCAAGCCATGTCCTAAAGGCGGTTGGATTACCGGCTAAACGTATTCAATCGGCTATTCGGTTCAGTTTTTCACGATATAATACCGATGAAGAAATTAGGTATACATTAAAGTGTCTCAATGAAATACTCGATAATTTAAAAACAATTATAAGATGAAAAAAGTTATTCTTATTAAATATGGTGAAATTGCACTTAAAGGAAGAAATCGCCATCAGTTTGAATCATTGATAGTGGAAAATATTCGTCTTGCAACTGGTGAAAATACAATAGCTGTTGAAAAACAACGTGGTCGATTTTATCTACATTTAACTGAAGAAAAACAAGTTTTTCATTATAGCAAAGCGTTGAAGCGGGTTTTTGGTATTGTAGGATTTGCTGTAGCTGATCGTCTGACGTTGCATACTAATCTCGAGGCAGTTGAGAAAGCAGTTTTGCAACGTATTGAAATATTAGGATTAAATTCACTAAGCTTTCGAGTTGATGCACGGCGTGCTTCAAAATTATTTCCATTGGACTCAATGGAAATAAACAAAAAAATAGGTGCGATAGTGCTTTCCCGTTTTCCTCATTGGAAAATTAATTTAAATAATCCTGAGTTGTCACTTTTTATTGAAGTGCGAGATGAAGGAATATTTATTTATAGCAGTGAGGATTATGGAAAAGGGCCTGGTGGGTTACCAGTTGGTATAGGAGGAGGTGGCTTGTTGTTATTGTCAGGTGGTATTGATAGCCCGGTGGCAGGATGGACGTTATTAAAACGGGGTATGGCTATCGATGCTATTTATTTTCATAGTTTCCCTTACACAGGAGAAAAAGCAAAGGAGAAGGTAATTGATCTCGCTCAGATTTTGACGCGCTGGAAGTTGCGGGCTATTCATTTGTATGTTCCTTATTTTACTCATGTACAAGAAACTATTAATAAAAATTGTCCTGAATCAACATGGACTATTCTTCATCGGCGTTTTATGATGCGCGTTGCTGAAAAAGTTGCAAAATCCTCGTATCATGCGTTAATAACAGGAGAAAATTTAGGGCAAGTAGCAAGCCAAACTATTCAAAATATTTCGATTATTAATAAGGTGACTGATTTACCGATTTTACGTCCTTTAATCAGTTTTGATAAGCAAGAAATTATTAAAATAGCTCAGAAAATAGGGACGTTTCGTATTTCTAATCGACCTTATCAGGACTGTTGTACATTATTTGCGCCTAAAAATCCAGAAACAAAAGCGAAGGAAAGAGAAATCCTTAAAATAGAAGAAAAATTGCCCTCTGATGCTCTCATTAGCGAGACATTAAAGAAGATGAGAATCATTCGCATTGATCAATGAGATTGTGAGGTAGCTTTTCTATGAACATAACCTCCCCACAGGCGGTTTTGCTTTTACACGTGGAAGAGCAAAACCGCAGTAGGAACGACACCTAACTGACTTTTTTGGTCAATCATTTTTTATTTGATCTTACCACTTTGTTATAGGTGAATCACTATACCTCTCCTATAATTTTGTAGGAAAAGTGTTCCTTTTTACTAATCAATTTTTAAATTTTTATTCCTCAATCTCTATTTTTTTCGAAGTGCTCATAGTCGCTTTGGGAACGGTGATTTCCAGAACGCCATATTTGCTTTTTGCTTTGATATGTTCTGGATCTACCGATTCAGGTAGACTGAACCACCGCATAAATGAACCTTTGGTTCGTTCTACACGTAAATAATTTTCATCTTTTTCTTCGGCTTTTGTCTCTTTTTCGCCTTTAATGGTTAAGACATTATTTTCCATCGAAACTTCGATTTCTTTTGGATCTACGCCGGGGACATCGGCACAAATAAGATAATGAGAACCTTTATCTTTGATATCGATACTAGGAGACCACTCGCTGGGGAAGGTATCCCACAATTCACTTTCAGTTGCCCATCCGAAAGGCTCAAATAAACGATTGATATCCTGTTGTAAATGACCTAAAAGGCTACTGCGAGGTTGTTTTTGGATGATTTTAGTCATTTTTATCTCCCTAAGTTAACTGGATGACCATATAATGGGGCATAAAGCTGAATATTGCAAGTTACGGAATCTCGCGGTTTCCTTTTTACTATGCTAGGATGCTAACCCAGCCGAGTAGGCGCCCGTAGCTCAGTTGGATAGAGTAGCCGGCTTCGAACCGGTTGGTCGGGGGTTCGAATCCCTCCGGGCGCGCTATCTTTCTAATAAACAATTCGTATTTTGTGAAGAAATGAAAGTGTGTGTGTGATCAGCTAAAACAGGGTTTGTAATGGGGAAGATATAGATTGGTTGTCGGCGCAATAGATACAAACACCATTAAGAGTAGTATATAAAAAGTGGATGTAATCCTAATAATTCAATGAAAAAATTCTATTTTGTCGGATTAATTGCCGTTACTAATTTCCATTCTGGCATTATGGCAAATGGTACTGTAGCAGATTCTTGTTTAGCGGAAGCTCTTATGTCCCGCTGTTCGTGGTGAGTTATCCTGAAAAGTTCTTATTCTCAATAATATTGTGGTTTCTTAATGTTGGCAAAGCTTTTCGGTAGATCAAAGAACTTTAACTTTGGGAAACAATGAAGCGCTGCTGTATTCGAGTACTCTACAGCGGGAAATGTAGTAAATAATGAGAGTAATTTATTTAACTGATGACTTTATTTTTATATAAAATTCTATCTTTTGTCCCGCAAGATCTAACCGCAGCACGCTCTTTCGGCAGATAGAGTGGTACATGCGAAGCTGAATGTATTGTAAATTTATACAGTGGCACATAGGTGGATATGTAATTTATTGTTAAGGAAAAAGTAGTACTATCTGTTTATTTGGCGTTCCAATTACTTCTGAACTCGTTATTGGTTGCGAAGCAATTTTCGTACGGCAATAGGACACTGGTGGTTTACAGCAGTCCATAGAAAAAAGAAATAGATGAATGAAGGTCGGCTACAATAATTGCCTGGGCAGTCTGTTTATGTACAATATTGAAAACGTTTAGTACATTATTTTTCTCTTACCCAAATAAAGAAAAAAATAATTTTATTCTTGACTTCTTGTTCAAGACATTAAAGACTATCTTGGTTTTTGCAACTAGCGTAAGAGGTTGCTGCTTAAGCGCTTTAGAGTATTGAGCAAATGTCGCTGCACACTCAAAACCTTATGAGATATTGAGAACAGAGAAGCCAAATTTAAATGGTGTGATAATCGTATGATAGATCTCTACGATTGGGCTGGCGCGATGACAGGAAGAGTTACTTTATCACAATTGATAGGTGCAGAGGTGTCTGTGGCCGAAACGCGATCGATGGCAAAGGATTAATGTAGTCTAAATATAGGAGCCCATTGACGTTATTGAATCAATCAGGTAGTTATAGACCCTGAATGACCCACAAAATAGGGAACCTTCTATGGAAGATCAAGAGTGTTGTGAAGAAAATAGAGTGTTGCTACAAAACAATGTTTCGGTCCAGTCATCTATTGGACAGCGCAGGGAGCTCATTGCATGGATAGTTTTTTTTAGTGGTATTTCCTGTTATTGCTTTGCTTACCTCTTGCGCGTTTATCCTAGCGTGATGGAATGCGAATTAAGTAGTTATTTTGGTATTACGGCTGGAGGATTTGGATTATTAACTTCATTTTACTATTTTGCATACGCACCGATGCAATTACCAGTTGGTGTGATAGTAGATCGAGTAGGAGCGCGTCGCTCATTAATTATTGCCTCGATGATTAGTACGTTAGGTACTTTTGTTTTCGCTTATTTTAAATTATTTGATATCGCTTTAATTGGCCGTTTTATGGTAGGTTTCGGCGCTGCTTTTGCCTACGTCACTGCATTGAAATTAGCTTCAATCTGGCTACCTCGGAAGTATTTTGCGATAGCGACTGGAGCCGTGACGGGTTTTGGAATGGTGGCTGCTATTTTTACAGATATTTTTTTGACTCACAGTATAAGTACCTACGGATTTCGATTCGCAATGTATTTTCCTCTTTTTATTGGAATAATATTAATTCTATCGATATTTTTGATTATTCGAGATAAGCCCAGAGAAGAAAAAACGGCGGGCGCTGAAATAGCTGCCTTAAATTACCGACAATTGGGCAATTATTTGTGGGGTATGATGAGAAACTCACAAATGTGGCTGATTGGTCTTGTAGGCGCGCTTTTATATTTACCTTCGTCAGTATTTTTAGATCTGTGGGCAATCCCTTACTTACGATATGTACATCATTTGACGCGAGAACAGGCAGCTTGGGGTGTATCAGCAATGTTAATGGGTTGGATTTTGTCGAGTTTTATCAGCGGTGCGCTTTCTGATATTTTTAGGACACGTCGAATACCTTTGTTAATTGGTTGTTCGTTGGCGACGATTGTGTCTAGTATCATTTTATTTTGGCATGGGTTGTCCATTTGCTTTTTGTACCCTTTACTATTCGTTTTTGGTCTTTGTTGTGGTCCCCATCCTTTATGCTTTACACTGAGTAAAGAAAACAATCCACATAAAATCTCTGGCACAGCTATTGCATTTATAAATTTTGTTATTATGATGGGTGGGTTTATCTTCCAACCGATAGTAGGTGACGTTTTAGATTGGTTATGGGATGGCCGTCTCGAAGATGGCATTCGCGTTTACAGAGCGCACCATTATATCATCGCATTAAGTATTATACCAATTGGATTATTTATTGCGAGTATTGTTACTTTATTTGTCAAGGAAACTTATCAGCGGAATAATTAATACATCACGAAGTTTTGTGCCCTTGATTGTAAATTATTATTCTGAATTGAGAGACCCATTCATTCTATGCTCAGAACACTCTCTCTAAACTATTTTATGTCCTGCAGCTCAGAATAACAGAGGAGGTTAGTTGTTGCCTGACTAGAAGCAAAAAATTGTCTGTAGTTATAGGGTTGGCAGGTTTGCCTTGGCTTAAGCACCGCTTAGATGAGTTCTTTATGTTGTTGACAATGCGACGCCCTGTGTTAACGCGCGGATTAGTGGCGAAAACTAACCAACTGGGAGAGGAGCTCTATCGGTTTAGATAACAGCTGCGCTATGAAAGATATTAAATACCTACTTTTTGACTTGGATGGGACACTTACCGACTCTAAAGAGGGAATCACTCAATCCGTTCAATACGCGCTTGAAAAAATGAATGTAGAGCCGCCGACGATGGATGCACTTGCATGGATCATTGGCCCACCTTTAACCGATGTCTTTTCGAACTTGCTTAATACTGATGACAAAAAGCAAATTAAAAAAGCTATTGATTTTTATCGAGAGCGATATGTGGATCGTTGTGCTATCGAAAATAAACCTTATGATGGCATTCACTATACTTTAGAAAACTTAGTAAATTACGGCTATAAACTTTATCTTGCAACCTCAAAACCTTGGAAATATGCGGGCAAAATTCTTGATCATTTCAATATGCGTGACTATTTCACTAGTGTTCACGGTTCAGAATTAGACGGGACGCGTGATTATAAAGAAGATTTAATCGGGTATGTGCTTAACATACATAATTTAAGTAATACAAAAAGTTTGATGATTGGTGATCGACACTATGATATCCGTGGTGCTAAATTTAATAAAATGCGTTCCATTGGTGTAACTTATGGTTATGGCAGTCTTAAAGAAATCCAGTCAGCTGAACCAGATGCAGTTTGTCATGATCATCATCTGATTTTCCAAACTATTATTAAAATAAAAACTCTGGCTAAGATCGTTTAGAATTGGAGTCTTTCATCAGCGACCCTATCGTTTAATGCTGATATCGCATAAATAAATGCGATTACCATAAAAATCAAAGAAAAATTAATATATTTTCCGAGTACAACACAAAAGCTTTAAAAACCAAGAGGTCTATCGTAGCACCGCGGAAAGTATAATGAAATAAAAAGAGGTTCGGAGAATAGTCCCTAATTCCACGAAAACTAGGGTGAGCTATCACGCAATAAATGTTGTTACGAATTGAGAGGCATAAACAGCTTGTTATTTTTCGGAGTTTTTTGTCAATCCGTGTACATACTGATTGCGCTCAGTGAGTTTAGCAAGAATTATTTGGTAAAGTGTACTTCTTGATAGTTTACAGGAAATTGTTACTACGTTATTGTTGTTGCACCAGAGACGTACTACTACCTGGAAAAAAGGAAAATTTTAATGAATGGTTGAACGATTGTTACTTGATTTTTGTAATAACCATGATCTGATTTTTGTAATAACCATGATCTGAAGTATAATCTTTAATATTATGAAAGCTGATTGTAAAGATCGGAAATGGTGGATTTTAGTCGCAATGGCGATAGCTTTGTCATTAGTTTTCATTGATCAAACGGCAGTTTCTATTGCATTGCCGCAAATGCAACGAGACCTTAATACAAGTAATCAGATACTACATTGGATAATTAATGCTTATCTTTTAAGTCTTGCAGCAGTTGTAATCTTTGGAGGAAAACTGGGAGATTTATTTGGACATCGCTATACTTTTTTGATAGGAACTATCATTTTTATTTTGGCATCTCTTTCTTGCACAGTGGCAGAGTCTGGTATGTGGATTATTATTAGTCGAGCTATTCAAGGTATCGGCGGCGCTTTTATGATCCCTGCAACGGGCGCAATTGTTATCAATGCGTTTTCGGAGGAAGAACGTGTTAGAGCAATGGGTATTTACATTGGTATTGCTTCTATAGCACTCTCTGTAGGCCCATTATTGAGCGGTGCATTAACTCAATTTTTGAGTTGGCGTTGGGTGTTTGGCATTAATCTTCCTCTAGCTTTATTTAGCATCTCATTAACGCTTAAATTTATTTTAAAAGAGGAGGAGCGCACGGAAATAGTTTCAATTGACTGGCTAGGTTTTATTTTACTTGCTGTTTGCGTGACTTGTTTTATCTTAGCATTAATGGAGGTTTTTGATTTTGGGTGGGCCTCGCTGTTGATCTGGAGTCTCTTTGCAATTAGTTTTCTAGCGGCAATAGCTTTTATCATGGTAGAAAAGCGTTTAAAAAATCCGTTAGTTGAGTTAGATATCTTCAAGAATCGACTTTTTACGATGACGGTTTTGATGTTGATTATCATGCGGGCGACATTTATTTCTTTTATTTTTTGGATGGTTTTTCTGCAAAATGTGATAGGATTTTCTCCTGGAATGGTGGGACTTTCAGTGCTTCCTGTCACTTTACCACTTATTTTAGGGAGTCGTTTTTCCAGTTATCTTGGCGATCGTTTTGGGCCGCGTATGTCGATTAGTTTTGGAGCTGCGTTTGTTGTTGCCAGCATGCTGTGGGTTGGCATGACTTCCTGGACTCATAATTATGTCTATATGTTCCCAGGCTTTCTTTTATTAGGGCTTGCTACACCGTTGGTAGTTTCAAATTCAATGGTGACAGGAGTGGCTGCAGTAGAAGCTCATCAAAGAGGAGTGGGTTCCGGAATTTTAAGAGCTTCTCGGCAATTAGGAAGCTCCATTGGACTTGCTATTATCGGGTCAGTAATTTCTTATGTTAATCAGATAAAAATTTCTAATTGGCTTTCTCATGCGACGGGCTCGCTGGCACAGATTCATGGCTCTCAAATTAATGGCATTCTAGCGGGTACAACTTCTTCGAGACAGGTTGTCGCTCAATTATCTCCTCAGGAAGTGAATGTTATTCATGCCGTTGCGGTACATGCTTATACGTTCGCTTTTAGTAGTGGAATGTATATGGCTGCACTTATTGCCTTTATTGGCTTTTTTCTGGCGCTTCAGATTCCGCGGTGTCAAAGTGCGGATTAATAGGTTTCTTTTTAGCAGTGCGATGCCGTTCTTGAAGTGTAATATCAATGTATTTGTCTGTGACTGTACTTGAGCTGTGCCCAGCGTCATCTCGAACATGTTCGCGAGGGCGGATTTTTACATCATCAGAAATGCCAGTATGTCGCAGCCAGTGAACGGTAGCTTCAAGTAGTGTTTCTGATTCTTCTATAAAATCGTCTCTTTTTAATTGTTTAATTGCCTGATCAAAGCAATATTGGACAATTTTTCGAATATAATTAGTGCTTTGAATATAGCCTTTCCCTCTTATTCGTGGTAGTAGAGGAGAATTATCGGCTGGGGATGGAAGGGACGATAAATTAAGATATCTACGCCATCGCTTTAATGCATATAACATAGCTTCGCTAACCGCGATTTGACGCTGTTTATTTCCTTTACCTATGGTCATAAACCACCAGTCGCTATTGCTGTCCAGAAAAAATTATTCATCATCGGTATCCAGCGAGAATTAGCTGCAAGTTCTGAGATTCGTAAATACATTGAGTAGAGTGCAGAAACAATGAAAAGGGTGCGTTCGTGGATATTGGGACTTGTACTAGCGAGATTTTCTGCAGTTCTAATGACGTATCGCCACTGTAGTTCCGATAAACGCCTGATTTTTGGTTGTTCCTGAACTCTACGAATAAACTTACTTTTTTGGCGGATAAGTGCTACAGGGTTAGCATGAACGTATTCTTCCTGTAATAAGTAATTATAAAAGCTGCTTAAAATAGCAAATAATTCTTTTAAAGTTCCTTGAGATAATTCAAAATTTTCTATCTTCGGTTTTTCTCCTTTTCGATGATGAGCTTTAGAAATAACAGATACAAAAGGGCGCCAACATGGATTAGGAAGGCGTACCCCTTCTTTTTCAACAAAGCGCGGAAATTTTATTATACTAATCCAGTGCTTAGGTGGATTTTGGCAGAAGACTATAAAGGCCTCTATGTCATGACGTTTTATGTCAGCCAATGTTTTTTTTGCAACTAAGCTGCACCAATGCAATAAACGCTCTACTTCTCTCCGATAAGAATTGAATGTACCAAGATTACCAGTATAACACTTTAAAAACCCTAGTGCTTTTTCAATATCTTGATAGCAATAGCTGGGATAAAGATAAAATGAAGAAAATATTCTTGTCTGATTAATCCATTTCAGCGAGTCGAATAATGGCAGTGGTGAATTATCAAAAGTCATAATCTCATTATTTCTATATTGAATTGTCTTTTAAAGAAGAAAAATTTCGCTAGGCTCATGATAATGGTGATTATAGTAATAATCACCATTATTTTATTAAGCCCCAACCTCATACTTTCTCGACTCACTGATGATGATGATGTATGATGATGAACTGAGTTACTTTCCAAATAAATTTAAGTCGCTATTGTGTTAAACTAAACAATAGAAGAATTGAGATAATATCATGATAAAAAACAATAAAATTAACTGGTCTAATACTCTCTTCATCATCCTAACGACCATTGGAGGTATCGCAGGAACCCAAATTTTAATAGTTTTTGGTTTAATTCGTTGGCCAACTTGGATTCTCGCTGCCGGAATGTTCATTGTTTGCGGGCTATCTGTGACAGCGGGGTACCATCGATTAGCAGCACATAGAAGTTATCGAGCGATCTGGCCGGTCCGATTTTTTTGCTCTTTTTGGAGCTGCAGCCTTTGAAGGCAGCGTGTTAGAATGGGTGACTGATCATCGTAATCATCACCGTTATACAGACACCAATCAAGATCCTTACAATATTAAAAAGGATTTTGGTATGCTCATATCGGCTGGCTGTTTACTTTAGATCCCTCTAAGCGTGATTTTAGCAATGTGCAAGATTTATTAACTGATCCAATTTATCGTTTTCAACATCGTTTTTTCCCTGTTATTGCAGTCATCATGGGATTTGGATTACCAATGGCAATAGGAGCTTTATGGGGCGACCCGCTGGGAGGTTTGATTGTTGCTGGTACTTTGCGGATTGCTTTTCTTCATCAATCGACCTTTTTTATTAATTCACTTTGCCACATGTTTGGAAAACGAACTTATAAAGGCTCTTCTGCTAAAGATAATTGGGTGACAGCACTTCTTACATTTGGCGAAGGATTCCATAATTTTCACCATCAATTTCCTATTGATTATCGAAATGGAGTACGATTTTTTCATTTCGACCCGACAAAATGGTTAATTTACTTATTATCTCGTATAGGTTTTGCCTCAGACTTAAAGCGCGTTGAACGATGTCGAATGATCAAATATCGTTTACACATTGATACCAGACGATTGGCTTTTATTTCTGAAGAAATAACAAAAATAGTAGTGAAGCCGATTTATGAAAGAATCCATCATTTGCTAGCTCAGCTTGAAGAACTGGAAGGGAGTTACACTATTTTGAGATTAGAAGATTATAAAAATTACCTCACTGAAACACAGAAAAAATTAAGAGCCACTCGGCATGAGCTTAGAGCCTTTCTTCTAGAAGTAATTCAATGAGGCTTAGTTTATAGGACGACTACACCTTTGAGATAACGACGCTACTCCTACTAATCTTTCTAAACGAAATATAGCGACTTCTCTCAAGCAAACCCATAAACAAGAGTTCCTGTTGTGCGCAATAAGGTCAGGCGGCAGTGAAGCACTTATCTAGTTTTTAAGGCGCAAGACGAATAATTCTCCATTGGTGATTTTCTTTCACATAACAAAAGCGATCATGTAAACGATGATCTTTCCCGATCCAAAATTCTATTTGATTGGGAATTAAACGAAAACCACCCCAATATTCAGGGCAACACACCTCATTTTCGAATTTTTCCAGATATGTTTTATAACGAGAAATTAAATATTCGCGACTAGGAATTTCCTGACTTTGCTCTGATACCCAAGCGCTAATTTGGCTTTCATAGGGTCGTGTTGCAAAATATGTTTCTGACTCTTCACGTGTTAATCGTTCAACATGCCCTTCCCCTCGCACTTGCTTATAAATATTGGGCCAATAAAATATCCAAGCGGCATGGGGATTTTCTGTGAGTTCGAGCGCTTTCCGACTGTGATAATTGGTAAAAATAAGAAACCCACCTTTAGTAATGTTTTTATATAAAACGGTACGAGCCGAAGGCTTACCTTTTAAATTTGCCGTTGCTAAAACCATGGCATCAGGATTACTCACTTTATTTCTTCCAGCTTCATCGTACCATAGTTTAAACTGCTCTAGTGGGTCATTTAAAAGATCAAGTTGAAACATCTATCCTCCTCGTCATCGGTATTGCCTAATTGTGAAATAATCTTTCCCCTCTTGCCATTTTCTTTTACTTAAAGAAATTGTTTGATAATGGTATGTACATAAACACGCGAAATCATCAATTTAGCAAAAATTTTTCTTTATTTCAGTATTGCATAAGATGTATGTGCTATGCTATACCTGAGTTTGACGGTGTACAAGAAATACAAACTGTTATTACTTTTGCTCCACCTGAAAATTATGAGAGGAAAGAGGACGACGCCATGCCGTTTAAATTTCTTATTTTTGCATTGGGTTTATGTGTTTTTAGCGCTTTTACTATCACATTAGCAGGAAATGCTCCTGAATCTGACCAACAAATTAACAAACGAATTAATTACCTGAAGGTGAAGGCACAAATTAGTGGACCGAGCACTGAGCGGAGTGCTCAGCAAAAGCAAAAGAAAACTCCTTCTAGAATGACTAGTTGCTATCAAGCGAAAAAATACAATAACAGACAATACCAGGAGTACCATACTTCTTCTTCATTAGGTATCGGGCCTTATTTGAATAAAGATGCAATCTTTGATGGATCTAAATTGATAATCAATGTGCCCACTGTTCGAGAAGACTCTCGATTACTGGCGCAACAATATCAGCTTATACAGGAATGCCATGAGTTAGATATACCTACACCCGACTTGCCACGACTGACTTTAACTGGAAAGCTGGAAAGTCAAATTTCTTATGGGAGCGCTTATACCGGCGGCCTACAAAAAGATAATATTTTTAACGGCGCTGAATTGGATGCTTATGTACAAGGTAACTCTTGGGTGTCAGGTTATATGGCATTAGATTATGCTCCTGATGAGCACCGATACGGTTCTCGACTCTTCATGAACAGAGCTTTTATTGCCATCGGAAATTTAAGTCAATTTCCTTTTTACATAAGCATTGGGCAAGTATATATACCCTTTGGCCGTTACAGTAGCCTCATGGTAACTGCTCCAGTGACCCAAGCGCTGGGACGCACTAAAGCGCGCACTTTAACCTTTGGCTATTATCAGAAAATGGGCAAGAACAATAATGTACTCCATACAGAAGTATATGGCTTCCAGGGATTAAGCAACAATAATAACCTTGCACGTAGCAATCAAAACAATGAGTGGGGAACAGACGTTGGTTATGAATTTGACAATGGTTGTCGTCTGAGTGGTGAAATAGGTGCTGGTTATATTTCCAGCTTCGTAGATTTCCAAGAGATACAAGATAAGATGTTGTTAAACATAGAAAATATAAGACATCATGTTCCTGCCTTGAATGTTTATGGCACTCTAGCTATCAATCCGGTAGTGTTTTTCACGGAATACGTAGGGGCGATGAGAAGCTTTGATGTCAACGACATCATCAGTATCAGTTTTACCAACCAGGGAGCACGACGACGTCCAACAGCTTTTCATACCGAAGCAAGCTATAGGTTCAGAACAGGCTCTAAAACCAGCTCCATTGGCGTTGGTTACGGTCACACTAGTCAAGCATTGGCTCTCGGATTGCCTCAAGATCGCTACAGTATTTTCTATAACATAAATATTTGGAGAGATACAAACTTGGCGCTAGAATACCGTCACGATATAAATTATCGTGACAGCGCTATTGTTTCTTTAACAGGAAACCCCCCCCCCAATGCCGGACGCTGTACCTGTTAATGTGGTGACTGATTTTGGCAAAATCGACAATGTGGTGACAGCGCAATTTGATCTGTTCTTCTAAAAAGTGTGCCGAAACAGTGAATTGATCCGTGTCATCTCAGAGGGAATTGAGAACTAATATGGTTGGGGCTCTCTCATGAGAGCGCTGATTAAAGCAAGAAGCTTCGGCTGTGCGTAAAAAAGCCATTATGCAAAGCAAAGATAATTACTCCGATTTGTTTTGATCTCACGGGTGAGGGCGGGCGGCGGCCAGAGGCAGAATTGAACTGCCGACACAAGGATTTTCAGTCCTCTGCTCTACCGACTGAGCTATCTGGCCACTACAGTAGATTTATAGTGCTTGAGCTTTCTTTTTAAGTCAATATTATTTCTCATTAGAGTTTCCGTCCGGCCCATACTTCGCTTTCTCACTGTCCGTCCCAAAAAGAAATCTTTCCATTTCTTCTCTCAGAAATTGGCGAGATTTAGGTTCAATTAAGCTTAAATGATATTCATTAATAAGCATTGTCTGATGATTAAGCCATGCTTGCCATGCTTGTTCGGAAATATATTCATAAATTCGTTCTCCAAGTTCACCAGGATAAGGATAGTAATCAAGACCCTCAGCTTCTTTGCCTAATTTTTTACAGAAAATGCGTCTTTTCATACTAGCGAAATTCGTTGTGTTAGTCTATTCAGTAAACGGGCTACCGGGGCTGAAATACCTCCGGGCAGTGCCGAGCCTCCCTTATACCACATTTGCGGCTCACATTCTATAATTTGAATTTTTTTATTTTAATTTGTAGCAAAACCGGTTTAATTTCCAGTTGAAAATGAGTAAATCTGTGAAAAAGAGAATCCCATTGTTCCTGTACAGTCGCTTTAATACTAAGCTTTCTTTGACACCAGGCCTCTATATTTTCGTTTATTGGGCATTCAGGGAAGCCCCATAACCCCCCCAGATTCCTACCGGCGGACGCTTCTGAAGCAAAATATCTCCTTCAGCATTTCTCAACAATAACATATGCATAGCTTGTTTAGGTCGGTTAGTTTTGGCTTTTTTAGCAGGAAATTCCATTTGACGTGATTGCTGATAGGCAGAACAACCCGTTTTTAAAGGACATAAAACACATTTTGGTTTTGTGCGTGTACAAATCATTGCACCAATATCCATTATCGCTTGATTGTAATCCCGGACATGATTTTTAGGTGTGTACTTTTCGGCGAAGTGCCATAACAAATCAATCCCGGTTTTTTGGTTAATAGGAACATCAATAGTACAAAAACGGGCTAACACGCGTTTTACATTGCCGTCCAAAATAATGGCATATTTGTTCATTCCTAATGATAAGATAGCACCTGCTGTTGAGCGGCCGATGCCAGGCAAAACGGATAATGCTGTTACAGTTTTTGGAAAATGACCTCGATACGTCGCATGAATAATTTGAGCTGTTCGATGTAAGTTACGGGCACGCGCGTAGTATCCAAGACCTGACCAGTGAGCAAGAACGTCATCAATTTTTGCTAACGCCAGCGCTTTTATGGTTGGGAAGCTTTTCATAAAGCATTGGAAATAAGGAATCACCGTAGAAACTTGAGTTTGCTGCAACATAATTTCTGAGATCCAAACACGATAAGGCGTGATATTTTTCTGCCACGGAAGATCATGGCGACCGCGGTGTTCAAACCAATTCAATATCGCTGAAGCAAACTGTTTCGAGTGCATATTTCGTCCATTGACATGTTTGGTATTTAATTTTAAAGGATTGATTGTCTCTTTCCTAACCAGGATTTTAACTATACGGCCTATTTGATAATAAACATACTGATCGCTCTGAGTAAACTTTTAACTACATAAAGCTCTCCGGTTTTATATCAAGCGGGTGATGGGGATCGAACCCACATTATAAGCCTGGGAAACTTACGTTCTACCATTGAACTACACCCGCAAAAGTTCATAAGGATGCTACCTAATTTGAAATTAAGAATCTAGTGATAACCGAAAGGAGGTAATAAAAGTGTAATATATGCACACGTTTCAAAACGTGCAAGAAGGAAAGTGATATTTTTTATTCAAGTAATGAACGATTGAATTCATTAAATTTTCATCTTCGCTGTTAAACCATTTTGATTCTGGCCACCGTCTTAGCCATGTAAGTTGACGTCTAGCTAATTGGTGCGTAGCAACAATGGCTTTATGACGCATATCTTCCAAACTGTATTCTCCACTGAGATATTGCCACATCTGTCGATAACCTACTGTGCGAATAGCTGGAAAATCAGTATGTAAATCATTGCGTTGATAAAGTTTCTTTACTTCTCCTAAAAAATTATTTTTTAGCATCTGATCAAAACGTTCCTCAATACGCTGATGCAAAAATTCTCGATCCTTCGGAGCAATAATCAGATTGACAAAATTATAGGGCAATGCATTAAATCGATTTGCTATTTGACAATATGATAAAGGTTGTCCGGTTATTTCATACACTTCTAAGGCCCGTTTCATGCGTTGAGCATCATTTGGGTTAATACGTGCAGCTGACGCTGGATCAATTTTTTTAATTTTTTGTAAAGCACGGGCCAGCCTTTTGTATCTGCTTTTAGCTGAATTTTTTTCGAATATTCTCATCAGCAATAGGTAAATCAGAAAATCCCCTCTGCAGTATACTAAAATACAGCATGGTCCCACCCACTAATAAAGGGATATGATTTTTAGCATGAATAGCTTTAATTTCTCGTAAAGCGTCTTTATAAAATTGACCTACGGAATAAGGACGTGAAGGATCACAAATATTAATTAGACGATGTGATATTTTGCGAAGCACTTTAGCTCGTGGTTTAGCTGTACCAATATCCAAGCCACGATAAACCATGGCAGAATCTACACTGATAATCCCTAATGGAAATTGCCCCGCTAACATAATCGATAAACTAGTTTTACCACTGGCAGTCGGTCCCATCAAACAAATAACAAGCGATTTTTCTTTATTCATTTAGCGGCCCCCCTTCGCTTAATTGCGAATTTTTGTTCTGCAAGCCAGGTTCCCGGTGGGGGCTGTGAACAAAATAATCTCGAATACCTTGCATTAGAGCAGAAGCAATTCGTCGTTGATATATACGTTTTAATAAACGATGCTCTTCATAAGTATTTGAAATAAAACCAGTTTCTACTAAAAGCGAAGTGATATCCGGAGATTTTAAAACGACGAAAGCAGCTTGTTCAACACAATGATGATGCAAGGTTAACGTTGAGTTAAGCGCGTGAATAATTTGCTTTCCAATCAATAAGCTTGCGTGAATGGTCGCTGTTTGAGATAAATTAATTAATACGGACTTTAATAAGTTATTTTTATCAGTCAAATTCACTCCACCTATAAGCTCCGATTCATTTTCTTTTTTGCTAACCATCGCGCTGCTTCACTAGTAGCACCACGTAAAGATAATGCAAACACCGAAGCGCCCTGAGCCTTATGATCTTTGTACGCATCTGCATGAATAGCAATAAACATGTCTGCTTTATAACACCTGGCAATAGCTAACCGCTGACGCAGAGTTAAATAATAATCGCCATTTCGTGTTAAATAAGCTTTAAATCCTGGCTGTCGATTAATGTCCTTTTTCAAATCATGAGAAATTTTTAACACGATGTCCTTTTCGTGAACTCCTCCAGGACCTATTGCTCCCGGGTCGCAACCACCGTGTCCCGGGTCGCAACCACCGTGTCCCGGGTCAATGACTACAATGACATCTTGGGATCGATAAGGTAAAATTTTATGGAAAGGTGTTTTGTTTTTTGATTTCAAGTTAGACCTACTTAAACAATCATAGGTATCACTAGGTTTTTTAGCTAAAAGATAAATGACTAATTGGGGAGAATTTTTGTGGTTACCTTTTAATACAAATGCGTTGATCTTTATTGGATATTTTAAGTCAAAAACCATTCTTAAAATGTTATCTTTATGAATTGCGGTTCGTATATCTTTGATGGGAGTTTGTTTAAATAATTTGGGTGGGAAAAAACAGGCGAGATGCGCGTTTTGAATATCGAAGACCAAACGGTTAGGATTAGTTAAGGTGAAAAAATGATAGCGGGATGGGGAAGTCGTTTTAAAAATTAATTTATAATATGCAATATTAGAATAAAATTGCAAGCTATTAATTTTATTGATATTAGTGAGTGCTCCTAACGGGAATGCTAACCATAAGTATAAAACAACCCAGTATATTCGCATAACCCTACATTAACAATACCTACATGTCTTTGGCAAGTTTTCCTTTCCTTACATTTTATGATTCTGAGAAAGGAATTATTTTTTGTCAAAGTCTGTGCTCAAATTACAAGAGGGCATAACATTTACATTCACAAATCTTTTGTTGTCCATAATATCAATTTCAATACAAAAAATTGGTGGTGGTAGGAATTTTCCCGCTTTTTCTGGTGATTCTATCAAAAGAATAGAATCTTTTTTTAAATAATCACTTAAACCTAAATTCCAACATTCTTCTGTGTCAGTAAGCCGATATAGATCCACGTGCACTACATCAAAAGCTTTCAACTTATAGACCTCAATTAAGGTATAACTCGGGCTTTTAACAAAACCATTATAACCCAACTCCCGTAAAAAACCACGAATGAGCGTGGTTTTCCCAGCACCTAGTCCTCCAGTTAAATAAACAACATCTCCTGATTGGCAATAAGAAGATAACGCTTCACCTAAATCTAACATCGCCTTTTCGGTTGAAATAATTTTTTGTATAGATTGTAATGTCAATGCCGTTTACTTCGTCGGATTAACTAACAATCTTAAATGGGGTAATAAATCGGACGCCAATAATCCACGTTCTCCGCCTTCTTCCGCAGCACAATCTGCTGCTAATGAGTGAATGAAAACTCCAAGCTCAGTCGCCTTCAGTAAGCTTAATCGTTGCGCTAATAATCCGCCAATTACACCACTTAAAATGTCACCCATTCCACCAGAAGCCATCCCTGGATTGCCAACTGGGCAAACATAAATGATTTCGCTATCTCCTTTGATGAGCGTTCCTACCCCTTTCAGCACAACGACACCATGATATTTATTTTGCAAAGCAGTAACTGCTTTAAAACGGTCTCGTTGTATATCCTGACAAGTTACACCTAATAAGCGGGACGCTTCACCAGGATGTGGCGTTAATATCCAATCATCTCTTTTGAGTGGATGTTCTGCCAGGAGAGTTAAGCTATCTGCATCAAGTACTTTAGGAAATTTTTTATCTAATAATTTATTTAATAAAGATTTTGCCCAGTCAGATGTTCCTAAACCAGGACCTACTACAAGCACCATCGCCCGATCAATTAACGGATCGAGATCGTTAGCTTCAGCTACTTGATGACACATTAATTCAGGACGTGATCCACTAACGACAGAAACATGCTCTGGACGTGTAGCGACCGTAACCAAACCAGCGCCCACCCGAGCAGCCGCCTCAGCAGCCATTCGCACTGCACCACCCATTCCATAATCGCCACCGACAATTAACACGTGCCCATAAGTGCCTTTGTGGGAATCTCGCTCTCGCCTTGGTAATAAAGAGCGCAGATTCTGCCATTGCAATAAATAGGTTTTAGGTTGAACTCGCAGAAATAAAGAATCTGAGAAATTTAGGTCATCCAATAACAATTTACCACAATAAGCAGGAGCCTGATTTGTATACAACCCCCGTTTCAATCCAATAAAGGTTATCGTTAAATCTGCTTTGACAGCACAACCTTGAACTTCTCCAGTGTCTGCGTTGATTCCAGAGGGAACATCGATTGCCAACTTTGATTGAGAGGCTTTGTTGATGGCTTTAATAATTTTCGTATAAGGACTTTTTACTTCGCCAGACAGTCCGCTTCCAAGGAGTGCATCCACGATAACATCTCCCTTAAAATGAAGCACTTCAGGAAAGGGTCGAATCGGCACTTGGCAGGTTTTCGCAGCTTTCGCTGCGGCGCCACGCAATTGGGTCGTCGATTCCCCAACCAAATAAGCAGTCACTTTCAAACCATACTCATGAGCCAATTGAGCAATAACAAATCCATCTCCTCCATTGTTGCCTTTCCCACAGCAAACAGTAATGACTTTAACTTGAGGCCAGCGCGCAATAAGGGCATCGAAAGCAGCTTTCCCTGCTCGCAGCATTAACTCATCATCATCAACAACCGATGCCTCTATCGCTAAACGTTCTAAGTCACGAATTTGGCGACCATGATAGAGTGGTATCATATCTCCATTTAATCACATTCAAGTATAAAGTCAATTTTACGACTATCAAGATCGACACGAGCCACAACTACCCGGATAGAATCGCCAAGCCGATATACCCGGCCACTTCTTTTACCTCGCAAGAGATGATGAACATGATCGTAATGGTAATAATCGTTTTTTAACGCGGTAATATGCACGAGGCCTTCGATATAAATATTATCTAGTTCTACAAAAACACCAAAACCCGTGACGTCTACAATACATCCATCAAAAGTTTGCCCTACTTTGTCTAACATATACTCGCATTTTAGCCAATCTACCGCAGCTCTGGTAGCTCTATCAGCACGCCGTTCCGTCATTGAGCAATGCTCGCCTAAACTCGTCAAAGTTTGTTCCTCGTAGTAAAACTTTTCCGAAGATTTTTTCTGTAGTATGTATCTAATACCGCGATGAACAATCAAATCAGGATAACGGCGTATAGGTGAAGTAAAATGACAATAGTGTTCATACGATAAGCCAAAGTGGCCAGAATTCTCTGGAGTGTAAATAGCCTGGCGAAGCGAGCGGAGCATTACCATTTGCAGCAAACGAGCATCAGGCCTTTTTTCAATGCGTAATAGCAATTTGTTATAATCCATTGGCGTTGGCTTATCCCCCCAGTTAAACGCAAGCCGAATCCCCGAAGAAACTGTTTGAGATCGTGCAGTTTTTGTTCGTCTGGGCCTTCGTGAACACGATACAAGGTTGGAGTGTTTTTTGTCTGTAAAAAATGCGAAGCCGTTACATTTGCCAGCAACATACATTCCTCAATAATACGATGTGCTTCATTACGAGTGACTGGTAAAATACGCTTAATCTTTCCTTTCTGATTAAATTCGATGCGGGTTTCTGTTGTGTCAAATTCAATAGCGCCACGCGTAATACGCTGCTTCGATAGTTTTTGATACAACTTATACAAATTTTTAATATCTGACAGTATTTCCTGATGTTTTGTTTGTTCGCCACGCAACATTGCTACTACCTGATTGTAAGTTAATCGTGCATGAGAATGAATGATAGCCTCATAAAATTGATAACGACTAACCTGACCTTGTCTCGTAACATGCATTTCGCAAACAATCGATAAGCGATCTTTGTGAGGCTTAAGCGAACATAAGCTGTTAGATAATACTGCAGGCAACATGGGAATGACTTTTGCCTGAAAATAAACAGAATTGCCGCGCAACCGCGCTTCTTTTTCAAGTGCACTCTCTATTTTTACATAATGAGATACATCAGCAATGGCTACATAGAGCTCCCAACCATCTACGTTAGGTTTGCAATAAACAGCGTCATCAAAATCTTTTGCATCTTCCCCATCAATAGTCACAAAGGGCAAATGTCGTATGTCCTTACGCCCATCTTTATCGCGGTCTGACACTTCTGCAGAAAACCCCAGCGACTCACGCAAAACTTCATCTGGCCATCGATGAGGAATTTCGTAAGCGCGAATGGCCAGTTCAACTTCCATACCTGGTGTTAAACGATCTCCCAATATTTCAATCACGCGCCCCATCGGTTGGCGTCGTCTACTTGGCTGTACAATGATTTCAACAACTACAAATTGGCCAAGTTTTGCTTTATCTTCTTTCCCTGGTGGGATCAGAATATCTTGCGTAATTAATTGATTATCAGGATCGACAAAAGCGAGCCCCCCTTCTTCTACGTAACGCCCCACTACTTGGTGGGTATTTCTTTCTAGAACTTCAGCAATAGCACCTTCGCGTTTACGCTCCTGAGGATTGCTAATACGAACTAAAACAATGTCGTCTGTGAATACCGTACGCATCTCGCGACCTGGTAAAAAAATATCACTAGAACCATCATCCGGAATTAAAAATCCAAAACCGTCGCGATGCGCCTGAACACGACCACGAACGAGTTCCATTTCTTTAACCAACGCATAACTGCCTCGCCGATTGCTGATCAATTGACCATCGCGCTCCATCGCAATTAATCGTCTATTCAACCCTTCTCTTTCTTCCGTCTGCTTTAAATTAAATGCCTGAGCTATGTGCTTAAAACTCACAGGTCGATTAATTTCTTTTAAATATTGAATAATAAACTCGCGACTCGCGATTGGATGTTCATACAAATGAGCTTCTCGTTCTTGGTAGGGATCTTTTTTTGATAAGGTTTAATCACTAGGACCTCTTAGCTCGTTTCAACAACAAATAATAACCCACTTAAATAGTTTTTATTAGAGATCAACCCATACCGGAGGATACCACTCACAATTTCGGTAAATGAAACGTTATGGTCAAAATTAAGTTTAATAAAATAAATAGTACTCTTTCCCTAAGTGCTCATTAATTAATTGCATGCACCCATCTTCTCACTTCTATTCATATCATTCACCTCCTTTCAACAACATGTTGATATACCATTTCTAATACATAATTAAAGAAAAGAAAGGCGGGTTGTTCAAGCTTTATCTGTGTTTTGGATAAAATCAAATCCGCAGCTTCAGTAAAAATACTAGGACAAACCAATTCATGGCTATGTTAACATTGCGAGCCTGTGGCCCAAAGAAGAGATACAAAGTGAGCCATGATTGACTATAATCTTAATTGATCTCCAATTGGTGCAGAATTACTAAAATATCACATACCTACCCCTTATCTTTTGTATTTTTCCATTCGATGAGCTTCGCTGTCAATGAGAAACTATCATGTGATATTATATTATCCTTAAAGATCTATAATAATAGCCCTGGTAGCACAGTTGGATAGCGCAGTCCCCTCCTAAGGGACAGGTCACAGGTTCAAATCCTGTCCGGGGCACCAGATTTATTATATAAATAAATGAGAAAAGACATGGGGATACGGATAGAGTCTGATAGCATGGGCACGATTGAAGTACCAATTGAAAGATATTACGGTGCACAATCGCAGCGTTCATTAATTAACTTTGCTATTGGTCGCGAAACAGCACCATTCGAATTAATTCGCGCTTTTGGTATTTTAAAAAAAGCAGCTGCACTTACTAATACTGAGTTAGGTAAATTACCTCAAGAAAAAGCGAGTTTTATTTTACAGGCAGCTGACGAAATTATTAAAGGCAAACTAAATGACCAT
The DNA here is from genome assembly GCF_024730665.1 of Coxiella-like endosymbiont. GTDB lineage: Bacteria > Pseudomonadota > Gammaproteobacteria > Coxiellales > Coxiellaceae > Coxiella. The sequence continues at coordinate 275,559 of NZ_CP084737.1, forward strand.
TTTCCGCTTAAAATCTGGCAAACTGGGAGTGGTACGCAAACGAATATGAACGTGAATGAAGTCATTAGTAATCGCGCCATTGAACTAGCAGGTGGAAAATTAGGCAGCAAAGACCCCATTCATCCTAATGATCACGTTAACATGTCGCAATCTTCAAATGACACATTTCCCACTGCCATACATATTGCCAGTGCTGAAATGATCACTCACCAACTTCTTCCAGCGGTAAAAATGCTAGGTAATGCATTAGAAAAAAATCGAATGATTTTATCGATATTATTAAAATTGGCCGAACACATTTACAAGATGCTGTTCCTTTAACATTAGGGCAGGAATTTTCTGGGTATGTTGCACAATTAAATCACGATCTGGAGGCTATTCATCAAACTCTGCCAGTCCTTTATCGGTTAGCGCTTGGCGGAACAGCTGTGGGCACAGGTCTTAATGCCCATCCCCAGTTTGCTAAAAAGGTCGCAAAACACATCGCCAAATTGACAGGACTTCCTTTTTATTCAGCGGATAATAAATTTTCTGCACTCGCAGCACATGATGAAGCTGTGCTCATCAGTGGTGTTTTAAAAACTCTTGCTTGTTCATTGATGAAAATCGCCAACGATATTCGCTGGTTAGCCTCAGGGCCACGTTGTGGAATTGGGGAAATTTCTATTCCTGAAAATGAACCCGGTTCCTCTATTATGCCTGGCAAAGTCAATCCTACTCAGGCTGAAGCGATGACAATGGTATGCGTACAAGTCATGGGAAATGATGCAACAATTACTATTGCCGATTCACAAGGTAATTTTGAGCTGAATGTGTTCAAACCCGTGATAGCTTATAATTTAATACAGTCAATTTACTTATTAGCTGATGCTTCTCGTTCGTTTAACGATCATTGTGTGGTTGGGATCAAACCAAACAAAGAAAAAATTGAAGCCTACTTGCATAATTCCCTCATGCTCGTTACGGCACTAACCCAAATTATTGGCTATGACAAGGCTTCACAGATTGCAAAAAAGGCCTATGAAGAGAATACCAGCCTTAAAGAAGCAGCATTGCAATTAGGCTATTTAAAACCGGAAGAATTTGATAAAGCAACTGATCCAAAGAAAATGGTCAAGCTTTAGACGAGCTACAAGCGGTTTCCTATCCGTTCCCACCGGACGCGATAATTCTGAGAATCCCAACTCATCCAAATTACTATAGCATGGCCAATAAAATTCTGAAGTGGCACAGCTCCCCATGAGCGACTATCGTCGCTGTCATCACGATTGTCACCGATCATTAAATATTGCCCTTTTGGCACAATAAAACCTTTAAAATCTTGGGCTGGTCGATCAGGTCGAAGAATAATGAAATGTTTAGTATCGTCTAAATCCTCTTCATATTCCTCGGCTTTCCATGTATTACCATCATCCCCAATTTCCAAAGTGTCTTTGATAAATTTTTGAGGGACTTCCTTTCCGTTGATATAAAGCACTTTATTTTGATAGCTAATATGATCCCCCGGCAAACCAACAACGCGCTTAACAAAAGTGACCACGGGATTCACTGGCCAACGAAATAACGCAATTTGCCCTCTTTTGGGTTCAGTCACATCAATGATTTTTTTATTCCATAGCGGCAAACGCAAACCGTAATCATATTGATTAACCAAAATTAAATCACCAGGTACGATAGTAGGCTCTAAAGAGCCTGTCGGTATGCGGTAAGGTTGAAATAAAAAAGAGCGAATAATTAAAACAACTAGTAAAATAGGAAAGAGGGAGCGCGCACAATCGATAATTATAGGAACCTCGACTTTTTTAGCCTGGGGAATTTTTTTACGCGATGCCAAATAATATCAACAAAACAAATAACGCCAGAGAAAATTGTCAGCAATGCGAGAATGTTAAGAAAATTAAATATCATAGTTCACTCTCAAACATTCGGAATAACATAAATAGCTGTTCCTCGAAAAACATACGAAGATAATGCCACTCGCACCGCACCAGGTATAGTATGCCCAAACAACATCACAATTACACCATTAGCCCCAGCTTTCGCAGCTATTTCTCTCACGTATTGCTGCAATTGGGCTTCCCCTTCTGGGGTTGCCCCTTTCGAGTAAAATTGCACATTAATGTAACCTATTTTTTTATACGCGCAAGGCGCTGTCACCGGATTATAAAAATTGACTTCACTGGGAACGAATGACATCTTTGAAGGAGCTACTGTTAAAAAACACCACGTGGGATAATAGGAAATGAAGGTACTAGCAAATAGACAATAACAATAGCAACCGAAGCAAGCGCAACACTAACGAGGCTGCGCTTCATAGCATCTGAATTCAAAGGCGGGATCTCCTTAATGGAAACTGCGAAAAGCTTATTTTACTAAGCACTCTTCTTTCAAAAGCAAAAAGATTTCATTTTACTTTATCACGAGAAAATAAAGAATCCAAGCACTCTTCTCAAAGAAAGTCAAAATTAAAGACCACACATCTAAATAATCAAAAGAACTGAAATCGGAAAGCAGCAAATTTAGCGAACATGGCGTTTCTGAGCGTAGATGTATCAATAAATAGAGAACGCATGATAAGAAGCACGCGCGATTCAGAAAAGCCTTACGACTGAGAGATGCTATACCGATTTGTGTCGAATTTCACAGCTTACAGAGAGATTGCTAGGGGTCGTTATGGAATCTCCGCTGCTCCATTAGCGGTATATCAAGTTAAATCCACCTTTTCTGAACAGAAATTTGACTGGGACACTTAATGTCGATAGCACTATGATGGCTAAATAAAAAAATTTTAAAAATTTCATCACCCGTTCTCTAAAGAATATTTAAGTTAGATACCTTTGTTTCTTTAATTAAGAAAAATGATGATATAATCGTTTGTATGTCAGAGATATTGCGTCGCCTGTGGGAAGAGATCATGCCGATCATTGATGTGATCACCTTTTTTATTTTATTCATCTTTGGGCTATGTATCTTTTCTTACTTTTTGGTCGTCGGCGCTATTATCGGTTTGATCCTATTTACCATCACTTTTATTGATCTAAAAATAGACAAACATAAGAGGCCAAAAGAATCTCCTACTCAGCAAAATTATCGAATATAATGAGATCGAAGAAAAACAATTTTCACGCACTATCTATCATACTGCTTTCGTGTGGATAGTGGCAATCAGTGTTCTGATAACAATATCCCTTTACGAGATGAATCTGGATACCGAATATACAAAAAGCTGATGAGCCATCTTATCTTCATAAAAAATTTAATTCGCCGTATGCGAAATATCGAATTGACCGCTCTTACTACTTCGCACTCCCACCATTTGGTGGTGGGGATGTGCGTAGCATACACCCGGAAATTTCATAAACGGCCTATTTAATGCTTTACTCAATTAGTAACTTCAATGCTGGCATAAATGGTTGTTTTAAGTCCTTGGCCACACCTGCATGAGTGATATGACCTCGACAAACATTCAATCCATTCATTAAATGAGGATCGTCCAATAATGCCCTATGATATCCTTTATCTGCCAACGCGATAACAAAAGGTAATGTTGCATTATTTAAGGCCAAAGTTGATGTCCTTGGAACAGCACCTGGCATATTCGTCACACAATAATGAACAATACCATCAATCACATAGGTAGGTAATTTATGCGTGGTTGGTTGACTGGTTTCAAAACAACCTCCTTGGTCAATCGCCACATCCACTATTACTGACCCTGAACGCATACGTTTTAAGATGTCTCGTGAAACAAGCCTCGGTGCGGATTGACCAGGCACCAAAACAGCACCAACCACCAAATCTGCATCTATTACATATTGTTCAATACTGCCTTCTGTCGAATAAACCGTATTCAAATGACCACCGAATTGGGAATCGAGTTCCTGTAAACAACGTAGAGATTTATCCAACACAGTTACCTGAGTCTTCTTACCCATAGCCATTCGAACTGCATTTGTGCCCACTACGCCGCCTCCGATAACAGTTACCTTTCCAGGATAAACGCCAGGCACGCCTCCTAATAAAATGCCACTCCCTCCGGATGGTTTTTCCAGACAATGTGCGCCTGCCTGAATCGCCAGCCGTCCCGCTACCTGGCTCATTGGGGAAAGTAAAGGCAATCCGCCTTCTTTTGAGGTCACTGTTTCATAAGCAATAGCGATACAACCCGACTTCATTAATGCCTCAGCTTGTTGAAGATCTGGCGCTAAATGCAAATAAGTAAATAAAATTTGTTCTTCACGCAAGAGATTGTATTCACTCAGTTGTGGCTCTTTAACCTTGACAATCATTTCAGCCTGCTGAAAAAGCGCTCCTGGTGTGTCAACGATAACCGCGCCAGCGGCGCGGTATGCTTCATCTGTGAAATTAATGGCATCTCCAGCATTCCGCTCCAGAATCACTTGATGACCATGGCTCACTACTTCTCGAACACTACAAGGAGTTAATCCCACTCGATATTCTTCAGTTTTTACTTCTTTTGGAATACCTACTAGCATACTTTTTCTCCAAAAATTATTTTTAATAACCTCTATTAGAAAATGTCTTTTCCCATTTTGATAATATTTCATCTAAATCTTAATCAAACCATACGGTAATTTAGAAAATCGGTACATCAGGATCTTCATTGATTTCGATAATCATTTTCTATATAGCTCCAGATATACCCCGGTACAATAAAGTTTTTGAGCAATTACTTACCTCGTTTACTATTTCGCGAATCAGAACTGATTGAATTATTATTATGGCTAGACTAAATGTCGTGCTTCTTACCGTAATCACTTGTTTTTTCCTGTGAACACATGGTCGCAATCACTTTACCAGTGTAAAGTGGATGACGATGGTTTTTTTCATAAACAACTTCAATAATATTAATGAGTTGTGATACATCTAACCTTGTAGCAACGTGAGGCAGGATATTTCCAGAACGTGCTGACCGCCGTCAAATAATTACATTCTTCTATGCAACGTAAAATAAATCGATAATACGTTTGACGCTAACTAGAATTGTCATGCAAAGATCTCATGAAAAAAATAGGTCATTTCAATCCAGGAGCGTTTATCAGCTAATACATTGAAAACTATACCAAAATCATGATTTTTAGCTTCAGGATTGGTAAAACCATGCATAGTCCCACCAAAAATATGTAACTGCCAATCCGCCCCAGAATTTGTCATTTCTTTTTCAAAAGCCAGTACCGCATCCGATGGAACCATCGGATCATCATACCCTTGTAATACTAAGATTTTTGCTTTTATTTTTTTGGTAGGTATATTTTCAGGCGATTTTAGAAGGCCGTGGAAACTAACTACCCCTTTTAAATCTATTCCGCTTCGTGCTATATCGAGTGCGCAAAGACCGCCAAAGCAATAACCCATCACCGCTATTTTATTGGAATCCACTACACGAAGTTTTTTTGCAGTTTCCAAAGCAGCGAACAAGCGACGTCGCAATAGGACTCGATCATCTATAAATGGCTTCATCAGCTTTCTATTAGTTTCAATTCCATCGCCCAATACGCCTTTTCCATAAACATCTATCGCGAAACCTACGTATCCCATTTCTGCTAATCGCCGTGCCTTTTCTTCCACAAAAGCATCTCGCCCTCCCCATGCATGTGCAATCAAAACCGCAGGTCGTTTTTCCCTAATAACATTATCATAAGCAGCATATGCCTCCAACTGAGTATTGCCGTCTCGGTAGTCGATAGTTTCTGTATACATAACCCCCTCCTTTATATATCCTCACCACGCATCATCAATTGCGAAAACACAAGAATACATAGATACTACACCGCTTTCATTAAGCCCACAAACGCCATACTTTTTATTTCATAGAATAAAATCTATAGCTCAAATTGATGGAATTTGACGCCTTGATTTTTGGTGTAGATCCGTCTGTTTGGGTGCAGCTACTCGCCTAGTACAACGTAATCAACCATGTTATACTGTCCCAGAAAAGAGCCACAGCAGTGAATCATTATTTATCTGGTGTCTTCATATTCTGTAAAAAACGATAATTTTCATTTGTTAACTACAAAAGTTTATACTTTTCCCTCTTGAAAAGCGATAAAAAATAGACTGCTGGATTTTTAGATGTCGGCAAAATAAAATAAACATGTATGTCCAGCAGCCGGGAATGTTAGTGCAGACGCAATTTTTCACACTAATTCTCTGCAACCCGCGCAAAAGTTAAAAAATTACTCCGCAACCTTTAAGCATTCCTATATTTATAAAGAATTAAAGTCGGTCCATAAGTAATATAAGACTTGTTTTTGGAAAGGCTTTTGGTGAATCCAGCATATAGCCTCTTTAGACTAGTTTATTTTGCACGAGAAAGTCTTTTAGGCTTTTCATCATTCAGCAGACTATCGCACTCTCGTACTCTAAAATCTGTAATGGAATGTTGGAAAATTGACTATCATAAACCAGATGTCACCTACCCTTGATCAATCTTAAGTATATTTAACTAGAACGTACTATCGCGAAAATGAGGCTGGCTATTTAATTGTCAACAATCCTGGAACAGAAGTTGAGCACTATTGCAAAATATACTGCCTCCAGAACTGTAATATTCACCAAGAGATTAAATAATCTTATCAAAGGCTCTGTAATGGCTAAAATCGCAACCTTATGTCCACGTAAAATAAAGGCACCTAAAGTCTGAATAAGAGGCGGAAGTGATGGCTCGGTTCTTTAGGAAAAACATTATTTTTCCCAAAAATCGTTTTTTTCCATAGCTGCTCAACTAAAGTAGATATATAAAGCTCAAAAGAACGCAAATTCAACGCGTTTTTTATTTGATCAGCATTCAATTGCTTTACTTCCTCAAATGCCTTTCCTTCTCCCCAACGACAAGCATATTCACATGCTGCCGTTGTGATTGGCGAACCATATGACTGAAATTTAGCTTCTCTTATTTTATCGTTTTTAAAACGCAAATATAGTCGGTACAAATAACCCTGCAAAGCACTACCTACTTCACCATAGCACACATTCACACTTTTTCTATTGAGAGTACCCGCATGTCGGATATCAAAAAAATAATTGATGACTTCTTTAGAGTAGCGCATGTTTAAATGAGGAAATGATGTCGGCTCATAACTTTTTCTTTACAGCGTCCCAAATTGGGGATATTTGACGTAAACGATTTACTTGTTCAATGATATGTAGTACAGCTTCGTCTATTTCTGCTTCAGTGGTGAATCGTCCAAAACTGATACGAATAGAATTATTCGCTTGCTCTCGGCTAAGACCCATAGCGGTTAGCACATGTGAAGGAGTAGATGCCGCGGAACTACAAGCTGAGCGATTGGAAATCGCGATTTTTTGCAAGCTAAGAAGTAAAGAAGCTCCTTCGACGCCATCAAAATAAATATTGAAACAACCAGGAATTCGAGGAGCTCTTTCTCCATTAATATGGACACCCTCTAATCGAGTGAGCCCCTCCAAAAAACGATCACGCAAGCCATTAATATACTGCGTATCTTCTTTTAAACAAGCTTTTGCCAAATCAAATGCTTTTCCCATTCCCACAATTTGATGCGTTGGTAATGTTCCAGATCGCAATCGTTTTTCGTGGCCGCCACCGTGAATCAAAGGTGTTAAATGCACACGTGGTGTACGACGGACATATAAAGCACCAATTCCTTTAGGACCGTAAATTTTATGCGCCGAAAAAGACATCAAGTCTACAGGCAAATTTTTTAAATCGATTGGAATTTTGCCCACGCTTTGCGCCGCATCTACATGAAACAAGATGCCATGATCTCGAGTAATTGCACCAACGCTATTGATAGCCTGAATAACGCCCGTTTCATTATTAACATGCATTATTGAAACCAATACCGTATCAGGCCGAATAGCTGCCTTTAAATGATCGATGTTTACTAAACCACTGGGTTCTGGATCTAAATAAGTGATTTCAAATCCGCGAGAAGCTAGATAAGCACAAGTATCTAACACTGCTTTGTGCTCCGTGCTCAAAGTAATCATGTGCTTACCCCGGCGTTGGTAAAAATCTAGAGCACCCTTGATAGCCAAATTATCTGATTCCGTTGCACCTGAGGTCCATATAATTTCTCGCGAATCGGCGTTTACCAAGCTTGCCACTGATTCCCGTGCGTTTTTGATCAATTGTTGAGCTTCCCAACCATACTGGTGGTTTTCCGAAGCAGAATTACCAAAAACTCCTTCTTTTTTAAACAGAGGAGCATCTGGTCAACGATAGCAGGATCCAGTGGCGTTGTTGCCATATAATCCAAATAAATAGGTGGGCTCATGGTTTGCGTCCAATTCTATAAAACCAAAAGCAAAGCGCTAAAAATATAATCAAACCGAAGATAGTTGCAATTGGAACAAAACGAGGGCCAGCAATAGATAGGGCATTCGCGCTACCAATTATGGCAAATGGAATAGCCAAAACGACACCCATCAAAGCGCTCCCGGCTACCATCCCACACGCCATCAGTACACCTCGTTGATGATATTGGGTTACGGCTTGTTCTTGTTCAGAGGTGCGCTTTTTTCGCTGCCATGGTTTTTTGACTAAAAAGCTAACTATACCACCAACAACTACCGGTGTGATAATTTCAGGAGGAAGATAAATCCCTAATCCAACAGCCAAAGCTGGTAACCGAAAATTGCGCCGCTTCAAGCATTCATCAATAAAAATAATGATAATAGCCACTAAACCGCCGAGAACAATCATTTTCCAATTCAGATGCCTCATTAACACTCCTTGAGTAACTGCAGCCATTAAACCAGCTTGTGGAGCGGCCAGCATTTGGGTGGGGTCCATCCCTGGGCGCGGATAAACGCCCCCATTCCGTAAGCATTAAATAAAAGTTGGAGCACTGGGCCGATAACCAATGCAGATACACCTACTCCCATTGCCATCATAAATTGTTGCCGCCAAGGCGTGGCTCCTAGCATTTGTCCTGCCTTAAGATCCTGTATACTTTCACCTGTAATCGAACCAATGCAAGCAAGAATCGTAGCAATAATAATCACTGCGGAAGAGAAATAGCGCGCATTTAGAGAAATATCGGCACGAAACAGCAGTAAAAATAAAAAGGCTAATAGTAAGATAGCAGTAATTAATAAACCCGATAATGGATTATTACTGGAGCCTACCAACCCACAAAAATAACTGGAGATAGTCGCCAACAAGAATCCGATTACTAAAACAAAAATAACTGAAATTAAAGTCACTAACCATAGGTAATTACTAGCTATTATGATTACATCATGAAGATAATGAAAAATATAAAAAAACAACAGACATGCTAATACCAGAACACCGGGAAGAATCCAGATTGAAGGCATGTCGGCTTCAGTACGCAGTGGCCTTCCAACTGTTCCCTCTAAGTCTTGACGGCGGAAGCCAACAAAAGAAAGATGAATGCCTTTCGAAATAGGCTTAATCAACCGAAAAAGCGTCCACACGCCGCCGACTAACATAGTTCCTACGCCTACAAAACGAAGATGAGTATCCCATAGTTGGGTCGCAGCATCATATGCTGAAGTAATATTCGTCGCTAACCCATAATACAAACCAATAAATGGTAAAATAATTAACCATCCTATAACCGCACCTGTTAACAAACTCACGGCGACCTCAAAACCCACAATATAGCCAGCTGCTAATGTTGCTGGAGTCAAGCCCAACGCAAATCCAAAAATCGTTTTTCCTGCATACACCCATAATTGCAAATTATCAGCAACAACATTCAAAGCGGTTTGCGCAAAAGCGACGAGACTCCCCAGTAATCCGCCCTGAGCCAACAATTTCAATCCCGCGTCTCCCTGGACACTGGCCTTAAGCACATTTCCAATGGCAGTCGCTTCCGGAAAACGAAGCGCTGGAAGATGCAACATAATTCGACGCAAAGGGATTGAAAATAAAACACCTAATAATCCTCCTAAGAAAGTAATAATTGCTGTTTCACTATAAGAAAATCCTTTCCAAATATGGAGAAAAATCATAGCTGGCAAGACGAAAGCGATTGCTGCAGCTACTCCTTCACCAGCTGATGCCGCTGTTTGTGCCAAGTTACATTCTAGAACATTATGCTGTTTAAAAAGACGCAAAATACCCAACGCAAATACAGACGCAGGAATGGATGCAGAAATAGTAGTGCCAATTTTTAAAGCAAGATAAGCATTAGCTGCTGATAAGATAATTGCTAATAAAATAGATAATATAATCGCCTTTGTGGTAAGCTCAGATAGCGTTGTTGATGCTGGAATTAATGGTTCATTATCTAAATTTTTAAGTTCATTCACTGATAAATATTCCTTGATGTAGTGTATTTTGTTCACATTTATATATCTTCCCCTAACTATTCTCGAAAAATAGGAATTCAGAAGCTAACAATCAGTGACTCTTCTCATTAGCTCCCTATTTCGCGGAGATGACAAGCACTAGGTTCCCCTTAGTTTTCAAATTCATTCTATCAATAATTCCTTCGCTTATGAACCACACTTGAAACACTTCTCAAAACATCGAATTCCGTTTCGTCAATTTATATACGATCGAATAGATGATTCAAACGATTCCTTAACATTTCTAGTGAATTAGTATTAATAAATTTAAGTTTTATTTATGCGAAAAAACCCAGCATCTTTCCAACCGTAGAACTATTTTCTAACGGTTCCATAGTTTTTTCCAGTAATTGTGTTAGACAAAGATGGTGACATAGTTAATGACAAAGAAAAAGTTTTTTATTGATCCTCATCGGTTGTCTATTCGCCCTGATCAAAAACAAAGTCTATCTTTACTTCTCTAGATGCCTACTTATAGCGTTTCAGAATAAGCGTTAGTTTTTAGTACTGCCGCCTTGCAAGATTACATCTTGTAAGTTTCTTCCGAAATCATCGGCTTATAACACCGCTGTTAAAATAGTAGGTCTACGTCTAACTAACTAACGAGCTACGAGCCATCACTTGCTTATGAGGAAAAATCTAAGTTAAATCAGATAACTTAAAAACTGACATTCTTCATCACATGCATTATAAGCATTGATATCACTCAGTTACCAAGATGACTCGCATTAGCCGAAACGATTCACATATTCCCAAACGACGGATTCGACTTTTGTAGATCTTACATCCCCCATGGTATCATTTGGCGTTTGTGAATCTCGAGGTAACTGAATGAATCCTATGCTCAATATAGCTATCCAAGCAGCACGCCATGCAGGCCGTATTATCGTGCAATTTGTAGATAGATTGGATATTGTCAACATCAATGAAAAAAAACGTAACGACTTTATAACCCAGGTCGACGAATTATCTGAACAAGAAATTATTCGAACTCTACAAAAATCTTATCCTAATCATAGTATATTAGCTGAAGAATCAGGACTTCAAAAGAAAAATGAAGAGTATATTTGGATCATTGACCCTCTCGATGGAACCACCAATTTTATTCATGGTTTCCCGCAATTTGCCGTATCGATTGCATTAAAATATCGCAATAAATTAGAAGTTGCTGTTACCTATGATCCATTGCGCCAGGAATTATTTACAGCTGTTCGTGGAAGCGGTGCGCAATTAAACAGCCGTAAAATTCGGGTCAGTTCATGTCAGAAAATAGATGCTGCATTAGTTGGAACTGGTTTTCCGTTTAAAGAAAAAGAATTTTTCCCCATTTATCTTCAAACATTTAAAGCTATTTTCCCAAAAACAATCGGAATTCGTCGTGCTGGGTCTGCTACGCTAGATTTAGCTTATTTAGCCTCAGGACGTTTGGATGGTTTCTGGGAAATGTCATTAAAACCATGGGATATAGCTGCTGGCGTTTTGTTGATTACAGAAGCTGGTGGCTTTGTAACTGATTTTTATGGAAAAAATGATTATATGGAAAATGGAACACTTATTTCAGGAAATTTAAAAGTTCATAAATCACTGTTAGAAACTATTTCAAAGATAATTATTGCGAACAGACATAATTTGCCTTGACCGTGTGTGTATCCTGCACCTGAGGTAGATTTCAGGATATATCTATGAAATTCCTTTTGACTTTGTGTTTCTAGAAATGGAGTTAATAATTGTAATTTACCGATCTCAGATCTTTTTTGATAACGCAGTGGATAAGCCCATATTCGATTGTCTTTCATTTAGTGTAAATAGTTTATACATCGTCAAAGATAAATTCATTTCTTTAAATAGGGGCAGCAGTAAAACTCAAGATATTAGTTTTAATCCTAGTTTATCACAGTGCGATTAAACTCTGGCGGTTGCTGTCGTTTATTGCATCAAAAGCGGAGGCTTAGGAGGGTAATTTTAAACCAGTGATCAAGAAATCTCACATCAAGGCAAATCGTCTTCAATCTCATTAGGTAAACGCAAAAGATGCTGACGATCTAGTTTAAAAGCTACTACTAAAGAACCCGCGACATAGATTGAAGAATAAGTTCCGATAGCAATCCCAACAATCAATGCCAAAGAAAAAGGGCGCAAGATCTCTCCTCCAAAAATAAATAAAGTAATAACTACCAACAAAGCTAATCCTGATGTTATAACAGTCCGTGAAAGCGTCTGGTTAATAGATAAATTGATAATTTCTGATGGTGTTCCGCAACGTATCCTACGGAAATTTTCCCGAATACGATCATAAACGACAATTGTATCATTCAAAGAATACCCGATGACGGTCAACACTGCAGCTAAGACAATTAAATTAAATTCAATGTGAAAAAAAGAAAAAATACCCAAAATAAAAATAGGATCGTGAATTAAGGCAATAGCAGCACTCAACGCAAACCGTAATTCAAATCGTAACGCGATATAAATCATCGTGGTAATTAACGCAACAATGATAGCTAAAATTCCATTCATCATTAACTGCTTGCTTACCTGCGCACCAATGTAATTCAAGGAAGTTATTTGAGCGGTTGGCATAGCTGCTATTAATCTCGCTTTTAATTGTTCTTGTGTTAAATATTTATAGAGCGCCACTCGGACAGAAATGTGACGAACATCATAACCACGCACTACTGCCTGATAAAATCCCTGTTCTACTAAATTCTTACGTATTTTTGCAGTATCGATGGGGTTAGAAAAATTAACCTCCACTTGCATGCCACCTGTAAAATCCAAACCCAAATTAAGACCGTAAATTGAAAGCGAGAGAATCGAAGCTACAAACATAATCACCGAAAAAGTGCCCGCCCACTTACGTTGGCGAACGAATGGAATTTTGATATTCATCTTAAAAAATTCCATTATCGCTGATCCTTGATAGGTTGTATCTTGATACCAATAGACAAATTCGAAATGCGGTTACGCCTATAAATCAAATTAACTATTGAACGGGTGAAGAAGATAGCCGTCAACATAGATGACAGTAAACCGATACTCGTGGTAACTGCAAAACCTTGTACAGGACCTGAGCCTAACGCGAATAAAACAAACATCACAATCAATGTGGTTATGTTAGCATCTACAATAGTTATAAAAGCACGCTCATAGCCTACTTTAATACTTGCCTGAGGCGACATGCCGGCACGCAACTCTTCACGGATACGTTCATTAATTAAGACATTCGCATCCACTGCCATACCCATAGTTAAAACGATACCAGCAATACCTGGTAATGTTAGCGTTGCCCCCAAAATCGATAGGACAGCGATAATAAACATGATATTCAACATTAACGCTACATCAGCAATTACACCAAACAGACGATAGTAAAATGCCATAAATAGAATTACCGCCAAAGCGCCAATTTCTGTCGATAAAACGCCTATATGAATATTTTCTTTTCCGAGACTAGGCCCTACTACACGTTCTTGTACAAAATACACTGGAACTGGATATGCACCTGAACGCAATAACAATGCTAAATTCTTCGCATATTCCATCGTGGACAAATTAGTAATTTGAAAACTATTACCTAAAGCGTTTTGTATAGTTGCTACATTAATAAGTCGCTCTATTTTTCGATATCGAGTAATTATTTTGCCGTTTTCTAAATGACGTGTAGTTCGTGTCTCGACATAAACGACAGCAAGTGGTTTTCCTATATTTTCGGCCGTTATTCGATTAAAGGAAGATATATCATCACCACTCACACGAATTTGGACAGCCGGACGGCCGTTTTCACCAATAATGCTAGATGCATTGATAATCGAAGTTCCTTTTAGTACTATTTGCCCCTTTAACAAAATAGGATAACCTTCATACGTGTAGAGTTTCGACTCAAGGGGAACTACGCCCGTTTTTGCTGCCATTTGAGCATTGTGGTCTACGTCTACTAATTGCAAATAAATAGTGGCTACTTTGCCAATAATATCTTTAGCGCACGCTGTATCCTGAATGCCTGGTAAATCAATGCTAATATAACTAACTCCCTGCTGCTGAATAACCGGTTCCGCTACTCCTAACTCATTCACTCGCATCCGCAAAATCATGATAATTTGATCCATCACGTTTTGTTGTGTTTGTCGCAATGTTGTTTTTAAAATAGTGCCCTGAAGTGCAAGCCCTTTCTTTTTAAATTCATAGTGAGAAAACTGTTTTTTTAGAAATGTAATAGCTTTATCTCGCGATGACTGATCACGAAAATAAATGCTGATACCCTGTGCATCGCTCAACATATCAGTATACCGAACTTGTCTTTCTCGCAGGACTCTCGCCACAGCATGTAAATCACCTGTTTCCTGAGCCTTTACCATTGCATCAACATCAGTCTTTAATAAAAAGTGAATACCTCCACGCAAATCCAATCCCAATCGCATAGGTTTTGCTGCAATTGCCTGAAACCATCTAGGCGCTCGAGGTGCCAAATTCAAGGCAACTGAATAATCCGAACCTACAATAGCCTGAATCAGATCGTGTCCTTTTAATTGAGTTTCCGTATCGTGAAAGCGCACTAAGATAAAATTTTTAGTACTCTGAATAGATTGATAAGACAGATGCTGAGCACTTAAAATTGAAGCAATGTGATTTTTGATTGTCTCTGAAATTGAAGCATTCTCTTTTACCCTAATTTGTATGGCGGGATCTTCGCCATACAAATTAGGGAGTGCATAAATCACACTAATGACCACAAGTGAAACAAGTAAAACATAGCGCCACAGTGTCGGGTACTGATTCATGACCCCTAACCTAAGTCAGAAATTTTTAAGTAAATTCGATTGTCCCTTTGGGTAGCAGAGACATAATGGAAGTTTTTTGAACCATAATTTCAGTGCCCTTAGAAACTTCAAGAACAACAAAACTATCTTTAAATCGCGTTACTCTCGCCACAATACCTCCTGTGGTTACCACTTCATCGCCAAGCAATAAACCTTCTAGCAGTTGCCGAAGTTCTTTGGCCCTTTTAGTCTGTGGTCGGATCAGCAACAAATAAAACACCGAGATTAATAGCAGTGGCAACCATAATATCGACCAAAAACTTCCTCCATGAGACTGTTGGGCCAACATTGGTACAGCATAAGCCGTGCCAATACCTACCAAATTTAAAAGGCTCATAGCGTTACTCCTCAAAAACGCCTTAATGTACCGCGTTCCAAAGTAAGACGCAAATATTCTGACTCGAGACACTTTTAAGTACTTCGCTTATCGATTTCCTAGTGTTACACTAATCTCATGATAAAATATGAAAAAAATCAAGTTATTGCTGTAGGTCTTTCAGGCGGAGTAGATTCATCTGTAGCTGCGCTCATCCTAACAAAAACCGGTTATGAAGTTATCGGACTTTTTATGCAAAATTGGGAAGTTGACAAAGAAGACATTGTTTGCACAACTGAACAAGACTTAAACGACGCTAAAGCGGTCTCAGATCATATAGGTATCCCACTATACACAGTGAACTTCAGCAAAGAATATTGGGATAATGTCTTTCAACACTGTCTGGATGAGTTCAATGCGGGACGAACCCCCAATCCAGATGTCTGGTGTAACCGAGAGATAAAGTTTAAATTGCTTTTGAAGCATGCTAAAAAACTTGGTGCTGGCCACCTCGCTACAGGACACTATGCACGCATTAAAGAGAAAAATGGTCATTACCACTTACTAAAAAGCTGTGATAATAATAAAGATCAAAGCTATTTTTTGTATCTGCTAAATCAATATCCATTAGCTAATAGCCTCTTTCCCTTGGGGAGATATCAAAAATCTGATATCCGTACCATTGCCAAAGAGGCAGCGCTTATCACGCACGCCAAAAAAGACAGCACCGGCATTTGTTTTATCGGCAAACGAAAATTTAAAGAATTTTTAAGTGAATTTTTACTTGCACAACCTGGTAATATAGAAACACCAGACGGGAAAATCGTCGGCAAACATGATGGCATAATGTTTTATACACGTGCTCAACGGAAAGGCCTGCATATCGGCGGTCAAGCTCATGCCAACGACAAACCATGGTATGTTATTGACAAAGATGTTCAACGCAATGTGCTAATCGTTGATCAAGGACATGACCATCCGTTGCTCTATTCACACGAATTAATTTGCACGAAATTGCATTGGATCAGTGGTACCTATCCACTTCTCCCATTGACTTGTAAGGCAAAAATACGTTACCGTCAAGCCGATCAGGCCTGTAAGGTGACTGTGCTTAGCGAAGGTCGATTTCGTGTTGAATTTGAGCAAGCGCAATGGGCTATTACACCAGGTCAATCCGTGGTTTTTTATATAGACGATGAATGTTTAGGCGGGGGTATTATCGAAAAATGACAACGAAACTCTTTGGTAGAAGCTGTAAACCTTGCAAAGATGGAATACTACCGTTAACGAAAAAAGAGGCGGAAACTTTATTGAAGCAATTAGCAGATTGGATACTTGATGACTCAGGCATACAAATTAGTAAAGTTTTTCGATTTAAAAATTTTTACCAAACGATAAGTTTTATTAATGCGATTGCGTGGATTGTGAATCAGGAAAATCATCATCCAGATCTTAAAATAAGTTATAATTGTTGCCGTGTACATTTTACCACACATAGCATTCAGGGGTTGTCAGAGAATGACTTTATCTGTGCTGCAAAAATTGATCAGTTAATTTGATCAGAAAGCCCATCTTTTTCTCAAGCATAGGAGGTAGCTTCTAAAAATGAATTTAATTAGGTCTATTGTAACTACCGCTACTGAACCTGTCGACAATAAATAGGGATACAATGGAAAAATAAAAGGTGTGGCAGCGTGTTTAGCCTTGTTATTAGTGTCATTGCCACCAACCGGCCGTTTTATTAATCATCTATGAGCACCCGCCCGGACGGCAGCAGGTAATCATTTTATATTTCCTCACACGAACTTTATAAAAATGCCCTTCCTTTATGATAATAAAAATTATCTGCTTTTCAAACAAACTTGAGGTTTTCTTCTCCTGTTTTCCTAAAATGACGCACTGTTACATAATAATCTTATCAAGCAGTGAAACAAACATCCTTATGAGAAATTGTGTTATCATATTCTTCACCCTTTGTGTGAGTCTAAAGAAATATTTTATCGTTTGGCGAAAATTAAGGTCAGAAATAAAAAATTTTACCCAAATAAACTTTGGGGTGCTTTTGGATATTGTCGTTCTGTAAAAAATTGGAAATTTATATAGTTAAATAATTAAGCGCATCAAACAATGTGTGAAACATGTTATGTTTACTGTTCACAGTGTATCCTTTTTCCTCTTCCGTCCCGCATATAGTTAAACCTCGAAATGACAGGGAAAAAAATCGATTCAGTTCAGTCTGGAATAAAAAAGAAAGGGTGTCATCAGTTTTTCATTATCGCTTTCCTTTAAAAAAATTGTCGATTCTTTCACGGGCTTCTTTGGAGTTACGTATGGAAGCTAAGAGGGTGGCAGTTTTTGAGATAATATTTTCATTAATGGGACAGAGGTTATTGAGTAACTGTTTAGTTGCCAACAAAGCTTGGGGACCATTTTTTTTAATGGATTCTGCAATGGTATAACCCGTTGATTGTAATTCATTAGCATTAACAACTTGATGCAAAAGTCCTATTTTTTTTGCTTCTGTTGCAGCGAATAATTCAGCTGTTAAAAAGTAACGTCGCGCAAGGCCACAGCCAATTGAACGGATAATATAGGGCGCAATTATTGCGGGAATTAATCCCAACTTAACTTCAGAAAAACAAAATTGTGTCTCTGTAGTGGCAATGGTGATATCGCAACAAGCCATGAGTCCAATTCCACCGCCCATAACACAACCATGAAGTAGCGCAATAGTAGGTTTAGATAATTGGTCGATCTGTCGCAAAAGATTCCCTAATGTCAATGCGTCTGCTTCATTTTCTTCACGAGAGAATTTAACCATCCGTTTCATCCAGTTTAGATCAGCACCAGCAGAAAAATTTTTACCTTTAGCATTAATAATAACTACCTGAATGTTTTCATCGGTATCAATTTTTTTAAAAACCCTTTTTAGTTCAGTAATAACGACTTCATTAAAAGCATTACATTTTTTTGGACGGTTTAGAGTGATGACGCAAATATTTTTTTCAACGTTTTGTCGAATGCATGACGGTTTTGTCATCTTCCCCTCTCTACTTTTTTACCTTTACATCCTAAATACACCAAAATGGGTTTTAGAAATAGGTGCATTTAAGCTTGCCGAAATACAAAGGCTCAAAGTACGTCGTGTATCCACTGGGTTAATGACGCCATCATCCCACAATCTGGCGCTGGAATAATAAGGATTTGACTGAGCCTCATAAGTAGCACGAATATTCGCTTTAAATTTTTCTTCCTCTTTTTTATTCCACACCTCATTGCGTCGCTCCATTTGGTCATGTTTCACTTGAGCAAGTACGTTGGCTGCCTGTTCGCCACCCATAACGGCAATACGCGCATTAGGCCATATAAACAAAAATCGAGCACGATAACCACGGCCGCACATAGCGTAATTTCCCGCGCCATAGCTGTTTCCGATAATAACAGTGAATTTAGGTACTTCGCTACACGCCACCGCATGAACCATTTTGGCTCCATGTTTTGCAATACCACTAGTTTCGTATTTTTTCCAACCATAAAGCCAGTGATATTTTGTAAAAATACGAGAGGAATTTTTCGTTGACTACACAATTCAATAAAATGAGCGCCTTTCAATGCGGATTCTGAAAACAAAATACCATTATTAGCGATGATCCCGATGGGATAACCATAAATGTGTGCAAAGCCACAAATTAAAGTACTTCCATAAAGGGGTTTAAATTCTTCGAACTGAGAAGCATCTACTAGGCGAGCGATAATTTCGTGTACATCATAAGGTATACGAAGATCTGTGTTAATAATTCCGAGAATTTCCTCAGGGTCATAAGCAGGCTCTTCGATAGGGCAAGTCACCAAAGAAATTGTTTTTTTTCGATTTAAGTGGCTTATACATTCGCGCGCTATTTTTAAAGCATGTGTATCGTCATACGCAAGATAATCGGAAACACCTGACAACCGGCAATGCATATCAGCACCGCCTAATTCTTCTGCTGTAACAATTTCACCGACTGCCGCTTTAACCAAAGGAGGACCACCTAAAAAAACAGTGGACTGCTTTTGTACCATGATAACTTCATCAGACATCGCTGGTACGTAAGCACCTCCGGCAGTACACGACCCCATAACGATCGCAATCTGAGGAATATTTTTGGAAGAAAGACGTGCTTGATTGTAAAAAATATGACCAAAATGATCCTTATCTGGAAATACTTCATCTTGTTTAGGAAGATAAGCCCCGCCGGAATCGACTAAATAAATACAAGGTAAATCATTTTCTTCGGCAATTGTTTGTGCGCGCAGATGTTTTTTAACAGTAATAGGGTAGTATGTTCCCCCTTTGACGGTTGGGTCATTAGCGATAATTATACATTCCTGTCCGGCAATTTGTCCGATGCCAGTCACTATACCGCCAGCTGGTACATTATCATCTTCATAGAGTTTATAACCTGCCAAAGAAGACAATTCCAGAAAAGCTGCACCCGAATCTAACAGTCGCTCGATACGTTCACGTACTAGTAATTTTCCCTGCTCACGTTGCCGTTGGCATGATTGCTCCGGACCTCCTTTTCTGATTTTAGCGAGTAAAGCTTCCAATGTTTTTATCTGTAACTCCATCGCCGCTTTATTTTTTTTAAAGTCTTCGCTATTGATTTTTATTTTCGAAACAATTTTCGGCATCTATATTGTCTCCATAGCAACCGCTGTTGATTCGCTGCCGCCAATAATAAGTAGGTTACCGCGTTTTAAATTATTTTTTTCAGGATGTGTCATATGGGTTTTATTCAAGATTTTTCCGGATTGACTCTCATGGCATTTTCGTCGGAATAATAACGGTAGCTTTTTGGTATTTGATGATCATGGGAACAATTGCATCAGTATTTCTATCCTTGTTGGCTTTTTTGCTCGTAGTAGTGAAATAATCATAAAGTCACACACTTCGCACGAAATGATATCGCTCAGAACATATGTTTTGGCAAATACTAATATCATATGATCATAGATTCGGTCATGTTCTAAAAAGTAACTAAATCGCTATTATAAAATAAGGTGTATAAGACATTTTTCCATACTGCCAGCGATATGTTTATAGGAACTAGCAAGAAATTTCATTAACACCCTATAGGCGTTCGGGCAGAACTTATAATGACAACTTGGGCTTTCATTCATAAAGTTTATCTCCAATGTCTTTGAATAGTTTACGTCCAATAATAATTCGCCGAATTTCCGATGTACCGGCACCGATTTCATATAATTTGGCATCGCGTAGAAAGCGCTCGACGGGGAACTCAGCAATATATCCATTGCCACCAAGACATTGAATAGCTTTTAAGGCTACTTGGGTCGCATTTTCAGCAGCAAAGAGAAAAGCGCTGGCAGTGTCTTTTTGATGCATTTTTCCCGCGTCGGCGCTTTTTGCAATAGCGTATAAATATGCGCGACTAGCATTCAACGCTGTATACACATCAGCTATTTTTTCTTGTATTAACTGAAATTCAGAAATCGATTTTTTAAACTGCTTACGTTTGTGAACGTACGGTAAGATAACATCAAGACAAGCTTGCATCAAGCCTAGTGGACCTCCACCCAATACTAAACGTTCATAATCGAGCCCGCTCATCAAAATAGAAATAGCCTTATTAATTTCGCCTAATATATTTTCTTGAGGTACTCTGCAATTATTAAAAACCAGTGCGCAGGTGTCAGATCCTCGCATCCCCAATTTATCCAGTTTTTGTGCTGTTCGATAACCAGGCATACCTTTTTCAATTAAAAACGCACTGATGCCATGTGCTTTTGCTTCTAGATTAGTTTTAGCGTAAACAATTAATACATCCGCTTCTGGACCATTCGTGATCCACATTTTAGTGCCGTTTAACACAAATACTTCGCCTTCTTTTTTAGCAGAAAGTTGCATATTAACAACATCGGAACCTGCTTCTACTTCACTCATAGCCAATGCACCAACATATTCGCCGCTAATTAATTTTGGAAGATAGCGTTCTTTTTGTACTTTTGTACCGAAGCGATTGATTTGGTTAACGCATAAATTGGAATGCGCTCCGTAACTTAAACCTAATGAACCAGAAGCACGACTGATTTCTTCCATGGCAATAACGTGAGCGAGATAACCTATATTGATTCCACCATATTTTTTATCTGCCGTAATACCAAGAATGCCTAGAGCACCCAGTTTAGGCCATAAATCTCGAGGGAATTGATTAGTAGCATCAATTTTGGCAGCACGAGGAGCAATTTCTTCGCTAGCAAATTGCCGTATAGATTGACGGAGCATATTAATAGTGTCATCAAGCTGGAAATCAGGTCCATGAATCATATTATGATCACCTTGCTTTAAAGATTTATATTTTAACCATTCAAACAGGACGATAACAATGATCATAACCATAAAAAAATGATATCTTTAATTTCGCTTACTTTTATATTACCAATTCGTATTTTTACAGGAACGTTAGTCTAACATTATGATTTACTCTAAAATAAGATAAGTGTATAACTAAAAGAGATTTGCTCTCTCAATACAAAAATATTATAAAAAAGGCAAATAATAGAACGTGCGGGCTCTAGCTTGAAGAATGTGTAGTATGATTTATCATTATCTCCGCCCATTTTTATTCAAAATGGATCCTGAAATTGCTCATGCGTTAGCTTTAAAATGTTTTAAATTGGTTTCTTGTTCATGGATCATTAATCAACGATTAGCGTCTTTTCCTCAACAACCAACGTCGGTATTTGGTATTCGTTTTCCTAATCCAGTGGGGCTTGCCGCCGGTTTAGATAAAAATGGAGATTATATTGATTCATTATTAGGTCTTGGTTTTGGTTTTGTAGAAGTAGGTGCGATAACCCCAAAATTCCAGACTGGAAATCCGAAGCCTCGTTTATTTCGTTTGCCAGAGGCAAAAGCCTTAATCAATCGATTAGGATTTAATAATTTAGGCGTCGATTACTTAGTTCGACAACTTAAAAAACGTAAAATTAATGGAATAGTTGGTGTCAACATCGGAAAAAATCTAGCGACACCTTTAGAAAAAGCAAGCGAAGATTATCTCTATTGTTTGAAAAAGGTTTATCCATATGTGGACTATGCCACTATCAATATTTCTTCTCCAAACACTCCAGGATTGCAAGAATTACAGACTGAACACAATCTCGGGAACTTATTAAATAGCCTAAAAAAAGAACAGAAACGGTTAGAGAAGCATTATCGAAAACATGTGCCGTTGCTTTTAAAAATATCACCGGATTTAACGAAAGTAGAGATAGAAATGATTGGCCTTTTAGCGTTAAAGCACCATATAGAAGGTATTGTTGCGACAAATACCACTGCTAATCATGAAGGTATTAAAGGATTGCCGCACGCGGATGAAGTAGGCGGAATGAGTGGTAAGCCACTCTTTCCAACGACATTGCGTATAGTCGCCCAATTACGTACTTTTTTAAGCGATAAGATTCCAATTATTGCTGTTGGAGGTATTCATTCAGGGGAAGATGTAGTGGCTTTGTTGGCGGCAGGAGCGAAGCTGGTTGCCCTATATACGGGATTAATTTATGAAGGACCAAAGTTGGTTCGATCGATTATTGAATTTCTTAAAAATAAATTATAGTTTTAAGTAAGTTTGCTTTACTTTTGGATTTATTGCTAGGAGTAAGAGTATTCAGCTAGCATAAACTGCCGAATGGTTTAAATTCATCACTATCATACACAGCAAGCCTTCTGTTCTAGATTTATCAGTCTTTGCTACATGAATGAACACAACATCTTTTCTGACTCGGCAAAAGCAAAGCAAATTGCATCGTCACTTCATTAGTATACCAATTGAGACCCTTTCGTAGAGTACAATATTAGGACTAACAGAAGAAGTTGTGCTTTTTTCTGTGTATCTCACCATTGCCTTCACGGAGATAACAGAGGGAGTAAGAACTCATCTACTACTTTTTGCCGACTTTCTGATGAGTTTTCGTTCATTGAACGACGGAAAATGGTTATTACTTATGCATAACACGATAAAATAAAAAAATGACACAAATGACACCAACCTAAGAAGTATGTTATAAAAGGCGCCGTTATGAACCATGAAGCAATATTGAAATTTTGGTTCTCAGTCGAGTCGAAGAGGCTGTTATGCCTTAAAACTGGACTATCGTCTTGTTCGGAGAGAGTGAAGAGACGAAATGGGTGGAGAACGGACACATTGTCAATTGGCTTTGATCATCTGTTAGATCAATTTTTACACTATACTTATCTGAACTCTCTAAAAGCTTTTACCCAAGACAATGACATATTCGGTGTCTGCGTAAATGGTATAGAGAAACAGGGAGTCGCAAATTTAGCCTAATTCATCGGATATTTTATTATTTTCCCTTTCATTGTATTCGAAAAATTTACATCATCATAAAATTTTCGTCCGTGCTTATTGAGTACTTTATGATTTGGATTTATCAGGAATCCAAGTCATTGATGTACACAAGCTTTTTTAAATTTGCTAATTATTATTACAATGTTATTCGATGTTTTGGTCAGTTTCCTTAAAGAAATGTCGCTTTTGGTTAAGGATCTACAGCGAAAAAAATTAAATATTTGAAAAAGATACAACGTTTCTGAGGTGGTAATGCAAGAAAAAGAACGTATTTATCGAATCATTTTTTCTCACGAAGAAAAGACTTACGAAATTTATGCAAAATATATCTCTGAAGAAAGTTTGATGGGGTTTATTGAAATTGAAGAATTCATATTTACTGAATCTACTTCATTAGTAGTTGACCCATCAGAAGAGAAATTAAAGGCGGAATTTCATGGAGTAAAACGAAGTTATATTCCTATTCATAGGATATTACGTATTGATGAAATGGAAAAAAAAGGAGCAGCAAAAATAAAATATCCCACGCTAAAAAAAGATAATGTGCATCATTTTCCAAGTGTCTTTAAAAAGCCAATAAAGGAGTAAATATTTGGGTTTTACAATCATTGATCTTGAAGAAAAGAGACTGTTTTCGGTAGAATAAGGATTACTT
Source organism: Coxiella-like endosymbiont (assembly GCF_024730665.1). Classification (GTDB taxonomy): domain Bacteria; phylum Pseudomonadota; class Gammaproteobacteria; order Coxiellales; family Coxiellaceae; genus Coxiella. The sequence goes on from NZ_CP084737.1 coordinate 300,045, forward strand.
TGATATCCTGTTGTGGTTAGTATTATCTTGTTCAGTCGAAACAAAGTTCTTTATAACTTCCTTAATTACCCGAATTAAAAAACAAACTATTATTGATTTATTGCTGTTGATTGATTAAGAAGGCAGACGTGTATAGCGATTTCACAACAGATTTACTCTCCAATCATCGATTGGTGCAATTATTACTATTTAGATAAGCTATGGACATTACCAATCTGTACTCAGAAAACAAATTAAACGATTTCTTTCGATTATTCAAAAGAAGTCTTATTTGCCCTCCGAAACTATACTTTTGCAATCAGCAAAAGGAGACAATAATTATATATAATATGTTAATCGAAGGGATCACACAGAGGACCAAGCCACAGCGAAGGACGAAACGATGATGCTCTTGTCTGAACATATTCGCGAAGTATTTGAAAAAGCAACATGCTTGTATTCTAAAATAGAAGTAGAAGCAGCACTTGATAGAATGGCTACAGAAATTAGCCAAACTTTAGCATCTGGTAACCCAATTTTTTTATGTGTTGTAGTTGGTGGTATTGTGCCATTGGGAAATTTATTGCCGCGTCTAGATTTTCCTCTCGAAGTAGATTATGTACATGCAACCCGCTATAGCGGGGATATAAAAGGCAAAAATTTAGAGTGGAAAATGAAACCGAGCTGTAATATGCGAGGTCGAACCGTCGTAGTCGTTGATGATATTCTCGATGGTGGCGTGACATTAGGCGCCGTTATTCAATATTGCCAAGACCAAGGAGCGAACACTGTCTATTCAGCTGTCCTAGTAGATAAATGCCAAGCCCGCGTGCCAAATGGATATAAGCACGCTGATTTTAGTGGTCTGAAAGTTGAAAATCACTATGTATTCGGTTACGGCATGGATTACAAAGGTTATCTACGCAATGCGCCAGGAATTTATATGTTGGCATCTGAACATGAATAACGACTTAATACATAACTGAAAGGACGACGATTTTTTAATTAATATTCTATATGATGGAAAATCGATGTAATTTAGTTCATTGTTTCGCAGCGGACTGTGCTGTTAATATGAAGTATACGTAAACAGCCTTGCAGACGTAGTTTTAATAATGGAAGATCATTAAAAAACATAGCAATAGAATAAGTTGCTGTTTACTTAGAAAAATATTCCTCTACTAATTGCATTCCCTTGTATAAATTTCCGTTTTCGTTAAACTCCGACTAACAAAATCAAGAAAAAATAGTGGCAGAATCTATAGATGATTTGACTGTAGAATATGTAGAAGATGGTGTTAAGACCATTAAGGAGTTTGATAAAGTGATTTTGTCTAAAGGCACCTGGATTATTATCCTTTTTAAAATCCAGATATGGAATAGAACAAAACAAAAATACAATCCCGTCAGTTATGCCATCCGTCGATATCAAAAACGGGTCGGTGAATTTAGACAGCGCTCGAAGTTCAATATTTCCAGGAAGGAACAAGCATAAAAGATCGTTGAGGCATTGTCTCAATGGACGAATGAAATAGATAATTAAACTGCAACAGAAATCCTATTTGGATGTGTTCATAAACTACTGTGTCCGAAAGTCTTTTTTGGTGTTGCATCCTAAAAATGTTTGATTATTTATCTAAGATATTTCCTTATAAATTTATACGTATATGTTAGCATTTCATCCTAGATCCCGCCGGAATGATAAATGACATGATCACTTCAAGAAATTCATTAACAGGTATTTTCTGGTTCTTTTCGACTACTGAAAATACTTTTAATCTTTTCGATCACCTAATGTTATAAAAGCGCGAGGATCAAGGAAACAACAACAAGCTATCTCAACTGCTAATTCGCTATCAATTTTATAATTTAAAAAGTATTCAGCAATACCTCGAATAACTTTATCAAATTTAGAGAAGCTTTTCGTAATCATCTCTCTTCAATAGCAATAAAATTCCTTGAATCAGGGCCAATATATTCAGAAATCGGACGAATTAATTTATTGTCAGCACGTTGCTCTAATATATGGGCAGTCCATCCTGAAATGCGAGACATTGCAAATAAAGGTGTAAACATTTGAATGGGAATTTTACAAAATGCATAGGCAGAAGCGCTATAAAAATCAAGATTAGGAAATAATTTTTTTTCATTCCACATGACTTTTTCTATCCGTTCAGAGATGGAAAAAAGATAACTCTCTCTTGAATGCTGAGCTAATTTTTTCGACCATTTTTTTATGATATTGGAGCGAGGATCGAAATCTTTATAGACGCGATGTCCAAATCCCATAATCAATTCTCTCCGCGCTAACATTTCTTTAAGGCCTTGTTCTGCGTTGTCGGAGTTATAAAAACGGTGAATTAATTTGTAAGATTCTTCGTTAGCACCACCATGCAATGGGCCTCTAAGGGTACCAATAGCGCTACAGATAGCGGAATAAAAATCCGACAGGGTTGCACCCGTTACCCGAGCTGCAAATGTGGAAGCATTGAATTCATGTTCTGCATATAAGATCATCGAAACATCAAGCATTCGTGCCTTCTGTGGATTAGGTTCTTTATCATGTAGTAATCGCAGAAAATAGGCAGCAGTACTGGGTGTCTTTAAGGTAGTATCGATGCGCTTGTCTTCTTTATGGAAAAAATACCAATAAAGAAGCATCGCAGGGAAAGTTGCGATTAAACGGTTTGCTATCTCAATGGCGTTATGCGAATTTGTTTCAGGTTCTAAACATCCGAGGATACTACAACCGCTACGCAAAACATCCATTGGATGTGTATTAGCAGGAATTTGTTCAAGTACAATTTTTAACCGCTCCGGTAATGATCGCAAATAGACCAGAATGTGACGATAGTCATTTAATTCTTGCTGATTGGGAAGTTTACCATAGATTAATAAATAGGCAACTTCCTCAAAACATGCATTTTCAGCCAGATCTTCGATCGAATAACCGCGATAATGGAGCCCGACATCTTTTTGACCAACGGTGCAGATAGCAGACTGACCAGCCACAACACCAGTAAGTCCCACTGTTTTTTGTTTGCGCATTGTGACTCCTATAGTTTTTGTTTTTTTAGTATAGCGAGAGTTAAACGAGAAACTGAAATGAGACGATCTTTCTCGTCTATAATGTCAATGCCCCATACTTGCGTACTTCTTCCTAAATGAAAAGGCTTTGCTGTACCGATTACATAACCTGAGCGAACAGAGCGAATATGGTTGGTGTTGATATCTAAACCCACACAATAGAATTTGTTTGGATCAATACAAAAATTACCGGCGGCACTACCAACTGTTTCAGCTAATACGCAAGAAGCGCCACCATGCATAATACCAAGAGGTTGATAAGTACGATAGTCTACAGGCATTTGTGCTCGAATATAATTAGACCCAATCTCTATAAATTCTATACCTAAATAGGTAATTATTGTGTTTTTGCTGCGTTCAGCCGCTTTTTTGGTGTCTAATGTAATTTTCCAAATACTCATTGAGCAATCCTAACTATAGAGATGAAAATTCAATGTATCACATTGATAGGGAATAATAAAAGTAGAGAATTAGCTAAAAGAGCATTCATCTTCTGAACGCCTTTTATTTTAAAAACTGATGCTAATACTGATTACGAACATTCTACCGCTTGGTGCCGCTAATCAAGAAAGTTTTTTTATCAAGAAAATTAAAAATAAGATAGTGAGTTCAAGATTATAGTTAGTTTCTCCTTAATTTCTAACTATGGAGAGAGATCTACAACTATAATCGTACAACTGAGATTCTCACAGTATCGACAAATTTATATAATGCGATAAGAATTATCACTCACGCTTTTATTCTTTTTGATTTAACGCTTAAAGCGCTAACATACCTGTTTCCATCCAACTAAATCCATCATAATATTTAACTCGACTTTAAAGGCTCAAAAACATGCAAACAACAGATAATTTGAGAATAAAAGCCGTACGCCCTCTCATCCCACCCATTCTTTTAATCGAAGAATTACCACTCAACCATGAAGTAGCTGATTTAATTTATAATACCAGAAGCCTCGCACAAGCAATTATTCAAGGGAAAGATGATCGATTGCTAGTAGTCGTTGGCCCGTGCTCGATTCACGATCCAAAAGCTGCTATAGACTATGCTTATCGACTGAAAGCCTGTATAGACCAATACACCGAGGAACTATGCATCGTCATGCGCGTTTATTTTGAAAAGCCCAGAACTACTATTGGTTGGAAAGGGCTAATTAACGACCCAACTCTGGATGGTAATTTCAACATCAATCAGGGGCTGAAGATCGCTAGACGTTTATTGTTAGCAATCAACCAAATTGGGGTTCCGACAGGCAGTGAATTTCTAGATACGATTATTCCTCAGTATATTGCGGACCTCACCTCTTGGGCGGCCATTGGTGCCCGCACCACCGAAAGTCAGATCCATCGGGAACTCGCCTCAGGTCTTTCTATGCCTATCGGATTCAAAAACGGGACTACAGGCAATATTCAAATTGCAGTCGACGCGGTTTTAGCAGCTCGCCATCCGCACCATTTTCTTGGCGTTTCTAAGCAAGGGATCGCTGCTATCATCTCAACCAAAGGAAATCCTAACAGTCATGTGATTCTCCGCGGTTCAACTCAATGTCCAAATTACGACTCTCAATCTATCGAAAAAACGGTCACAAAGTTAAAAGCTATTCACTTACCTCCAAGGGCAATGGTCGATTGCAGTCACGGAAACAGCAATAAAGATCATAAAAAACAGATAGAAGTAGTTGATTCACTCTGTGACCAAATACGACAAGGAAGCTTTTATTTATTTGGAGTAATGATTGAAAGCAACTTATTAGAAGGTAAACAGATATTGGAAACACACAAACCATTGACCTATGGACAAAGCATAACTGATACATGTATTTCTTGGGAAGATACGAAAATAGTACTTAATAAGTTGGCGGAAGCGGTTATTAAAAGGCGTCAGTACTAAAAACGGACAACAAACATATTCGCATAAAGGTTCATTTTTTGATGAGAAAAATCAATGACAGTAATGTATTTAGGTTTTTGAAGTCAGTTACATAATGAGAAAAGAAATGACATTAAACTTCATTCTGTTGCCTATCAGACAGAGAATTTTTCTTTCTCATCTTGATCCTGATTTAGAGTAGTTGGCGTTTAGGTTTCAATTAGAAAATGACTACTTGAATTTTGATGATAAAATCTCACGCAAAAACTTTGCTTCCCCTCTGTTGTCTCAATTTAATTAAAAGGTACTATTTAAGAAAATTTCACTATTAAACAGAGGGAGAACACATTTTTCGTTGTCGCCTAGCTTCATATAAACAAATCCCACAGGCAACCGATACATTTAAACTCTCAATAATTCCCTCTAACGGAATTTTAGCCAAAAAATCACACCGCTCAATTGTCAAGCGCCGCATACCCTGTCCTTCACTACCCAATACAATAGCAATATCACCTGTCAAATCGACCTCTTGAATGGAGAGCGCCGCTTCAGTAGCTGTCCCTACAATCCAGATACCCTCTTTCTGAAGATTTAAAAGCGTCCGGTATAAATTCGTGACATGAATAAATGGTATCGTTTGCGCTGCACCACACGCGACCTTACGAACAATAGGAGTAATTCCCACCGCCCGGTCTTTAGGCGCTATTACCATTTGTGCACCAAATGCATCTGCGCTTCGAAGAGAAGCCCCTAAATTATGAGGATCTTTCACACCATCAAGAATTAATAACAGTGCTGGCGACTTTCGTCTTTTTAAAATATCAGTCAACAACTCTTCATTAAAACTATCAAAATATCTGCACTCTGCAACAATACCTTGATGTTTTTTGCCTGCTAAAGCATCCAATTTATGGTGAGAAACACAAACAATGGAGATATCTAATTTTTCTGCTTTTTCGGTTAAGGATTGCAGTCGTTGATCCTTCCGATTTACCTGAATATATAAATTCAAAACAGATTGTGGAGACACATTCAGCAGAATTCTCACTGCATGAATTCCATAAATAATTTCTGAATTACCCACAACTACTCAACCCCTTGCACACCGATAATTACATTAATATGAATATAATGATAAATAAAATATAGTACAAACTAAATAACAAACGGAAACGTGGATCTTATTATGAGAAAAAGTTTCAAAAATCTTCATTTCTATTTTTATCATACGATCCGGCTTGTCATTGTTATTTTTCTGTCGTCCATGTTTGTGAGCTGCGCTTCTCAGATAAAAGACGGTCCGCCTAATTTTAGGGTTAACGTGAATAAAATCCCAAACGCAAAACCAAAACTATTGTCTTTCAGCAAATACGGTAACCCCTCTTCATATATGATCCACGGGAAACGTTATTATGTATTAAAAACGGTGTGTGGCTATGAACAACAGGGCATAGCTTCGTGGTACGGCACCAAATTTCACGGTCAGCTAACTTCAATCCGTGAACCTTATAATATGCTCGCTATGACAGGTGCAAGCCCTATCTTGCCTATTCCTTGTTTTGTTCGTGTTACTAATTTGAGAAATGGCAGATCAGTTATTATTAAAATTAATGATCGAGGTCCTTTTGTCACGAATCGGATCATTGATTTATCTTACGCTGCTGCAAAAAAACTCGATTATTCGGACACTGGCACTACCCTGGTTGACGTTAAATCAATTACTTTCTGTCACCACACATCAAACCACTCAATCATGTTAGCAGAAGTATCACCAACACGCTCTCCAAAATTATTTTTGCAACTAGGCGCATTTTATGAATTATCTCGTGCTCAAAATTTAAAAATGCGACTTCACGATTACGTTAAAAGTCCTGTTTTAATACTGAAAGGGATTCACAATTATCTTCCACTCTATCGTGTTCAAATCGGTCCATTACAATGTATTGAATTCGATTATTTACAAAGCAAGCTAAAAAAGTTAGGCTTTGGAAAAGCAGTAACTATCGTGAATTGAGTGACAGATGATAACTATAACAGAAGGTACTACCTGGGAGACAGTGCTTGGCAACGAAAAACAAAAATCTTATTTTCAGGATATTCTCGGTTATATTAAGAATGAACGTAAATCAGGAAAAGTTATTTATCCGCCCCAAAGGGATATTTTTAATTCACTAAAATTCACACCTTACGAATCAGTGAAAGTAGTCATTCTAGGACAAGATCCTTATCACGGTCCTAATCAGGCACATGGGCTTTCCTTCTCCGTACGTCCTGGTATCCCTATCCCACCATCGTTACAAAATATTTTTAAAGAATTACACAATGATTTAGGTTTTTCTATCCCATCTCATGGTTGTTTAGAAAAGTGGGCAAAAAGAGGTGTCTTACTTCTCAATGCTACTTTGACCGTTGAAGCTGGAAAACCGCAATCACACGCCAATATTAATTGGCATCTATTTACCGACCAAGTAATCGCTATTTTAAATAATTACCCGAAGAGAATTGTATTCTTACTATGGGGTTCCTATGCTAAACAAAAAGCTGTATTAATCACTAACACACGTCACCGGATTCTTAAAGCGCCTCATCCCTCCCCTTTATCGGCTAAACGAGGCTTTTTTGGTTGCCGACATTTTTCAAAGGCAAACATATTATTACGAGAAACGGGCTACCAAGAAATTGATTGGTCATTAAATTAACTCATTCCTAATTGTTCATACGAATATCATTTTTCTACAGCAGTTGAACTATTGAAGCACTTGATTCATCTTCTTGCCATATCGATCTCTCAAAACTGGTTATGCAAGCCGGAAAGAGCGAGAAAATATACACTGAAAGTAGTAAAACACTGACAAATGAGTTGTTAAACTCTTTGTTACTATGACACTCAATGAACAAATGCTTATCGTTCTAGCAATTCAAATAATCGACGGATTCCGATAAAAGTCTGTAAATAATTAGCGAATTAAGTTTATAACTTAATGTGTACCAGATAAATCGGCTGATTTGACATTTGTTAAGCGCAAAGATAGAGTTTTACGCCTACGCCGGGGTGGTGGAATTGGTAGACACGCAAGTTTCAGATACTTGTGGAGAATAACTCCATGGAGGTTCAAGTCCTCTCCTCGGCATTCAGCATAGGGAATGACAATGCTCAAAATTTTACAATACCCCAACCCACGATTAAAAACCGCCGCCGAACCAGTAAAAAAATTTAACGATGAATTACAAAAAATTATAGACGAAATGTTTGAAACACACTACAACACAGAGAATTGTGCGGCCCTAGCAGCTACGCAACTAGACTTCAAAAACCCAAAACACATTACTGTCATTGATTTTTCTCATCAAAAAAATGAACCTTTATGCTTAGTTAATGCAAAAATCATTCACCGCAACGGCGAATATATCGAAGAAGAAGGGTGCATGTCCGTCGGTGGAGGTATTTATAAAAAAATAAGGCGCGCAGCAAAAATTAAAGTTCGTGCACAAGATCGTCATGGCAAATCTATGGAATTTGAAGCTAACGGCTTTATGGCAAAATGTATTCAGCATGAATTAGACCATTTAGATGGTATTATTTTCCTTGATCATTTATCAATATTAAAACGACGCCGGATTGATAAATATTTGGAGAAGCTTAGAAGGAATAGTAAATAATATAGTGAAAAAACGTAATGAAATAGTACCTCTTAGTAGTCATATATGGCGAGACTATTTGCAGTTATGTAAACCTCGGATTGTCTTATTAATGTTATTGACGACTGTCGTTGGTATGTGTCTGGCAAGCCCTGGAATTGTTTCGTGGCGCATCTTATTATTTGGCAATTTGGGTATTTCTCTCGCTGCTTCCTCAGCAGCAGCAATCAATCATCTACTAGATCGTCATCTTGACAAATTAATGCATCGAACCAATCTTCGCCCTATTGCGCAAGGTAAGATAAGTCAACGAAATGCGGTTATTTTTGCGATTCTTTTATGTACTTCATCGATGATCATTTTGATAAGTTTCATTAATATCCTAACCGCATTACTTACCGTCCTGACGCTTATTGGCTACGCTGGTGTTTACACACTTTATTTAAAACATGCTACATCACAAAACATCGTTATTGGTGGCTTATCAGGCGCAACACCGCCTCTGCTCGGATGGGTGGCAGTTAGAGGTCACATTAATCTACCCAGCTTCATTCTGCTACTAATTATTTTTATTTGGACACCGCCTCACTTTTGGGCGCTCGCCATTCATCGCGTTGATGATTATGCGAAAGCAAAAATTCCTATGCTACCTAATACGCACGGAATTCCTTATACCAAATTGAACATTTTATTTTATACGTTAGGATTAACAGTCATCAGTTCATTGCCATTTTTGATTAAAATGTCAGGATGGATTTATTTTAATATTGCTTGTTTACTCAATATTGGTTTTATTTATTGGGCTACGCGATTGTTCATTAGTGATAGCAAAAAAATACCCATGCAGACCTTTCGTTACAGTATTTGGTATCTCATGCTTTTATTTATTGCGTTGCTGGTTGATCATTATGCTTACTTTTTTAAAAAATTATTCTGATTAGAAGAGAAAATATCTTTCAGAATAATAGTGTGCTTACGATCAGGACCAGTAGAAATAATGGTCACTGGCACTTCCACTAATTCTTCAATACGCGCAATATAGTTCTGTGCCGCTTGTGGAATTTGGTTATAATCTGTTAAACCGAGAGTTGAAATTCTCCAACCTGGCATTTCTTCATATTCCGGCTCACAAATCCCCAGTAAAGACTGATCAAAAGGCGACTCTCGTATTATTTTACCATTACATCGATAAGCCGTGCATAGACGAATAATTTCGAATTCATCTAAGACATCGAGCTTTGTTAATGCAATCCCTGTTAAGCTATTAATTTGAATAGAACGACGCATACTTAACGCATCAAACCAACCACATCGCCTTGGACGCCCTGTTACAGAACCAAATTCATTTCCTCGTTTTGACATTTTTTCACCGTTAGCATCTTTTAATTCTGTAGGAAACGGACCCGCACCTACACGTGTCACATAAGCTTTGGTGATACCGACGACTTTATCAAAATAAAGCGGACCAAACCCGCTTCCTGTAGATGCAACTCCTGCTGTCGTGTTTGATGAGGTGACATAAGGATATGTACCTAAATCAATATCCAGCAAAGAACCTTGCGCACCTTCAAAAATAATATTTTTTCCCTGTCGTTGCAAACTTCCTAAAATGGCTGAGACATCCCCAATCATGGGTTTCATTTTTTCACGGAGTGCCATTAATTGATCATAAATTTTTTGAGGATCTAGTGGATTTTGATGATAATAATGCTCCAGTTGAAAATTATGATAAGCCGTCGCTTTTTTTATTTTTTCAAACATACTCTCTGGATGCAGCAAATCCATCGCACGAATACCGCGCCGCGCCACTTTATCTTCATAAGCAGGTCCAATGCCACGCCCCGTTGTACCAATCGCTTTATCTCCAAGAGCTGTTTCATGTGCCTTATCAAGCGCTACATGATAGGGCAATAATAAATTGCAAGCCGAGCTAACCCTCAGGCGATCTGTTACAGGAACGCCTTTCGCTTCTAGCTCTTGAATTTCCTCCATCAAGGCTTGTGGTGATAAAACTACACCATTACCAATCAAACACAACACGCCTTCCCTTAAAATTCCAGAAGGAATTAAACGCAATACTGTTTTTTTACCATCAAGAATCAATGTATGACCGGCGTTGTGACCGCCTTGAAAACGTACTACCGCCGCCGCTCGCTCCGTGATCATATCAACAATTTTCCCTTTGCCTTCGTCTCCCCATTGAGTACCTAAAATAACTACATTCATCTGCTTATGCTCTTTTTACTGGCAAGACATTGGTAATCTTTCCATTGGATCGCAAACGCTAAGTATAATATGTCATTCTGCATCAATTTTTTATTTTTTGACACCCATCCTCGATTTATTGCAACATATAATTGACCTTGTTATGTTCTCTTAATCTCCTAATATGTCCAGAAGACCTTAATCAATTCGTGAGACAAATCACAAACAAATCTCACCATCTAAGAAGGATGGCATCCAATCACCGCGTTTGCCTAGCCTTGCGTAAACCAAAGTCAAAATACCCGCGCCATCTGAAATGAATTAGTTCTTTAAATTCAATGAGTAAATCAAGTGAGTCTCTCGAAAAATACAATACCAATTTCAATTATCATCCTTTAGATTGTAAATGAAATCGGCCTTTATCTAACAACAAAATTCGATCCATCTTTGCGGCAAGTTGCCGATTATGCGTAACAACAACAAAACTGATATTGAGCAAATTATTAAGGTGCAACATTAAATTAACAACATTTTCCGCGGTATCTTGATCGAGGTTTCCAGTAGGTTCATCAGCTAACACGCAACGCGGCTCGGTGACCAATGCTCGTGCAATAGCCACGCGTTGTTTTTCACCACCTGATAATTCCCCCACGCGGTGTTTTTGCCGATGGATCAAGCCCACCTGTTCAATGTAGAATAACGCCTTTTCTTTCACTCGTTTTAGCTTCATACCACCACGCACTAACAGTGGAATAGACACATTTTCCAACGCATTAAACTCTTGTATCAGATGATGAAACTGATAAACGAATCCTAAGCACTGATTACGTAATAAGCCTTTTTCATGCTCATTTAAACGAGTTATATCTTTTCCAGCCACTTCAATTTTACCGGAAGTCGGCTTATCTAAACCACACAATAGTTGCAAAAACGTAGATTTTCCTGTCCCAGAGGCCCCCACAATAGCTAATCGCTCTCCTTGAAGCAACGAAAAATTCACATCGTATAAAACGGGAACTCGCAATTTTCCTTCAATATAGATCTTAGTCAATTTTTTACAGAAAATCACTGGTCCATTATTCATACCGCAGTGCCTTCGCTGGTTCTGTCTGAAAAGCTATAAGTGCAGGATAAATAGTTGCAATTAAACTCAATACTAAGGCAATCAAAGCGACATTAATTACATCAGCCAACTGCAATTGAGAAGGCAAAAAATTTACAAAATAAACCGAGCTTTTAATAAATTGTACATGGAAAACTTCTTGAATCTTGTTAACAATAGCTGTGGCGTTTAATGCTAAAATTACGCCAAAAATAACACCAATGAGCGTCCCAATAAGACCAATAACAGCCCCCTGAATAATGAAAATCGACATAATACTTCGTGGACTCATTCCTAACGTACGAAGAATAGCAATATCTGCCTGTTTATCATTAACAACCATGACTAACATAGAAACCAAATTAAAAACAGCTACTGCCACGATTGACAATAAAATAACAAACATAATCGTTTTTTCCATCGCGATAGCATTGAAAAACGAACCAAATTGTTCTGTCCAATTTATGACAAAAAAACCACTCGGCAGTAATTTTTGTAACTCACTCGAAGCCACTGGTGCTTGATAAATATTTTTTATTTTAACATGTAACCCATTCGTTCCCTGAGGAAACAACTTTATGCCATCTTTCATATTGATATAAGCGATATCAACATCAAAATCAAAGCCACTTTTCATTGTAAAAATACCACTCACTATAAAACGATGAAATTCAGGAAAATGCCTAGGGGCGTTGTTGTCGTCTGAGGAGTAAAAAGGTTAATTTTATCTCCCAAACCTAATCCTAATTGATCTGCCAACTTCTGCCCAATAACGATATTGTAGCTCCCCTCAGTTAAACTATTTAACCGTCCCGCTGTCATTTTTTTATCGAGCTGAGAAACTTTCATCTCTTGGCAAGGTAGAATACCCAATACATTTATACCACTAATAACTCCTTCGTTGCTTAAAATACCCATCCCAGTAACAAACGGAGCTGATGCAACCACCTGTGGATTAGCATCTATGGTTTTTTGCAAATTTGGCCAGCTTTTACTAATATCTTTCCCTGTCATAACAGTAACCGACGGCGCAATTGAAAAGAATTGCGTACGAATTTGATAGTCAAATCCGTTCATAATAGACAACACAGTAATTAACACCGCTACCCCTAAGGTAATCCCCAATATTGAAACTAACGAAATAAAGGAGATAAAGTGATTGCAGTGTTTTGCTCGCGTATAGCGCAAACCAATATAAAGAGCAAGTGGTCGCATCATAGGAGAAACTATACTAAAAAAGCGTCTTCCCTGGTAGAGCTATTATTGTCGTTCTGAGGCGATACACTAGCCTTATTCAAGCTACATGACATAACATAAAGCAATTTAACCAGAATTAACTTTTAAATAACGGTAAATCTCATAATTGGGCATCGATTAAGCAGCCATTAAATATCAGTCAAACAACATTATGGACGGGCACCAAAAAACTGAAAAATTTTCAAATTTCTATCCAATCTCTCGGAAGCAAAGGTCACCCTTTGCAGAAGCCATTATTTTGCTTAGTGAACAAAAAATTAAATCTGCCGTTAAAACAAAATCTTTTCACATTGATCTATTTAAACAAATAGATTCAACTAGTGAATATTTAAAAAGCGTTAAAAATTCAAATAAATTACACATTTGTACTGCCGAAATGCAGACTCACGGTAAAGGCCGTTTTCAGCGGAGATGGCATTCTCCCTTTGGACAGAACATTTATTTGTCGTTAAAATATGCGTTTAACAAAAATATTAGCGCATTATCCGGTTTAAGTTTAGTTTGTGGAATAGCAGTTTGTAATGCAATTGAAACTGTCTGCCGACCTCCTCAAGATATTTTAATAAAATGGCCGAATGACATCATTTGTGATGATAAAAAACTCGCGGGGATCTTGGTTGAGATTGAAGTAAAAACACATGAATTATATTCTGTTATTATTGGTATCGGACTTAACACAAACATGGAGGCCGACAATCATAAAGAGATTAATCAACATTACACTTCAGTTAAAAAATTGACAGGTATTTATCAAGATAGAAATCAGCTTTGCTCTGCTCTTATTAGTCAACTCATCGATATCCTTTCTTCTTTTGAAGAAGAAGGATTCAACCCTTTTCTAACATTTTGGAAAAAAGAGATTATTTATTTGAAAAACCGGTGCGATTAAAATCAGGTCAGCAGGAGTTTCATGGAAAAGGTGCTGGAATTAATGAACATGGGTGTTTATTACTGCGATTATCAGATAGTTCTCAAAGAGCATTTTTTTCCGGGGATACGACATTACTGAAATAATTTTCCGCCTTTCCTCCGTATGGTAATACTGCCCAACAAGGAGCTTTTATCCAATCCTTTAACGTCTTAATATTTTCAGCAAGTACTGGCATATCAGGTTGTAAACAATTAGCGATCCATCCAGCTAACGGAATTCTATCTTGCGCAATCGCTGACGCTGTTAAAAGTGCATGATTTAAACAACCTAATCGAATGCCCACCACTAAAATCACGGGAATATTGAGCAATTTTACCACATCAGACATTAATTCTTTTTCATTTAATGGAACAAACCAACCTCCGATGCCTTCAACAATAAATACGTCGGCTGTTACCTTAAATGTTCTATTTATTATGTTCACTACTTCATATTTTGAAAAAAATTGGTTATTTAGTTGAGACGCAACATGAGGTGCAATAGGTAGTTCAAAAGTAAACGGATTAACGTATTCATAAGCTTTTTTAATTGAAGAAGCTTTTTGAATAGCAAGTGCGTCTTCGTTATAAAGCTTATGATTTATCCGTTGACAGCCAGATGCAACAGGTTTCATTCCGAAAGTAGAAAAACCTTCATTACTAAATTTCCGTAGCAATGCTACACTTACATAAGTTTTTCCAATCCCAGTGTCAGTGCCAGTAATAAAAAACTTAAATGTCATATTTATACTCTATTATCAAATGACTTAACTCACTCAACAATTAGACGACGATTTCTTTACAATAAAGAATCCAATTCGATAAGTTAGTTGGGTATTTTTTATTAGACGCACTGAGGGCAACCCCTCTCCGCTCTTTCGATGAATCAAACAATTGGCGCCTATATTTTTAATAGAACGAATCGTCTCTATTGGTGTATTAAATATCTCAATAAAATTTTCTTCCTGGAAAGAAAAAATTTCAAAACCAATTTCTTCTAATAAATCTACAATAGATTGTGAATCCAAAAAGTAATTTCGATAAGTATTTTTAAGCTCGTTAAAAGTACCTTGCAAAGGCATTGAAAATGCCATAACACCAAAATCTGACAACTGTAACAACAATGTTGTTAGCGTATGTTTTAAATCTAACGCCCATTGAAATCCCATATTACATATAAGCAATTGAAAAGAATTTTTTAAAAAAACGACGTCATCAAAATCAGCTAAAATAAAAATAACTTTCGAGCCTAATTTTTTATTTTTAGCCTTCTCCAAGAGCTCGTCACAAAAGTCGATAGCATAAAGTGTTTTGCAAGAAAATACATTAATAATTTCCCGCGTGCTAATACCGGTACCGCAGGCAAAATCAGCAATAACATCGTGTCGGAAATTTAAATTCTTTAATTGCTTTAACAAATTTTTACAAACTTCGCGCTGAATAAAACTATATTCATCATAAGTATCTGATGCTCTATTGAAAGATCTCTGAATTCTCACTTTTATATCATTAATCATTGTTTATAAACCGAGTTAATTGTTCTTTGCATTCCTTTCCATGAGAAAGAAAAATTATATGTCCCCCTTTTGAAATTAAATGGACTTTCGTACGGTCATTAAGGCGAATAAGCTCTTCAGAATTAAACTGAACAATCGGGTCTTTTTCTCCAATAAGATGAAGTATGGGGACTTTGATAGATTTATATAATTCTCTGATATCTGCCCTAAATAAAATTTCTAAATATCTTATGAGGTAATTTTTATTTGTCTGCCAATCAATCAAGTTGTTAATTAACAATGTCTTATAATGAGCTATAGTATTGGGATAATTAACTAGAAATAAAAAGTAGTCGAATAAACACTTGATATTACTTTTTGCAAGATTAAGAAATTTAATAGCTTCATTTCTTCTGATACCCTTCCATCCTTTATCTTGCAAAAACCGTGGCGAACTTGATAATAAAATTAGTTTTCTGACTTTTTCAGGAAAAAGTGAAGCCAATTGAATAGCTACTAAACCACCCAAAGACCATCCTACTATAATACTGCCATCAGCTAGATTCATTGATAAATGCCTTACAATTAAATCAAGTTTTAATTCATTTAAATGTGGCAGATCAATTAAAGTAAATTCATTGAAATAACAGGAACTTTCTTTTAGTAGACTTGCTTTAAATCCCCAACCAGAAATAAATAATATTAATGGTTTTTTTAACATAGCAATAAAGCAAGCTGGTCAACCAGTTGACTAATCTGTTCTTTGGTATGAAAGCAATTTAAAGAAATTCGGATTCTAGCAGTTTTTTCAGGTACGCTGGGTGGACGTATACAAGAAACAAAAAAACCTTTTTCAATCATTTTTTGTTGTATAATTTGCGTTCTCTTATTATCAGCAACAAGCAAACATTTAATAGGCGTCGTTTCGGAAGAAATAAGTTTAAGTCCTTTTTCATGACCTTGAAGAATAAAAAATTGTATAATTTCGTTAAGCTGATCCCGACGCCAATTTTCTGTTTGAATGATTTCGAGCGATTTTAAAGCAGCGAAAGAAATGGCAGGCGGCAAAGCGGTAGTATTCCGATAAGTCCTTGAAAACTGTAAAATAGCTTCCATCAGATCTCTATGACCAGAAACTATAGCACCAACACAGCCAAAAGCCTTTCCCAAAGGAGCGATCAAACAGGGGACTTCTGTTTGACTTAGTCCCCAGTAATCACTGATACCTCCTCCGTTGTTACCCAACACACCAATACCATGGGCATCATCGATAATCAGTATTACGGAAGAAAAGCTAAGTAATTCAATTATCGGCGGCAGTAATGCGAGGTCACCTTCCATACTGAAATTGCCTTCCGTCACTATAAAATTTGGCCTTTTCGAATGTAATAAAAACTTAAAATGAGCAAGATCATTATGTCTATAGCGATAATGTTTCGCTTTAGAAAGCTGAATCGCATCTAACAAAGATGCATGGCATAGTCTATCTGAAACAACAATACTTCCTCGATCTAATAACGAGGTCATAACACCCAGATTTGCCATATACCCTGAACTAAAGAAAACAGCTCGATCGCGATTTAAAAATTCAGCAAATTTTTCCTCCAGCCGTTGCTGCGGCTCAAAGTAACCAGAAATTAACGTAGAAGAACCACTACCTGCACCATACTTCTGAATACCTTCAATCAATGCCCCTTTTATTGCCGGATGATTGGCTAAACCTAAATAATCGTTACTGCAGAAATTTACACAAGACCTACCGTCAATCTTAACCCAGTTATCTCCTCGTTCACTGATAGCTATCCGTCTTCGTAGAAGTTGACGTTGAGTATATTGTTCTAATTTATTTCTAATCTTCGCCAACATATCATCTTTGTTAGACTGCCATCGATATAGGCGTTTTAAATCCCAATCGACTTAATAAATTAAAATCCCGACCCCGCTCCGGATTTTTTGCAGTTAATAACTTATCTCCACAGAAAATGGAATTTGCACCGGCCATGAAACACCAAGCTTGAAATTCATCACTCATTTCTTCCCTACCTGCAGACAGACGAATCATTGAGTGAGGAAACATAAGCCGCGTCACCGCAATGGTTTTGACAAACTCAAAGGAGTCTAAAAGTTTTGTATTCTCTAATGGTGTTCCTTTCATGGGAATAAGTTGATTAATGGGTATGCTCGTCGGGGGCTCAGGTAATTGATACAACTGCATTAGTAATGCGATCCTATCTTCTCGTGTTTCTCCCATTCCTAAAATTCCACCGCAACAGACATTAATACCTGCTTCCTTGACATTCTTCAACGTATCAACACGATCTTGGTAAGTTCTAGTAGTGATAATTTTTTTATAAAACTCAGGAGAAGTATCTAAGTTATGATTATAAAAATCCAGACCTGCTTCCTTTAAGTGCTTCGCTTGTTCTTTATTGAGCATCCCCAATGTCACACAAGTCTCCAATCCCAGAGATTTGACAGCTTTGATCATTTCAAGCACCTTTGGAAAATCACCTTTCGGTGGGCTTCGCCAAGCAGCACCCATACAAAAGCGTTTCGCACCTCCTTTCCTAGCCGCTTTGGCTTGCTCAAGAACAGTTTCAAGATCAATTAATCTTTCCCGCTTAACCTCCGTTTGATAATGCCCACTCTGCGTACAATAGGCACAATCTTCAGGACACGTGCCTGTTTTAATACTCGAAAGCGTACAAAACTCCATCTCAGTTATTTCAAAATTTATTCGGTGAACTGTGTACGCCTTGAAGATAAGTTCAAAGAGAGGTAGTTCAAACAATTTAGTGATCGACTCTTGACTCCAATCTTTTTTCATAAGGTAATCCTTCTAAAAACTCTCCCGGGTGATTTTCACGGGATTCATGTTACTTTTAAGTTTAGGCAGTCTATGATAGTCTCCTCTACAAGTCAACTATTGAAAAATTTAAGATTAATAACTCATGAAAAAATTACTAAATTTAGATTCACAACATATCTGGCATCCTTGCTCTCAAATGAAAGATTACGAACAATTTAATCCCCTTGTTGTTAAAAGAGCTGCTGGGAGTTATATCGAACTCGCCAATGAGAAAAAAGTTATTGATGCTATTTCCAGTTGGTGGTGTAAATCATTGGGTCATGGTCATCCAAGGTTACAAAAAGCGTTACAACAGCAAATGGAAAATTTTGAACACGTCATATTTTCTAATACTACCAATCAAATTATCGTTGAATTATCACAACGATTAGCCTCATTAATGAAAGGTTTAAACAAAGTATTTTATGCGGGCGATGGCTCTTGTGCCATTGAAATTGCCATGAAAATGAGCTTGCATTCAAGAATCATTAAAGGCGAACAGCAACGAACGAAATTTATCGCTTTAAAAAATGGTTATCATGGAGAAACTGCGGGTGCTTTAAGTGTAAGCTGTGTGGGTCTGTATCGCGCGCCTTACACGGCAATGCTATTCGAGCCCTATTTTATTACACCAATTCCTTACGTACTAAACACTCAAGATCCTCAATGGGAGGATTGCTCGAGCCAATGGAGAATTGTTGAGCGCTCTTTAGAGCCTTATGCTGAGACTGCAACAGCCATACTCGTTGAACCAATCGTTCAAGGTGCTGGTGGCATGAAAATTTACAGTCAGAATTTTCTAGCACATCTATCCCAATGGGCCAAGGTTCATCATATTCATTTAATTGCCGACGAAATCATGACCGGCATTGGCCGAACAGGAAAAATGCTAGCCTGTGAGCACGCTAAAATTATTCCTGACTTTATTTGCCTCTCAAAAGGGCTTACTTCAGGTTGGGTACCTTTTAGCGCTGTACTTACGCATAACGAAATGTATCACGTTTTCTATGATGATTATCAAACAGGAAAAGCATTTCTGCATTCTCATACTTACTCCGGTAATGCATTGGCAGCAAGTATTGCTCTTGAAACATTAAATATTATTCGTGAAGAAAATATTTGTGAAAAAGCTATTCTTCTTGGTAAAGCAATGCTTGAAAAAATGAACGCAGTTGCACAAAAAACCGGTCAATTAACCAATGTAAGAGGGATTGGTGCTGTAGCTGCTGCTGACTTAATCCCTGACCTCACTCGTCCTCGTCTAAGCTATGAAATTTATCAGGAAGCCATTAATCAGGGCGCTTTACTTCGTCCGTTGGGGGATACTCTTTATTGGCTACCCCCACTAAATAGTGATCTAACACTCATCGAAGAATTAGAAAATATTACAACTAATGCTATTCTGCTTCAGACGACCAAGAAATCCAACACACCTAGATGAAGTTTTCATTCTTAAATTCATATTTGAATTACTATATTGCGTCCATTTCTTACACTAATACTGATTTACTATACCTTTAAAACCAGAACGCTTAAAACCGGAACACTTTTCACCAACAATAGAAACATCTATGTTTCTTTAAATAAATGACTTGCAGTTGTTGGAGTTATATGATTTTTAGATAAGGTTAACGACACATTAAAACAGCACGCTCAATAGCAAAGTTACTGCTTTCCGTTACGAATCCTTAAGATTCTTGTGAATTCACTTTTCATCGCAGCAGTTAGGTAATCAAAATCCAAAATACTACATGGGGTTTTAAACGTCTTAAATTTAATCCTCCTTTATACCTGCCTTACCCTTACTGTTAAAAGATTCGATCGTGCTTTGTATAGAATGAAAAATTACTTACCTTTCTAGTTAAGCTTGATAAATCCATTCCTATCTCGAACCCATAAAAGCCGATGCTCCCAGAAAAATGATTTTTTAAGATGCATAATTATAAGACCCATAAAGAGTAAATTTATATTTTTTATTTTTCAATCACTTTAATATAATATTATTGCATCGCTAACTTAACTAATGCTATATCGTTTTAACGACTAGTTTTTCAATTAGTATGTACACTGCACGAATAGCTCGCTACAATTCCGCCGCCAGAATCACTAATTTTTAGAATAAATCTACGGACTCCTATTTCCATCACCTTGGATCGCGCTACTCACTTTTAACTAAAACCTGTGTGAAACGCTAAATTATTTCTTATCCTAAAAAGTTCGTATTATAACAATGAATCCGAATTATTATCATTAAGAGATAAATTCTACTTTAACAATAATATCCTACTTTTCCAGGCCTTATCATAGAAAAAAACATTGATATCAATGGAATATTTCGTCAGTTTATTACCTAAAAAACCAATTTTTCCAATTTTCAGGCGCAACCCACTCAAATGGTTCTATCAAACCATCAACTGTAGGCATAAGACCTACTGGACTTAAGATTTAATCCCTATCAGGTTTCCATTCCACTTGAACTTAAATTTACCGAATGAGATAAATTTAAAAACATTTTCCACCTGAAAATTCGTTCTGGGGCAATTTAAAAGGACGCTGACGGAGAGAGCGGGATTCGAACCCGCGTAGGCCATAAAAAGACCCCAGCCGATTTCGAGTCGGCGCCGGTATGGCCGCTTCGGTATCTCTCCGAGTGAAGTCATTGTATAGACCGATGATTTAAGAGATTACCATAAGTGTAGAGTTTAATCCAAACTATGGGCAACCTAAGGTTGCCCATCAACCCACTGATACTAAACAGATATTACTAGAAAGGAATCTTCAAACGATGCGCGATTTCCTCGTAGGACTCGACGACTCGACCAAGATCTTTCCGAAAACGGTCCTTATCAAGAGACTCTTTTGTTTTAATATCCCAAATGCGACAGGAATCAGGACTAATTTCATCACCTAAATAGACTTCTCCATTGCTGGTGCCAAATTCATATTTGGCATCCACTAAAATCAAACCAGCGTTTGAAAATAAAGAAAGAAGAACGTTGTTAATCTTTGAGGACAGCACGTTCATGTGATCAAGATGAGCTTGCTTTGCCCAGCCAAAACTTAATGCATGATTTTCATTAATCATGGGATCATGCAAAGCATCATTCTTCAAAAATAACTCATATAATGGTGAATTTAATCGGAGTCCATTTTCAATACCCAAACGACGACATAAACTTCCTGCTGAAATATTTCGGACTACGCACTCCAGGGGTATCATTTTGAGTCGTCGCACTATAGCTGTACAAGGTGAAATCATACTTTCAAAATGTGTTGGAATACCAGCCTCTTTCAACACATACATAATATAGGCGTTAATTTGATTATTGATCATTCCCTTGCTTACTAATTTTTTATGTTTTTCACCATCAAGCGCTGTTATGTCATCTCGAAATTCCATGATTAAAAATTCAGGATCATCCGTTTCATACATAGATTTAACTTTACCGCTGTAGAAAAGTTTTTGCTTTGATAACACCATGATGGCACTCATCGTTTATTTTGGTAAAGCATTTAACGAACACCCTACTTTAACGCAACATTTTTTCTCTTTAATGATTTTTATGGTTTTTGAAGATTGTAATTGACTTTGATTATCAAATCGTTGCAAGTTGCTACCGGGCGGAACCAGTGAATTAGGTCTTTTAATTGAATGGATATTATTGGGCACTGGATAATAATTTTTACTCGTTTTTACTTTTGTACCCACTGGCACAACGATAGAATGAATAGTGTGAGCGTGAGCAATATAACTCATATTCTGTTTGGCACAACCAACAAAAAAAATTGTCATCATGGCTGCTGCTAGACTCATCGTTAAATATCGCATACTCATTATCCCCCTTCCCTCTCCTAAATTTCAATTCCTACTTGTCGCAAAGCTTGTCGGACACCATCATGATATCTCTGACTCAGTGGTACTAAAGGCAAACGAATACCTACAGATATCATGCCCATTTTAAACAACGCCCATTTCGTGGGAATTGGATTAGATTCAATAAACAACGAATTATACAAAGGTAATAATTCATTGTCATACTTCCTTGCCAGCTCAATATTACCTGAAACTGCCGCAGCACACCACAAGTAAGACCTTTTTGGCACAATATTAGCGATCACCGAAATCACTCCCTTACCTCCTGCTAACATGAAATCCGTTGCCGTACTATCGTCTCCGCTCAATAAATCCAGCTGATGTGTAGCTTGCAATAACTGGGTAACTCGTTCTATATCACCACTCGCTTCCTTAACTCCCACAATATTCGGATATCTTGCTAAACGGAGTATCGTTTCAGGTAAAAGATCAGAAATGGTTCTTGAGGGCACATTGTAAAGTATCTGAGGAACGGGTACAGCCTCTGCGATTGATTTAAAATGTTGAAAAAGACCTTCTTGAGTAGGTTTATTGTAGTAAGGCACTACTAACAAAGCGGCGTCAGCACCTAATCTCATGGCCTGTTGTGTTAACTCAATACTATGAGTGGTTGAACACGTTCCAGTTCCAACAATGACCGGAATTTTTCCGTTAACTTGGTCGACAACTTGTCGAATAATTTTTATTCGTTCATCAGGAGCAATAGTTGGAGATTCACCAGTTGTGCCTAATACAACAAGGCCCTCGGTATTATTGTGGAGGTGCCATTCTATCAGCTTTTTAAAACTCTTATAATCGATTTCACCATCAGATCTCATCGGGGTGACGATAGCAACCAGGCTTCCACCAAACATTTATTTTATCCTCTTTTGCTTGATTCTATGTCAGTCTTTGCAACGACCGCAATCAACTTCACGTCAAAAGATATAACGTCCAGATGACTAGTGATAACCGTAACCAAACTTGTGCGTCTTTTCGAACAGTAACTACACAGAACAGCCCCTTTTTCCCGTTGCAAAAGGCCATAACTACTAGCTCTTAGTCTGCTATGTAGGGCATCCTAACATTAATTTGCCGTCCTTTCATACTATTCTGGCAACCAACACTCACTATAACTTCTCTAAAGCTATCGTGATGGAATCGTTTACCTTTATCTTTAAAGCTTTTATCCCAAAGAAGTTGTTCCACAAAATAAGATAACCCGATGGTTAGTTAATTTCAGAATTTCATTGTTTTATCGACTACATCCTGAATTACTTGGAGATCTGATCAAAGACGAAAACGAAAACTAATATCAAAGCAAATTTTGTTTATTCTTAATCATAAATACTCTCTTCGAGCAAACCCAAAAATTTATCGCGCTCTGTTGGCTGAAGAATAGCAAGTACGATCCCTGCAGAATTCATGGCTATTTTTTAGTAGTAAATTCAATCATACATTCCCAGATAATGGCTATTTATCATCTCCCACCCTTACGGGCCTACTATTATCGATGGCCCTGGCCCTCGCAAGCTGATTGATTATAGATGAGAGAATATTACGCAATCCCCATCCATTAATTTTCTGAGTTTTTAAGAGCAATGTCTATGTTGTACAATTCAGCAACAATGCTTAATTCTAAGCCGCTACTGCCGATAGTGTAGTTGCCAATAATATTAAAAATTTAAAAAACGTTCAAAAACTCGTCACGGACTTTTTCGTAAACCCTATAGATCGTTGTTGATGACTGATAAAATGAAATGATTGGTTTTTTTGGTAGGTATCCAATTGGGTTTTTGACTTTAATTTTTTGAGGGGTTTTTGGAATCAACGGATTTAAAGCCGATATTTTTACCAATTGCTTCTGGCGCCGGTTGTATGACGATTATTAGTCGCTTTTCTAAAAATTCTGTCCGGGTTTGTTCATTATGTGTTTCGCATGATAGAATGCAATGTTAATAAGCTCTTATTATACAATAGTTTAATTTTTCTTTAAATGTAAGCACTTTTCTTAGGAGAGCATTATACTCTTGAGAAGCGTTTTTCCGGTTGTGATAGGAGTATCATATTGTGGCACAGAACCGTTTTTCCGTCTCAGTGGAGGGAATGATTGAGAAGGTTGTTGCTTATGCAAAAGAGCAATTGTCTGATGAAAAAGTCACGTTAGTGACTAAATTTATTCGGCTTTTTTACGCTCCAATGGCGCTGGAGGATATTCAGGAGCGTTCTATTCCTGATTTATACGGCGCTGTTATTTCACAATGGGAATTAATGCTGCAGCGCAAACCATCCGAAGTAAAAATTCACGTTTTCAATCCTCAGTATGAACGAGATGGTTGGCAATCCACACACACCATTGCTCAACTTATTATAGCTGATATGCCATTTTTAGTCGATTCTATCCGTATGGAAATCAACCGCCTTGGTTTAACGACACATTTAATGATTCATATTGGCGGCATTAAAGTTTGTCGTAATAAAAAATATCAAATTGATGATGTTTTGACTTATCACACCGAATATCACAAGGAAGGCATGATTGAAGAAGCTCCTATTCATATAGAAATTGATCGCCAGACAGATCCTAAAATATTAGCGAATATTCAACGCAATATTTGTCGTGTTTTAAGGGATGTACGTGTTGCTGTTGAAGATTGGGGTTTAATGCAAGGCCGTGTATATGAGGCTATTACTGAATTAAATCCCGAAAAAATGCTGCAGCAGCCGGATGAAATTAAAGAGACAAAAGAATTTTTAAATTGGTTGATTAATGATCATTTTATTTTTTAGGATTTCGTGATTATGAAATGGTGGGTGAAGGAAAAGAGCAGGCATTGCGTTTAATACCTAGTTCCGGATTAGGTGTTTTACGCGATCATGCCCATAGCAAAATGTTGCGACAGTATCAGTATGCTGATTTACCAAAAGCTGCACGTAAAATGGCGTTGTCGACTGATCAAATATTGATTATGTTAAAAACCAACACGATATCGACAGTTCATCTGCCAGCTTACACCGATTGTATTGGCGTTAAACGTTTTAAAGAAAAAGGGCAATTAATTGGCGAGCGCCGCTTTATTGGTCTTTATACTTCCGATGTTTATCGCTCTGATCCTCGCGTTATCCCGATTATTCGCCTCAAGGTAGAATCTGTTTTAAAACGTTCAAAATTGCCTGCTAAGAGTCATGGATGTAAAGATATGCAACATATTCTTGCAACACTGCCTCGTGATGATTTATTTCATGCGACTACAGATGAATTGTTCGATTGGGCGATGGGAATATTGCATTTACAAGAGCGTCGCCGAATTCGTTTATTTATTCGTAAAGATGCTTACGGTCGTTTTATGTCATGTCTAGTTTATGTGCCGCGTGACAATTTTACGACGGATCTGGTGAAGCGCATGCAGGATATTTTAGTTAAAACATTTAATGGTTCGGATGTAAATTTTACGACTTATTTTTCAGAATCTATATTGGCTCGCATTCACTTCGTCATTCGCATTAATCCTCGGCGTTTACTGGAATATGATATTCAGGAATTAGAAAAAAAAATCATTAAAGTTGGTGAATCCTGGCAGGATGAATTTTATAAATATGCAATTAAACATTTTGGCGAAGAATTTGGGAATGATATTTTTAGCCGTTACCAGTATGCCTTTTCCTCAGGTTATCGAGAGGAATTTCTTCCTCAACAAGCAGTTTATGACGTAGAACATATCGAAAAATTGTCTCAATCAAGTCAACTAGGTATGAGTATTTATCGTCCACATGGGGTTGGGAAAAACGTCATTAGATTTAAATTATTTCATCCTGATTTCACAGTTCCTTTATCTGATGCTCTACCTATGTTGGAAAATATGGGTTTGCGGATTATCGGTGAACAACCGTATGAATTAACTTTTCTTAATGGACGTAAAATTTGGATTAATGATTTTTTAATGAATTATGCTAAGGAGCCTAAGTTTGAATTTGAAATTGAAACTGTTAAAACTCTTTTTCAAGAGGCTTATGAAAAAATCTGGTTGGGCATCGCAGAAAATGATAGTTTAAATCGATTAGTTTTAGAAGCGGGACTAACCTGGCGAGAAATTTCTGTTTTTCGCTCATATACCAAATATTTTCGCCAAATAGGCTTTACCTTTAGTGAAGGCTATATTGCTGACGCGTTGGTTGATAACCCAGAAGTAGCGCGACTACTTATTGAATTATTCAAATGTTATTTTGATCCAAAACGGGCACCGATAACGAAAGAAGAAGCTGAGGAAATCGAAGAGAAAATTCAAAAAGAACTGGATTCAGTCGTTGTTCTCGACCAAGATCGTATTTTAAGACGATATTTAACGTTAATTCATGCTACGTTGCGTACTAATTATTTTCAAGTGGATCAAGAAAACAATCCGAAGCCTTATCTTTCATTCAAGCTCGATCCTTCAAAAATTCCGGACATGCCTTTACCATTACCAAGATATGAAATATTCGTTTATTCACCTCGCTTTGAAGGTGTGCATTTGCGAGCTGCTAAAGTAGCGCGAGGCGGTATTCGTTGGTCAGATAGACGGGAAGATTATCGTACAGAAATATTAGGCTTAATGAAAGCTCAACAAGTTAAAAATTCAATTATTGTTCCTGCTGGTGCAAAAGGCGGGTTTTTACCTAAACGACTATCGCTGGATGCATATCGTGATGAAATAATGCAGGAAGGACTCTTTTGTTATCGAAATTTTATCGGTGGTTTATTGGATCTAACCGATAATTTAAAAGATGGTCAAATTATTCCACCTAAAAGCACCATTTGTTATGACGGATCTGACCCTTATTTAGTAGTAGCAGCGGATAAAGGGACATCCACATTTTCGGATATAGCGAATGATGTTGCTATTGAAAAAGGTTATTGGATGGGTGATGCGTTTGCTTCCGGAGGTTCTACGGGTTACGACCATAAGAAAATGGGTATTACAGCACGCGGTGCTTGGGTAGCAGCAAGGCGACATTTTCAGGATTTAGGAATCAATTTAGATAAGACAGAAATAACAGTCGTTGGTGTTGGTGATATGAGTGGAGATGTTTTTGGAAACGGTATGCTACTTTCGCGTCAGATAAAATTGGTTGCTGCCTTTGATCATCGACATATTTTCCTGGACCCAGATCCCGTACCGTTGACGAGTTATAAAGAACGATTACGATTATTTAATTTACTACGATCCAGTTGGGATGATTATGATCGAACGTTATTATCCAAAGGTGGGGGTGTTTATTCGCGAATGGTTAAAGCTATTCCACTCTCTCCTGAAGTTAAAAAATTGTTGCGAATTGAAAAAAATGTGATAGTCCCGAATGAATTAATTCGCACTATTTTAAAAGCGCCTGTGGATATGATCTGGAATGGTGGTATTGGCACCTATATTAAGTCCAGTCTAGAAAAAAATAGTGATGTTGGTGATCGCAGCAATGATAATTTAAGAGTGAACGCAAAAAATGTTCGTTCACGTGTTATTTGCGAAGGAGGAAATTTAGGGGTCACACAACTAGGTCGGATCGAATATGAATTGAATGGTGGAAAAATTAACACAGACTTTATTGATAATTCTGCCGGTGTGGATTGTTCTGATCATGAAGTCAATATCAAAATTTTACTCAATTACGTTGTTGCTCAGGGAAATATGACAGAAAAGCAGCGTAATGAATTGCTAGCGAGCATGACAGATGAAGTGGCGAAATTGGTACTGCAAGACAATTATTTTCAGAATAAAGCGCTTAGTTTAGCTTCCTATTTATCCGTACGCGATTTCGAGTTGAATAAGCGTTTTCTTGACATACTGGATCAGGAGAGAAAAATTAATCGGGACTTGGAATTTTTGCCAGATGATAAGACACTGCTTGAACGTCGTGCAGCAGGTTTAGGATTAACTCGACCTGAATTGAGTGTATTATTGGCTTATAGCAAGATTATTCTAAAATCTCAAATCAAAGCTTCAGGATTAGTTGAAGATCCTTATTTATCACGATACGTAGAAGATGTGTTTCCAACACCTTTGCGTCGTCGATTTAGCAGCCAAATGAAAGCACATTATCTAGCGAAAGAAATTATTGCTACACAACTCAGTAATCGATTAATTTCGATGATGGGTATCCCATTCCTCTATCAAATGCAGGATGAATTAGGGGTTTCTATACCGTCAATTATGCGTGCTTTTATTACAGCAATGAAAATATTTCAAATGGAAGAATTATTGACAAATGTTGATGCGTTAGATTATAGAGTAGATATTAAAGTCCACTATAAAATTAATGTGGAAGCGATTCGTTTAATCCGGCGGGCGTCGCGTTGGCTGCTACGGTATCGTCGTGGTGAGTTAGATATTGCGGTTACTATCAATCATTTTTCAGACCATGTTGCTGCGATTTGTTCCCGCTTGCCTAAATTACTATTAGGTGCTGATAAAAAAGTCATGGATGACCAGCAGAAAGCCTTAATAGAGCAATGTGTCCCTTCGGAATTAGCGTTCCGTATTGCTGGTATGCCGCCTCTTTTCCATGCGCTTAATATTATTGAAGCAGCAACCACCTACCACGAAGAAGTGTTTCGGGTAGCGAAAATTTATTTTATGTTGGTGGACCGACTGGATTTATTCTGGTTTCGTGAAAAAATTAATACTTATCCAGTGAGTGACCGCTGGGCTGTTTTAGCGAGAGCAGGTTACAAAGGGGATTTAGATTGGCTCCAGCGTGAGTTGACTGTACGTGTGTTGTTAGATACGAAAGCGCGAAGTATTCCAGGCAAGATTAATGAGTGGTTTGCTGAACATGAACCAATGATCCAGCGTTGGCAAAATATTTCAGCAGCCATGCGCAGTGCAGAAAAAAGACTTTGCTATATTATTTGTAGCGATTCGTGAGCTATTTGATTTAGCGGACAGCGTGACAAAATAAGGATTTCCAATATGGAAAGATAATCTTATGGGATACTTATAATTCTTTCGTATGGAGTGAATTATTTCTCTATTGGACAAAAATAGCCCACCAAATTAAATGTGCGATTTTTAGTTTTCCTAAACCATATCGCGGCTTTATATAGGTGGTAACTTATAAAAGTTCACTTGCATTTCCTCGGGAATCACCTTAGAATTTTTGAGTGGCTTATTCATTTAATCTTCATAAGGATCTAAAATTATGAGCAAAAAAGGTATTGTTGTCGCTTCGGCTCTTGCTGCAGCAGTTGTGTTGGGTGGGTGTGCTCCACGGCAGCCGATCCCTTCAAGTTCTCCTGCTTATCAAGCGGGACCAAGTATAAAGCTGGGTTGTTCCCACCATTATAAATATCATTGCAAGCGTACCCACCACAGATAAAAGTTAAAAATTATTTTATCGAAAAAGCCAGACATTCTTGCCTGGCTTTTTTATTCAAGCAAAGAGGACTCATTGTCTTGCCCATCTAGTTCTACTTTTTCAATTTTATTAAAGCGCCCTGTAATTTTTTGCGAAGATTTATGGACTTGGGTGACATCTTCATGGACTAAATCAATATGTTTAGACAAGTTGCCCATTCTTTTTTGAAAACGATCGAAATCTTTCCCTAGCATAATTAAATGCTCTTGAATAATGTGTATTTGTTTTCGTGTTGCTGCATCTTTAAGAACGGCTCGTGCTGTAGTAAGAATAGCCATCATTGTGGTGGGGGATACTAACCAAACACGAGATTTATGAGCCATTTCGACTAATTCAGGATAATTGCTGTGGATTTCCGCAAAGACTGCTTCTGCAGGAATAAACATGACCGCACCGTCAGTAGTTTCACCGGGAATAATGTATTTATCAGCAATGTCTTGAATATGTTTGCGTATATCTAGCCGAAATTGTTTTTCTGCCTGAAGGCGCTCATTATTTGATATAGAGTCGTTATGGAGTTGTTGATAATTTTCAAGCGGAAATTTTGCATCAATGACAATATTCCCAGTCGGTTCTGGCAAAAATAAAATGCAGTCGCATCGTTTACTATTAGTTAGTGTGTGTTGGATAGCGTAATGCGATTTTGGCAACATATTCTGAATTAAATTATTTAATTGCACTTCACCAAAAGCACCACGAGAGCGTTTATCAGCTAGTACTTCTTGTAAACTAACGACATTGCTAGATAATTCCGTGATTTTCTTCTGAGCCTCGTCGATAATCGTTAATCGTTTAACTACATCGGTAAAAGTTGCTGTTGTTTTTTCAAATCCTTCTGTCAATTTACGATCTACTTGGCCGCTAATTTCCCTGAGTCGTTGTTGAGTTTCATCAGTTAATTTATCCACCCGTTTACCAAGATTTTCAGTATGATTAACTAACGCTGTATTTACTTGCTCACGTACGCTTTTCATGCCTTGCAATAAACTGTCTTGAATCAATTTTAGACTTTTTATTTGGTGTGCATCAAACCGTTGTCTTTGCTCGTTTTGTTCTTTTTGTTGTTGATTAATTAGTGCTTGCATAAAATGACGCTGTTCATTTAATTGCTCTAGACGATCCTGTATAAGTAGTATTTTTTGGTCGATAGCTCGATAAATGTAGTGTTGTCGTTTAATACCAATGTATAATACGCCTATGCTGAGCATAATGAGTGTGGAAAATCCTGTGATCAGTATTGATTGCGAATCCATCATAAAATGCATAATATCAGATTCTTTTATAAGATATTACATCTAAGTATTAAAAGTAAAGATGAATAAAGGGCTGAGTTATGGATTAGATTTTTATATTTTTTCCAGTAATACCCATCATAAATGCTGACCTTGCCTGTTATGCACAATTTCTGTGGATAACTTTGTGGGTATTTTGTCAGAATGGCTTTTAATCTATTGATATCATAACCACAGATACAGATTGAGAATAAAATAAGCAAATAAAATTAATAAAATAAATTCAATAAGTTAAAAATTTTTATAAGACTTTGGTATATTTTTTAAAACGATTTGGCACTGTGTTTTATTATCAGTTAGACCTGTGAGCAACCTTGCCAAATTTTGAGAAACTTCAATGGAAATTAACTACAATGCACTTGTGAGTTGTTGTCCACACTAAGTCAAGACATTACTGCCTGCACTCACGGCAAGTAAACGTTCTGCAATCACCTTTAGTAGCAGTATCACAATACGAAGTTAAATCCAACCAAAAGAGAATTCATTCCCTCTGTTCTGCCACATTAAATGGATGGATTTCTCAGTGTTGGTAGCATTGTCATCAAGCTTCTGAAATTCTGCTAAGTGATTTCCAAGAATACCTGCTATGGAAAGAAATTATTCTATTTTCTAACAAAGTAGCAAATTTAGTCAGAACTGAAAGATTTAGAAAAGGAAACAAATAGCGAAGTACAGCATTTTATTCAATGGGGTGCAATCTACCCAATTAAAAGAACATCGCTGAATAAGCAGCCTAAATTACCAAAACGATTGGAATCTTATTCCTTATTTAAAATTGCCAACAGTTCATTCTACTAGGTTTCGATGAATTAGTGCCGTCGGTTCGACAATTTTTGGCAGTATTTAGAAAGCACTACCCCTATCACTACTCTGGCGAAAACGGAAACGTAGAAGTTCGCGTCAGTTATTTTTCTTCTCTCTTAAAAGCGAGATGGAAGAAAAATCGCAGAGCATTTGTCGCATCATTTAAAGGACCAAAAACATGAAATTTAAACTATGGCACGGAAAGCGCACGCTCAATGAGTCACTGATCCTGAAAAATCGGTTATATTATTTCTAATCTCTTCTATCATCGTTCTCAAGTTCTCCGTCTTTTTACAAAATTATTTCGGTCTGATAGACGATATTCCTCTTATCAAAACTGCGCTCGATATTTTAGAACTGAATTATTCATACATTGATATTATTCCACTAGAAGTTATTCTCTTGCTTATATCTCCTACTTATATTTTAGATGTAGATATTTGCAAATATTATGAGCTAAGTACATTGTATCGGATTGGAGAGACGGACGACCGTCAAAAAACGAGAACAAGTATATTGTATTAGCAAGCCATTGAATCTTTGTTAGGTTTAACCAATGTTCATACTTATTTTCAAGTTCTAGAAACTATAGAAAATGAATTTATGTTTGATTGCTTAATAAC
The DNA here is from genome assembly GCF_024730665.1 of Coxiella-like endosymbiont. Lineage (GTDB taxonomy): Bacteria > Pseudomonadota > Gammaproteobacteria > Coxiellales > Coxiellaceae > Coxiella. Next base: position 332,397 of record NZ_CP084737.1, read on the forward strand.
AAGCACAGCTATTTTGATAATGCTCTTCCAATGGTTTAGCAAGAGAAGTACAGATTCAACCAAATGTCTAATTGCATTACCTGACTCACGTTTTTGAAATAAGTGAAGTATAACAGTATGAAATTCATTTTTGATAGTAAACAAGTCCCACTTTTCAAAAATTGAAGGAAACCGGATAAATGTTCTTACAGGTCTATCAACATAGAAGAATAGATAAAAGTTTTCATTTCGATTAACTTACTAAAAGAACCTGAAAAGATGAATATTCTAATTCGTTGATACTATTAAAATGTAAACAGCTGATATAAACAGCACAATACTTTATTGGATTGAAAGTTATTTTAGATATGTGAAGGAGTATGAGAAATCCTAATACGGCGGAAAACTCCCTTCTAAAAAAAGGCTTCAATATAAACAAATTCGTCAAACTAAAAAGTTTGATACAACCGTAAAATAGGATTTTGATTATTATGGTTATTATGGAACGGTATGAAAAACACAAGGAAGTCTTGATCGCCCATTGATAAAAATCAATCTGTTTTTATTTGCTTTTAGGTTTCAGAGTGGAATAGTATATCAGATTAGTGCCGAACAAATTTAATGAGACAGGTTGTTGTACTCCCTGCTCTTGTATTTTCCATTTTCTAGTATAGCCTATACATCAATGTTGTTATTTATCCGATGGATTAATTTCTTATGATCAATAACTGATTCATTGTTGGTTGGATTACACAACTCTCATCCTCATAATTCAATAGTTATCTTCTGCCTTTCTTGTGCAGATATTGCCAGTTTTGCCAATATTAATCAGCATGAAAGTTTTATCTTGGTTGGATGGCATTTTATCGCTTAGTAAACCTTAGTTAGAGCAATATCTGTGATTCACTTACCATTCTTAGGATAAAAATCGTTTTTCGCTGACCGTATAGTGAGTGCAAAGGTACACGAGATATTGTGATAGTAGTCATTTCTGAAAGGGAAATTATGATATATTTTTCACCTTTCGCGAGCAGATGCCCTTCTAACACCATTAAGCATGATGGGTCAAAAGTTTAGTTTAATTCCGCTTGATTTGTTGGTGTAGAGTACTATAAATCGGTCGTGGTGGGTAACATAGCCGTATCTGTTCCTTCTTAGTAATACTTTTCCAAAATGGATTACAATTAGGTATCAGTTTCAACTACACTCCTATTGTTTTGCTATAACGTTTTGTCTAAAAATGATTATCACAACCGTATGATGTAATAATTACTGTGCGGCCTGCATTTCTCGAATTCTATTATCCGTCTTGATAATTAGAGTTTTAAAAGCAAGTGTTTGTCTCCAGAGTTAGTTGATACTACAAGAGACAACTAAATCGATAAATGAATGGCTATTTATAAAAATCATGAAGCGCATCTTTGATAATTTGAGTACGTAAACTAAACATCAAATAAATGTTGATATTATCAGAACTAAGACATTTTGCTGATTGAAAAATATGTTTTTATAATAGCAGTTATGTGAATAAGACGTTTTTATTGATCATACTGAAAATTTGTATGTTCTGGATAAACGATTAATACCTACTTCACGATACCCTGAAATTGCTCTCCTAGTCCGAAACAGCTAAAGAATTTTCTTCCAACATAATTTCAATTAATTTCAATATTGTTTTCTTAAAGAAAAGCTATTTTTAATAACTCGAAATATTTTTTGATCAGCCGTTGCAGAACATAAACTGGGAGTGCCTACTGTCGATGGAAATAAAATAAAACACTCATTGACCGAAGATAGTCGTTGTTTCAAATTATCAATGAGTGTTTAATATCCTTTCTTCTGGGAGATTGCTATGCTGTGCAAGGGAATGCAAATCTAAATAAGGCAATTTTCAAATGCGGGACTGTGGATATATATACTAAGGGGAATAAACGAGATGACAAAATTTTAAAGGAATGCGAATGTAAATTATTCTCTGTAAGATTTTGCTTTCTCAGGAAATGACAGGCGGTTGGTAGTGGGATTATGAATAAAAAACCCTTGATTCTCAACGAAACCGTAGTGGCTCAAAGTCGTTTGTTTGATATTAGAGAGTTTCATTTGCGCTTTTCCAATGGACAGGAGCGTCGTTTTGAGCGAATCTCTGGACGAAGGTATGGTTCTGTGATGATTGTTCCATTTTTAAATGAAGAAACAGTATTGTTAGTGCGCGAATATGGCACTGGAATAGGAGATTATGTGCTGGGCTTCCCAAAAGGAGCTATGGAAAATAAGGAAGATATTTTAATTACCGCCGAGCGCGAATTAAAAGAAGAAGTAGGGTATGGTGCACGTGATATGTCAATGATTGCTTGTTATAGTGCTTCTCCAGGTTATTTGCATTCGATGATGCACATTATTGTTGCTCGAGATCTCTATAGGGAAACAGCCTATGGTGATGAGCCTGAACCTCTCGAAATTGTCCCGTGGAAACTTTCTAACCTAGATGAATTATTGGTCCATCCTGAATTTCACGAAGCGCGCAGTGTTGCTGCTTTATTTTTAGTGGAGTGGAGGCGACGTGGACAATGAAGCGGAGTAGCAACAAGATTGCCTGGTGGTGGTGATTTAAATACGGAATATAATGCACAAGCGTCTGATTGTCCCAATCCTATCTTTTCTTTGTTGCGACTGGCGATCTTACCTAACAAAACAAAAATCATTTAATAATGAGTAGAAAAAAGAAGGAGAGCCTAGTGACCAAGCATATCAAAGTTGTATTAACTGGAGCAGCAGGACAAATTGGTTATGCGTTATTACCCCGTTTAGCTTCAGGGCAAGCTTTTGGAGTAGAAACAACCCTTGATTTACATTTACTGGAGATTGAGCCTGTTCTACCTCATTTGAAAGGGATCGTAATGGAATTAGAGGATTGTGCTTTCCCCTTGTTACGCAATATCATAGTTACTTCTGATCCGTACATTGCATTCTCAGACGTGAATTGGGCTCTTTTAGTGGGTTCTGTTCCACGTAAGGCTAAGATGGAGCGTAAAGATTTGTTAGAAAAGAATGGTGTTATTTTTGTAGAGCAAGGTAATGCGCTGAATGAGAATGCAGCGAGTGATGTGCGTGTGCTTGTTGTCGGTAATCCCTGTAATACTAATTGCCTAATTACTATGAATAATGCACCTCATATTCCAAATAATCGGTTCTATGCCATGACGCGCCTTGATCAAAACCGCTCAATTGCCCAGCTAGCACTTAAATCTGGCGCTAATGTGACTGATATAAAGAACATGATTATTTGGGGCAATCATTCTTCAACGCAATATCCTGATTTTTATCATGCGACAATAAACGGTCGACTAATTCCTCATGTCATTCGTGATAAAAACTGGTTGACGGAAAATTTTATTCCCTTAGTTCAACAACGCGGTACTGCTGTGATTAAAGCTAGAGGTGCTTCTTCAGCAGCTTCTGCAGCCAATGCTGTGATTGATAGTGTATGGAGCTTAATTAATACGACGCCAGTGGATGACATCTATTCAGTGGCCTTATGCTCGCGAGGTCAGTATGACGTGGATGAAGGTTTAATTTTCTCATTCCCTTGTCGCACGGAGAATGATGTTGTTAAAATCGTCGAAAATATTCAACACAATGAATTTGGCCAACAGAAATTGCTAAAGACGTTGGATGAGCTGCGGAAAGAGCGGGAGATGGTGATGGCATTAGGGCTTATCTGAGCCCTAGTAACCGTATAGGTAACAACAAGAGATTTATATGGAAGATTAAATTTCCATATTACCGGGGTCATAATCTTGAAACATAATAACTGGTTCTAAAGATATCAGTTCTGGAAGATGTCATATTGTTCAGATGACATATTGTGAAGGGAAGGGTTTGACGTTACAAGAAATAAAGGATAAATCAAAGAATAAATTGGCTATTTTAGGAATCGAAACCTCCTGTGATGAAACCGCTGTAGCTCTTTATGACGGGCAAGAGGGTCTGCTCGTGCATGAGGTTTATAGCCAAGCGGTTCATACGGAATATGGGGGTGTCGTTCCTGAGCTTGCCTCTCGTGATCATATTCGGAAGACTTTGCCTTTAATTGGAAAAATTCTTACCGATGCGCGATTATCTAAGAAAGATGTTAATGGCATCGCTTACACGAAAGGTCCTGGGTTGATTGGTGCTTTGATGGTTGGAGCATCGGTGGCGAAAAGTTTAGCCTATGCGTTGCAAGTCCCCGTAGTGGGAGTACATCACATGGAAGCACATTTGATGGCAGTACAATTAGAAAAAAAGGCGCCTGATTATCCATTTATTGCTTTGCTAGTTTCCGGTGGGCACACATTGTTGGTGCTAGTGAAAAAGCTAGGTTGCTACAAGCTGTTGGGTGAAAGTATAGATGATGCAGTGGGAGAAGTATTTGATAAAACGGCAAAATTATTAGGTCTACCTTATCCAGGCGGCCCTGCGTTAGCGAAATTAGCTGAAAAAGGTAATCCTACTCGTTTCTATTTCCCGAGACCTATGGTCAACAAACCGCATCTCAATTTTAGTTTTAGTGGTTTAAAAACACATGCTGTCCAATGTCTTAGACAGCATGGCGGTGATCAGCAAACACGAGTAGATATTGCGCGTGCCTTTGAAGATGCTGTGGTAGATACCTTGGCTCAAAAATGTTTGCGTGCTGTTAAGAAAACGAAAATAAATACATTAGTTTTGGTTGGTGGTGTAGCAGCCAATAAAAAATTACGTCAGCGACTCAACGAGATCATGACCAGCCATGCTGGAGAAGTATATTATCCACGCCAGGAGTTTTGTACTGATAACGGTGCAATGATTGCTTACACAGGTTGGTTACGCCTAAATGCCGGGGAAAAAGAAGATAATGTGATTCACGTTCGAGCCAGGTGGCCGATTGATTCACTCACTATTGTAGATTGTAGATGAGACTAAAGAGCCTATGACCTTATTTCGCACCGTTTGTCTCTCAGTAACTGTAGGAAAATTTTTGACACAAGCAAGACCGAAGGGTTTTAACGTCTACAAAGATCAATTTTGCTTTCTGTACCTTGACAAAGTCTCTGAATGTTTGTCCAGTGCTTCCAGATAATTAAAACCGCCATCAACAAAACTGGAAAAAAGTAATCTGTATGAGCACCAACCATCATAAAAATTGGAGCGGCGACAGCAGATAAAAGAGCGGCGACAGAAGCGTAGCACGTGAAATATGCAACTATGAACCAAACTAAAATAGTAAATAACCCTACACAGAATGACAAACCGACTAAAGCTCCCATCATCGTAGCAACGCCTTTGCCACCTCTGAAATCAAAGTATATAGGGAAAATATGACCAATGACAGCGACAATTCCTACAAAAGCCAGACTCGTTCCATGAACATGAAAAAACCGACCAATAAGAACAGCAACGAGCCCTTTTAACCCATCAGCCAGCAAAACGTAAATAGCGGCCGGTTTTCCTACGAGTCGCAATACGTTGTTAGCTCCAGCATTACCCGAACCCACTGTCCGTGGATCTGGAACACGCATCAGTTTTGCAATGATAACGGAAAAAGAAAGGAAGCAATAAGGTATGCTAGAATAACGCTGATAAGAAATCCCATTATACCTATCCTTTGATTGAAAAGTTGGAGTAATCATATCGATTTATGGGTGAAATGTCTACTTCAACAAGTAATCACGGTAATATCGAAGTTCTTCGATAGAATCACGGATGTCTTGCAAAGCAAGATGTTGTGATTCTTTGATAAGACCGCTCATGATTTGAGGAGCCCAGCGTTGGGCTAGGATTTTTAAGGTAGAAACATCGAGATGGCGATAATGGAAGAACTGGTCAAGTGTAGGCATGTAGCGGTGCAAAAATTGTCGATCTTGATAAACAGAATTACCGCAAAGAGGAGATTTTCCTTTTGGTAAGTAGTTCTTCAGAAAAGCCAGGGTTTCAATTTCTGCTTTCATTTCAGTTACGCTAATAGTTTTGACACGCTCAATTAAACCCGAAGCGGTATGATGAAAAGTATTCCAATTATCCATCGCTTCTAAAACTTCGTTTGGCTGATGAATGGCAAACACCGGTCCTTCGGCAAGGATATCGAGATTACTATTAGTCACAATTGTTGCAATTTCTAAAATACGGTCTCGAATAGGATCAAGTCCTGTCATTTCAAGATCAAGCCATATAAAATTCTCTTCATTAATAGTCATTATAATTAAACTCAAGCTAACTTTTCATGATAACAGCCTTCCATATAAAAGTTGTATAGTTATTTTGTAAAGAACACTACTGATATCTTATCAAATGTTAATTACGAATCCTTGGTCTAAATTATAGATTTTTCGAGCATCGATTAGCCCTACTTTCTCGATGTTTGTTGGTAGCCAATTAATGCTTGTAATCTTATTTCTAGGATCATTTTCCCTGCTGAGAAATAAAAAGAGACGACATTACATGTATACCGTTTTCATGCCCATTAATTTAGAAACCCTAAACTTCAAAAGAATAAAAACCAAAATTAGTATTTGTGTAAAATTTCTTTATGATTGTTTAAGCGAATAAGCTGCGACAAACCATTTAGTAATAGCTCGATACTTAGCTGATAAAGGCATCAATAAATAAAAAATCAAGTTTCTAGCTTTTTAGTCATTAACAGTAAACCTTATTGTTAATTGAAGACAAAGAATACAAATTAAATGTAATTAAAGTAAAGATAAGAAAGATAACAAACAAATTATCATCATTCAAATCAATGTATTCCGTGTGTTTGCAATCATATTTCTGATTTAGCTTTAAAAGCTAACTTTTTAGAAATCCAGAAGAAAGCAATATTAAATATGTGAATTACAGTATTGGTTTACTATTTATCTTCTGGTTTGTGGATGGCAAAAGTTTTAATAACTACTAGAAGAAACCAAAGAACATTTATTGAAAGTTTAAATCTATAAGTTGGAGAGCACTGCATTGGTTTTTATTTATTATAAAGTACTACACTGTATCAGTTATCCTGTCGCGCAAAATCTATATAGAAAAATTTAGATTTATCGATTGTTAGATTGTTAGTTGATCTATCAAGGAAATTAAAAAATTATAGAAATTAAAAAAATTATATTTATGAATCCGACTAATAATTTAAAAAATTATTATATTTTTAAGCTGAACTTTATTCGTTCCATAATGTTATTCTATCTTTATTAAAAATTGCAGGCGAAGCGACTTGAAATACAAGAATAATCAATACAGAATACTACCTGAAGTTACTAGGCACGCTCCTATTAACTGCGATTTATAATTATCGCCTACAAATTCTGTTTTATTTTCTAAAATTCACTTTTATCCACTACAGCTGATCAAAACATTTTGACCCTTAGTTGTAATTTTATGTATTGTTCCTGATTACTGCTTTACCGGAAGCCCCTATCAAACTTACCTATCCGGTAAGAACTACTTTATTTCATTTTTCTTTTTTAGACTGCTCATTTTTCCATTCTTCTTTATATATTGTTATTTTGCTCGTTCAGTTTCTCTTTTTGAACAATTCCTCTGTACCAATCTAGAAGGTCAATCGCTTTTCTTAAGCGGTTATTTTTTTGTTCGACAGTACATGTAGATGGCTTTACTTAAACCAAAGAGACTAATGAATAACCACGCAATTTCAATTACGCCTGAAGCTAAATTCCAAGTAAAAAATAAAGAAAGTAAAATTAAACTTGCACCCAGTAAATTCATGAATGAATACGTGATGCTGCTCTGATCAAGTTTATAAATTTGCAATAAAAAATAAGCTAATAAAACGAAAGTAACGCCAATTATACCGATGATGTTGAATTCAGATGATAAAAATTTTAAAAAAATGCCCATCGATTCCCTATATAATTTACCATTAGCTATTCACATATCCTCAACACTGTTAGCCCATTATTATCATCGCTCATCTTTCTTCTATCAGGCGCTGAGACCAAATCGCCTAAGGGACAACGGAAGGCGACAAAAATGGAAAAAAGATGGATAGCCTTTACGTCAAAATACATTCTACCTCATAACCACCGTATTTTCGGATATTAATCACACCGCTATCTAAAATTAAATATTGCCCTTTTATCCCTAAAAGATAGCCATTAATTGAAAGCGTTTTATCTAGTAATAATACTTTTACCTTTTCTGGGTACTTCAGAACCGGATAATTTAATCGCGTCACGATCGAGGTTCTAACCGGATAAATGTCTCCTGATTTAAATTGACCGATGACCATTTTGAGCGAATAATTTGCTTTTTGGAATAAAGCATCGCGGGCTGAAATCAAATTGATTTCTTGTGTTGCGTTTTTCAGCATTTTCCGCCAATTCGTCCGATCCGAAACGAAATCTTTTAATGCAACTTCGAGGACACCGGCTTGGTAGCGATTCGCTGTGTAGAAAACAGGCACTGCTTGTAATGCTCCTTGATCAATCCAGCGCGTTGGCACTTGAGTATTGCGTGTGACACCTACTTTTAATCCGGATGAATTAGCTAAATAAACTACATGTTTTTGATAACAATGTGTATGCGCCCAGTCGTCTGTTGGACATCCCTTTTCAACCCGGCAACATTCAGGATGAATAATGCAGAGATTACATTCCTGTAGTCGACGCAAACACGAAAAACAAAAACCTTGCTGAAAACTTTTATTTGTTTTACGACTGCACTGAATGCAGTGAATAATTCCAGTATGGTTAAAAGCAATCGATTTACCAAGCAACTCATTTAATAATATTTCTTTATCTTCTAAAAGCAAATAATAATCAACTGTTTTATTTAAAACAGTCTTTAACTTTTTTAAATAACCTGTAATTTTTTTCATGATTTTTTATAAATAACACACATCCTTTGACTGGCCCCGTGCCGACAATAAAATTTCTGAATAATCCAATCAATAATCGATACAGATCTAAAACATCAATCTTGTTTCTTGTTTCTTGTTTCTTGTTTCTTGTTTCTATCACTCCCTCTTTCTCCTGTTAAATTTAATTCATCTAGGCGTCGCTTTAAATATTCCCAGGGTTCTTAGTCCAACATTCTGTAAGCAGCGTTATTGTTATTTTTTAATCTTCAAGAATGATAACACCGCTCTCACCCCATCATCATTGATTTCCCTTTAGTAGTTAAGATTCCATTTTGTGAAAATGAGAGTTTGTAGTGATCACTGAAATCTAGCATTCGCTGAAGTGATATTTTAGCTTTAGCAATTATTTCTGACTCCACCATAATTTCGTTATTACCAGTAATTAGTGATCGTTCCAAGTGCTGCAAGTTATTCATAGCCATCCAAGGACAATGTCCGCAACTTTGACAAGTTGCTCCATGACCTGCGGTAGGTGCTTCCATGAATGTTTTGTGAGGAGATTTCTGCTGCATTTTATAAAAAATACCGCGATCTGTTGCCACAATAAAAGTATGATGAGGTAATTCCTGGGAAGCTTGCAGTAATTGTGATGTAGAGCCTACTACATCTGCTTGATTTACTACTGCAGGTGGTGATTCTGGATGAACTAAAACAGCTGCTTGAGGATACCGCCTTCGTAAATCCGCAAGTGCTTCTCCTTTAAATTCTTCATGTACAACACAAGCACCATCCCATAACATCATGTCGGCACCTGTCATTTTCTGAATATAATTACCCAAATAGCGATCCGGAGCCCACAGAATTTTTTTGCCTTCTTCATCTAAATAATTAATGATTGCTAGCGCATTCGACGATGTTACTACCCAATCAGCACGAGCCTTAACAGCTGCCGACGTGTTACAATAAACAACTACAGTGCGCCCAGCATTTTCATCACAAAATTGAGAAAATGGTTCAATAGGGCAAGAAAGATCAAGCGAACAGGTGGCCTCCAACGTCGGCATTAAGACACGTTTTTCATGACTAATAATCTTTGCACTTTCTCCCATAAAACGAACCCCTGCAACCATTAGCGTTGTTTCGGAGCACTGACGTCCAAATTGGGCCATCGCAAGAGAATCTCCCACAAAACCCCCTGTTGCATCAGCTAAAGCCTGTATTTCAGGAGGTGTGTAATAGTGGGCGATAACGACTGCGTTTTCTGCCTTCAATAAATCAGAAATGCGTTCAATAGTTTGATTAGATTTGGACATTTTAGTATATTCTGGAGAATTATTTATTCTTATCAGAGATTGAATGGTGGTAAGATTTCCAGATTTCAAAACCACCAATTAAGCTATACACTTCTTTGAAGTCTTGCGCCGCTAAACGTTTCGCTACTGATTGACTACTTACTCCGTGATAGCAGTACACTAGAATAGCTTTCTCTTTATCAGCCTTATTAGAATATTCCTGCAATGCTGCCATCGAAAGATGGATGGCGTTGGTAATGCGCTCTTCTTCGTAGCTGTCTTCATCCCGCACATCGACAATCACGATATCGCGCTCCCTTATTAGCTGCTTTGCCTCGATATGAGAAATCTGTTTATACATTATTTCAGCCCCCTCTCAGGTACTGTAAATACATGAGAATGCTATTTAATTATAGCACCCCTATCATACCCGCTCAATCTTTCCTGTCGTAAATAGGTAATCCAACCAAAGATTTGTCAAAATCTCCTGAGTGCGGTTTTGAGACAAACGTTCATCAATGTTTTTGAGATCTACCACCTCCATGGGCTGATGTTGCCAGGAGCAAGCATAAACTGCTTTGGTTCTTTTCCCTGTTACAGGATCAATCTGCCACTGTAAACATTGAGCGCAAACTCCTTTCATCATACATTGCATGGGACCGTAAACAGAAGCGATGAATTCTACGTCAAAGTGAAAATATTCTTTCAAAAAGCTCGCACGAGCTTTTTGAACACACCTCAAAAGTTTGGTTGAACCCACTACGTACACTTGATCAATGGATTGCAGTGGAACAGATGATGGCTGCAGTGCATAATCACGCAATACTGCAATCAATTCTCCTTGCCTCGTTCTATCTTGAGGCCGGGTAGTATTAATTTTTTCTCCTTTCTTCGTGATCCATAAAATAGCGTCGCTCGCAACTTCTAATTCTTCTCTACAAAATAATTCTTCGGCTGTTTCCATCATAGCTACATAGAAAATTCGATGGCCTGCGCGGCGAAGAATAGGGCCTAAAGAGCGCAAGTGGGAAGAAGCCATGCAGCAGTCACCGATAACCATAATGGTTTTTGACCCATCTGGAGCTTTGCTAGCGCATCCTGTAGGTCCCATTATAGAAATCGGCTGATTTGGCTTTAAAGTAGCAATTAATCGAGAGCTCCCGCCGCGTTCTGATACCATAAAACTCACTACATCAGGGTCATCATTTTGATTAACGCCAATCATAGCCAGTGTTTCTGTTTGTAAACGAGTGCCTGCTACTAGTGGGGAAAGACATTCGTAATTTTGTAAACGATAAAACTGACCCACTTCAAAATTTCGAGCCGCCATGGGGGCTCTAATTTGGCATTCTACCATCTCAGGTGTATGTCGTCGCACAGTAACTATTTTAGCCTGGAAAAGGGTTTGCATTTGTTGACGAAATTTGTCGTATTCAATACGATCGCCACTAAACAGATGATTATACTGTAAGGCTTCGACGATTTTCGGATAAGTCCGTTTCGCTGAGGCAATAGCCTTTACAACACTGCCGTGAAATATAGGATGAGTATCACCCAAAAAGCTGACGCGATAGCCATCTTTTTCATAACCAGTGAAAGGTCCAAACTTTTCCATTTTACAATGCCCTAATTCACTAACAGCTTGCAGCTGATTGTCAACTAATTCAAACCGCTTATAATTGAATCCATCTCGTAAAAATATATCTTTATGCTCATAACTATAAGCAATATTCGGGCTTGCTCCAGTTGCAACAAAAATAGAGCGAGCTGGTAAAACTTGATCTTCATCCGTTAAAATCCATACCCCCTTATCATGAATACGTGATCGACAAATCAAGGCAGATACCCATCCTTGTTTATCCACTTCTACGGCTTTCGGTTCAAGACCTTCAGCATAGTAAATACCTTCTTCCAACGCTTTTATTACTTCTTCGTGATTGTGTTTATAGGCTGGTGATTCTTGCATGGTACGCCGATAAGTGACAGTTACTCCACCCCATTGATGAAGAAGTTGAGTAAAATTTACAGACCGATTTTCTTCTTTTGCTTTTTGACGTTCCAAAGTAACTATTTGTCCGTGTCGCAGAAATTCATCAAGGATCTCCAGAGACGCTTTATCAAAATGCGATCTTACTATTTTTTCTCCAAAATATTTTTTAACTATTCCATATCTCTGTCTTATTTTTTCAACTTGAACAATATAGTAAGCTTGCACTTCTGTTGCTGTATCAATGGCGGTTAATCCACCTCCTACGACAACAGCTGGCAAGCGAACTTGTAAATTTGCTAAGCTCGAAAATTTAGCAGCACCAGTTAATTGAAGAGACATTAAAAAGTCATTTGCTTGCCGCATACCAGGTGCTAAACTGCGAGGAATTTGCAATTCTCTCGGCAAGCCGGCCCCCACGGCTACTGCCAAGTGATCAAAGCCCAATCGCCACGCATCCTCAACAAGTAGAGTTCCACCAAAACGCACACTTCCAAATACTTGAAAATATGGGCGTCTTAATAAACTAATGTAAATTAATTTTAAGAAATTCTTATCCCAGCGTACAGTGATCCCATATTCAGCAACTCCCCCAAAACCAGCCATTACTCGATTATCTAGACGCTCTTTTAATTCGGCATAATTATGAATAGGTTGAGTGATAATGTCTCGTGGTAATGGTTCGATTTTCAAACCTTCCGTTCCTACTACCGCAAAACCTTCCATTAAAAGATGATGCGCCAACGTAAAACCTGCTGGCCCCATCCCCATAATTAATACCTTTTTTCCATTATAGGGCTTTGCTACATATTGTTCACAGCGTAAAGGATTCCAACGAGTCAACAAATCGTAAATTTCAACACCCCAAGGAAGCTTTAACACATCGGTTAAAATACGTGTCTCTGTTTGTGGGATATCGACAGGCTCTTGTTTCTGATAGATACAGGCTTTCATGCAATCATTACAAATACGATGCCCCGTCGCAGGACACATCGGATTGTCAATCATCACAGTCGCCAAGGCCGCAATGCCGAAGCCTTCTTTTTTAAAACATGCATCTCTGAAATTTTTTCATCCAACGGGCATCCTGTTAATGTTTCCCCCAATGCATTAATTTTTAATCCTTCTTTAGAATTGCTTTTTTTGCCGGAAAACCTTTGGAACAAAAGTCACCATTTTTTTTATGACAATAAATGCAATAATGGATATGATCCATAACCTCACGGCGACACATACGTGAATCGGTTAGATCGAAGCCATTGCGATAACAATGAGATTCAGAAGCCCCTTTAAGTCGACCAATAGAATCGTCAGAAACAGTAACCATTTTTACTAGGTTTTCATAATTCAAATGCTCAGGCAAATGAAAACTCACCCATCCTTTTACAACTGCCTTGCCTTCCGATTGTGTCATAGCTGCCACACACCATTGCGTCAGTTTTTCGATGGATTCTGTATTCGCTTTCGGATCTTGTAATAAACGTTGACTCCACATCGCGATAGCGAGTTCACGATCTTCTGCTAACTTATTCTGTTCTAGCTGCTTTGTTACCCATTGATCTATTTCATGAAAATTACTTATTTCCTCCGCTTTCTTCAATAAGCGACGTGCTTGACGGAGGACATAAAATTTCTTGAAAGCGAAGATCGGATTTTCTTTTAACGTTATTCCTCGTAGGCGGCTAACAGCCTCTTCAATCGAAAAAAGATTAGCAATAAAAACTTCTAAGATAGGTCCGCATTCGACGATTAGTTCACTGATTTCTTCTGGTTTTAGGAAAGCACCTGAACGATAATGAAGCAGCTTAGCTTGTAGCACTTCATCAGCGCTTTTTAAAAATTTTAAAAAAGACGTGTCTAGTCTAGCAAGACCGTCTGCGGTAAATAACTCTAAAAAGTGGAATTCCTTTAGCGACAGCGATGCATGGGTCATGGAAATAGTGTCCATTTCATTTTATTAATGATACAATAGTCGACGCAGCTTTAATTGGAGAGTCTGTGTTTGTGAAGAAAAGAAACTCTCGGTACCGCGGCGCTTTCATTAGCGAAATCGATAAACGTCTCGCAGAATTTGATCGTACGCATGATTGGTCCGAGACGCAAGATGCCGAAAGAAAAAGTACGAACGCATTTTCAAATTGCGTAGTAAGGCCATTCAGTCTCGGAAAGAAAAATCTATTTGGGATTTTTAATGACAGTCAGAAAATTTATAGATCTTTAAAGAATTCTGTTAATTTCCCACTTTCGTACAATTCCATAACAATATCACTTCCCCGACAAATTCACCTTTAATATAAAGCTGTGGAATCGTAGGCCAGTTAGAAAATTCTTTGATACCTTGGCGAAGATCAGGTGATTCTAATACATTATAGCTTGAAAATTGGACCTCGCATTGCTCCAAAATTTGCACGACGCGTCTCGAAAAACCACATTGTGGAAAATCAGGTGTTCCCTTCATGTATAAAACAACAGGATGACTTTCTATTTGTTGTCGAATTTCTTCTTTTATATTCATCATTAGCCTCTTTTATATTCATCTGGAGTATAAGTCTTGAGTGAAAGTGCATGAATATCAGCGAGCAGAGCATCACCTAGCGCCGCATAAACTAATCGATGCCGCATTACAGGAGTTTTCCCTTCAAAGGCAGGGCATAAAACTACCACCTCAAAGTGGTGCCCGTCTCCTTCAGCAAACACCACGTGACTTTCCGATAAGTTAGCTCCAATACGTCTTTTAATATCATCACCTGTAACCATAAAAGACTACCTTCTCTCTTTGCGTTACATTATAATTCGCACGTTGCAATTACTGGAGCTATTGTAGCATGACATTTGTTGTAATTGATAACTGTATACGCTGTAAATACACGGATTGCGTCGAAGTCTGTCCCGTTGACTGTTTTCGTGAGGGGCCAAATATGCTAGTCATCGATCCAGATGAATGTATCGATTGTAATCTCTGTGTTCCAGAATGCCCTGTTGATGCCATTTTCTCTGAGGACCATTTGCCAGAAGATAAGCAGTGCTACATCAAACTTAATGAAAAACTAGCAAAAGAATGGTCAGTCATTACCTCCAAAAAAGATGCGCCTCCAGATGCCAACAAGTGGGCGGAGGTACACGATAAACTGCAATATCTAGAAACCAAATACCCAAAAAAATAATTAAATAAATTGTTCTTTTTTTAATCAATAGGATGGGAATGTATCCACAGCAGTATCTAAACTAATTAAACCGACTAAGCCCATCCTCATTTTATAACTACTTAATTACAGATAATATTCAATATGACCAATGTATCATCGTAGGTTGATGGCGTAAAATGACCGGATATTCATTATTTGTTACCTATAATAATCCAGTCATAAGAAAATATACCCACTCCCAAAACTAACCGTCAACAAGCGTTAACTGAATAAAGCTTCAGAAGATCTAAAGTTGATATACTCCCTGATGCTGTTTTCGCATCAGGGAGTATATCAACACAGTATCGGGCTTTCGGTTTTTATCTTTCATCAATTCTGTGGTAATGATATGCGCCTCCGACGTCACTTCATAGGTCTTTTATTTTGATGGAATAAGGATGAGACGACATCTTTTTAATGTATGCTCGCAGTTAGCAGTATTATTAGTTATAATCATGGCATTGACTTACTTAGAGATGGTAGCCATGTTCCTGATCACCGTTGAAAGTATGCGTTTTATTTTTTGACTAGATAACGTGGCATTTTTTTGCTGACGACGTATGGAGATCTTTTTAGTAGGACTATTACTATCGATAACTCTGGTACTACTTATATGATTATTTTGTTATTTTTACATTCTAAGAGTATCGTTTCATGAAAAAACTATACATAAAAACGCATGGCTGTCAAATGAATGAGTATGATTCCATTAAAATATTAGATGTGCTCAATGTTTCTCATGGACTAGAACTGACAAGTGACCCAGAAAAAGCCGATTTAATTTTAATTAATACCTGCTCTGTCCGTGCAAAAGCACAAGAAAAGGTATTTTCAGAGCTAGGACGGTGGCGTCCACTTAAAGAAAATCGACCAGAAATAGTAATCGGCGTAGGTGGCTGTGTAGCCAGCCAAGAAGGGGAGGCCATTATCAAGCGTGCGCCTTTTGTTGATATCATTTTTGGTCCACAAACGCTGCATCGATTACCAGAGCTTTTAAATAACGTAATTCAAACACGCCAACCATCGGTTGATATTACCTTTCCAGAAATCGAAAAATTTGATCGCTTACCAGAACCAAAAGCTTTGGGACCTACAGCATTTGTTTCGATTATAGAAGGATGTAGCAAATATTGTACATTTTGTGTGGTCCCGTATACACGGGGTGAAGAAATGAGTCGCCCTTTTGATGATGTCATTGCTGAAGTCATCAAATTAAGTGAACAAGGTGTTCGTGAAATTACCTTATTAGGACAAAATGTTAATGATTATCGCGGTGTTACGTACAATGGACAAGTAGCAGATCTCGCGATGCTGATTCATTATTTAGCAGCTATCGATGATATTCAACGAATCCGTTTTACTACTTCACATCCTTCAGCATTTTCTGAAAATTTAATAGACGCTTACGCAGTAGAGCCCAAGCTTGCCAATCATTTACATTTACCTGTGCAAAGTGGATCAGATCGTATTTTAGGTGCAATGAAGCGCCAATATACAGTGCTTGAATTCAAATCCAAAATTCGTAGATTGCAGGCAGTTCGTTCCGACATTAGCATTTCTTCTGATTTTATTGTGGGATTTCCTGGTGAAACAGCAGCTGACTTTCAAGCCACCATGAATCTCATTCATGAAATCGGCTTTGATCATTCTTTCAGCTTTATTTATAGCCCACGCCCTGGTACACCAGCAACGCAGCTCCAAGATGATGTCCCACTAGAAGTTAAAAAAGAGAGATTAGCTCTTCTTCAAAATCGTATTAACATCAATGCCGCCAGAATTAGTCAGACGATGGTGGAAACCGAACAACGAGTATTAGTTACAGGTCCTTCTAAAAAACAACCAGAGCAATTAAGCGGTCGAACGGAAAACAATCGCGTGGTAAACTTTATAGGAACGCCACCATTGATTGGACAAATGGTAATGGTTAAAATAAAAGAAGCTAGGCCTAATTCACTCTGGGGTGAAGTAAGTATATATCAAGGCCGGTAAAACTTTTCTAGCTGCTGCTTGCACGGCAGCAACCTCTCTGGGACAAGATATTAAACGAAAAATGATCCCTATTAATCATTTGCATGACCACCACTATTTGAAGTATACTGAGAACCTTTATCCGGAAAGGTACGATTGAGGTTGTGCTCCTTTAGCTCTCACATGGGTCATGGATAGTTAGTGATGCATTTGTTATTGTTAGACGGAGCACAAAATGCTATGAGAAAACAGATGGAAAAGCTGTAATTATCAGAAGATTTCACCTAAACAGATTTCCAAATGTGGAATGTGGTACGACGCGTTACTTATAGGCGTATGAAGAAGATAGCGAACGAATTGCATATTGAACTACAAAATGCAACACAGTTTCAACCGCTACCTACACTTTTACAATTACAACGATGGGTTAATGTCGCGTTTCAATTTATCCCCCTCTTTTCTCCTCACAGTGATTCAGAATTAACTATCCGTTTTATCGATAAAGAAGAAAGTGTAGAATTAAATAGAACTTATCTTCATAAAAATAGCCCTACGAACGTTCTATCATTTCCTAATGAATCTATTCCAGGATTTTTTTCAACTTCATTAGGAGATTTAGCCATCTGTGCGCCGCTTGTGGATGAAGAGGCCAAAGCCCAAAATAAGACGTTAGAATCTCATTTTGCTCATTTGGTTATTCATGGTTTTTTACATCTATTAGGTTATGACCACATTGAGGAAGAAGAATCAGAAGAGATGGAAGGACTTGAAATTAAAATTTTATTTAAACTGGGTTATAAGAGCCCTTATGAATAGAAGAGAATAAGGACTATGCTGGGGGTTTGCTTTCTCATTAGCTAATTTCTATCGTTTTAGGGTCACCCTTTAATTATTGTGGATTCTTAAAATGAGTTCACATCTATGAGTCATGAGTCTTAACCTAACATTAAAGAACGTCTGCAGCATAGCTGTTTTCTAATTTTATAGCACTTATCGGGTAAGTATTTTCCTACTGAAAATTATCATTAACATGAATACGCTTGTTATTACTCAAACATCTATCAACTAATCGAACTTTATGATACAAAAAGAGCACGAACTTTTAGGTCACAATGCTTTGAAGGTGGCCCTGAAGATGATTGAAGATATCTGAAAGACATCCGAGAAAGTACGCGCGATGTGATGGCGATGGTTCCCCTAGTCCATAGATGATTATGACTAATCAAAAGCGACCACTCAACTCGTGTTGCGCCATTACTCATTAGTTCTGCTCATTCATACTTTCCTGCTATTGAAGTGATTGATATTTTACTCATGAAAGATTTATTATAACTATAAATTAGAAAAAAGGAGTGAAAAATCCGAATTTAAAGATCTGGCAGCGTCTTTCTGTTTAATTTCAGAAACTAACTTATTTAATATTTTATTTTAAGAAGTTAGGCTAAAGTGAATATGGCCATAAAAAGATATTCTCGAAAAAGATCGTTGGCAAATAGTATTGAGGACTAAAGCAATATTGCTGATTGGAAGCCGCATTATATAATTGAACCAAAAATTACAGAAAAAGTATTTATAATACTGATTTGAGTAGTCCATTTTAAAACGCATATTCATCACGAGATTTTCTACTGTTAACAGCTATGTTATTTAGCGTTCGGTCGTTTACAAAAGCATGGGTTGGGAGCTAATCAAAGCGATGATAGAAAATCAGAGTAATTTTATCCAATAAGTCAATCGTCTAGTGATTATACTTAATGAAACGAACTGTAGAAAAAATGAATAATTTCTTATTCACACTTTTAGCTATTATTGCCGGGGCTATATTAGCGCTGGCTTTCCCCCATTTGGTTGGTTTCCTATCGCCTTTATTTCTCCAGTTATTTTATTAGCTATTTGGATTCGTTCTGGACCTTTACAGAGTCTGTGGCAAGGATGGATATTTGGGGTCGGATTTTTCGGCATAGGAGCTTCATGGGTCTATATCAGCATCCACAGCTTTAGTAATGCTAATATCACTTTAGCTGTTTCAATTACTGTCTTATTTATTTTCATTCTCTCTTTATTTCCTGCTATTCAAGGTTTTTTCTTTTCAATCTTGCAAAAAAAATTTTCTATTTTTGCATCTCTTTTCATTTTTCCTGCGTGGTGGGTCGTCTGTGAATGGTTGCGAAGTAAATTGTTCACAGGATTTCCATGGCTTTTTTTAGGATACAGTCAAATCAGCTCTCCATTAAGAGGATTTGGACCCATTTTGGGAGTATATGGCATTTCTCTAGCAGTAGCCTTTATCAGCAGTTGCTTATATCTTTTATTTTTTCATAAAAAAGTCTTCGTAAAAATACTTGGTGTTACTATAATTATTTTATTATTTACTGTTGGTGATATTTTAAACATTATTCGTTGGACATACCCTCAAAAAGAATCACTTAAAGTCAGTCTGGTGCAAGGTAATATATCCCAACGGCAAAAATGGGATGTTGATCATTTACTGTCTACACTACAGATTTATCGCTCCGAAACAGAAAAACATTGGAATACCGATATTATCGTGTGGCCAGAAGCCGCCATCCCTGTCTATCCTCAACAGGTTTCTCTTTTTCTTAAAAATCTAGATAAAGAAGCTAAAAGACATAAAACAGCACTTATTATTGGTATTCCTATCTACAAAGGAAAGATAAAAAAAACTTTCAATGGATTAATTGTTATAGGTGAAGGGAAAGGTTTTTATTTGAAGCGTCATTTGGTTCCTTTCGGAGAATACACTCCACCATTTTTTTCTACTATAATGAAGTATTTTTTTGATATCCCTCTATCGGATTTAAGTCCTGGCCCTCAGCATCAAATCCAATTATTGGCTAAAAATATATCTTTTGCTCCACTCATTTGTTATGAAATCGCTTATTTTCTGGAGTTTTTAGGGAGTATATCAGGAAAAAAATTCATCGTTGTCGTTAGCGACGATAGTTGGTTCAATAGGAGCATTGCTTTAGCTCAACAATTACAAATTGCACAAATGTGTGCACTGGAAACAGGACGATATGTGCTCTACAGCACAAATACCGGTATTACTGCTATAATTGATCCACAAGGAAAAATTCAACAATCAGCTCCACAAGACCGACAAATTGTTTTATCAGGCAAAATTTACCCGGTTACAGGAAAAACACCTGTAATGAAATGGAATTATTATCCAGTAGTTGGGATAATAATTTTGTTTTTTTTAATAGCATTATTTATGAGGATGTTTCGGATTTATAGTTGACGCCATACGTCAGGGAAAAAGAGTTTAGTTTTGTGAATACAAGGCTTGAGAAAGCATGCTTCATGAGTAAATTCAATTAAGGTCGACAATTAGTACCCACTATCGCAGGATCTATACGCAAAAATAAATTTCCATCCCACTCTTCAGATGATCAAGAATCTTTTAAAAATAGGCCGTTTGTGTAATAGCTATTACAATTCGTTCAATACTAGATGCGTTTAAATCTACACGGAAATATAGAGGAAAGCCAACACTACACGAAACTCCAAAATCCTAGATATCTCAGTATGACAAAGTCATTTCTTTACCTTCCATACAGAAAGTCCCTGAGGTATCCTACCTCAACTATGAATAAATTATATAATCCGAAAAACATCGAAGTAGCTGCTCAAACTTACTGGAAAGAAAATGAATGCTTTGTAATAAAGGAAGATCTCAGCAAAGAAAAATTCTACTGCGTATCCATGTTACCTTATCCCAGCGGGGAGTTACATATGGGACACGTACGCAACTATACCATCGGCGACCTTATCACCCGCTACCAGAGACATAAAGGCCGTAATGTCCTACAACCCATGGGTTGGGATGCCTTCGGTCTTCCAGCGGAGAACGCTGCTATCTACCGAAAGCTGTCGCCTGCCGAATGGACCCATAAAAATATCAAAAAAATGAGAAAACAATTCAAGCAACTTGGCTTTGCTTACGACTGGTCACGAGAAATCACCACCTGCGAACCTGATTATTACCGTTGGGAACAATGGCTTTTTATCCAGCTCTATAAAAAAGGATTGGCTTATAAAAAAAATGCTATCGTTAATTGGGATCCTGTAGATCAAACCGTCCTTGCCAATGAACAAATTATTAACGGTCTCGGTTGGCGTTCCGGTGCTCCTGTTGAACACCGTGAAATTTCACAATGGTTCCTAAAAGTCACTGATTACAGAGAAGAATTGCTAAAAGATCTCAACGAATTAAAAGGATGGCCAGAAAAAGTTATTACTATGCAGCGTAATTGGATCGGGCAATCACAAGGTGTCGTTGTTAATTTTGCTCTTGAAAAAAGCGCAACCCCACTAGAAGTCTTCACCATACGTCCAGATACTTTAATGGGTGCGACCTATCTCGCTATTGCCCCTGAACACCCCATCTCGAAAGAATGCGCCAAAAAAAGTAAAAAAATCGCTGCCTTTTTAAAGAAATATCAACAAACACGAGTAGCTGAAGCTGACATCGCTACTGAGGAAAAAGAAGGTATCGAAAGCGGGCTTTTCGCTATCCATCCCGTTACTCATAAAAAAGTGCCTATCTGGATTGCTAATTTTGTCTTAATAGAGTATGCCTCTGGTGTCATTATGGCTGTGCCTGCACATGATGAACGTGATCATGAATTTGCTGTAAAATATGATTTACCAATTAAACCGGTAATTGAACCTATAGATAATTCCGAATGGAACTATCAACAAACTGCCTATACAAAATTGGGTAATTTAATTAATTCAACGCCTTTTGAAGGAATGAATTCAAAGACAGCTTTTCATGTTATTGCCGATTATCTTAAAAATCATAACCTCGGTTATCAACAAACTAATTATCGCTTGCGCGATTGGGGTATTTCACGTCAACGTTATTGGGGAACGCCTATTCCGATTATTTACTGTAAAACTTGTGGCACTGTTCCTGTCCCAGAAAGTCAATTACCTGTTATTTTACCAGAAAATATTATTCCTACTGGCTGCGGCTCCCCACTCAAGGATTTGTCTGATTTTTACAAAACTAAATGTCCTGCTTGTAATAAAGCTGCTATTCGCGAAACTGATACGATGGATACTTTTGTTGAATCTTCCTGGTATTACGCACGTTATACCTGCTCAGATCAAGGCAAGGTAATGCTTGACGATCGCGCAAAGTATTGGACTCCTGTGGATCAATATATTGGCGGTATTGAGCATTCCGTGATGCACCTTTTTTATGCACGCTTTATGCACAAATTATTGCGTGACCTTGGACTCTTCAATTCAAATGAACCCTTTATTCGCTTATTGACGCAAGGCATGGTTTTAAACAATGGCGCAAAAATGTCTAAATCAAAAGGTAATGTCGTTTCACCTCAATCGCTGATTAAAAAATACGGGGCAGACACCGTTCGGTTATTTATTATTTTTGCGGCTCCTCCAGATCAGGACCTGGAATGGTCTGATAGCGGCATTGAAGGTGCTCATCGGTTTCTAAACAAATTATGGAGTTTTACTTCTCAAGTTAAAGACGCATTAACCAATATTAATCGGCAGAAAAATATAAATGCTTATCAATGGGAAATCTCTTCGCATAAAAAGATTCGTCGAACACTGCACGAATATTTACAACAAGCTAACAATGATATAGAACGGATGCAATTTAATACTGTGGTTTCAACCACCATGAAAATATTAAATCTATTAATGAAATTGACCATAGATAATGAAGCAGACTCTTATTTAATTCATGAAGGGATAGGAATTTTATTAAGGTTGTTATCGCCAATTACTCCTCATATTACTCATCATTTATGGCAAGTTTTAGGATTTGGTAAAAATATTCTTGAAGCAAACTGGCCAAAACCTGATTCTAAAGCTCTACAAACCACTCAAATCGAAATGATCGTCCAAATTAACGGAAAGCTTCGCGCCAGAATTCAAGTACCTACCGAAGCGCCTGATTACACCATTAAAAATACCGCATTACATCAGGAAAATGTACAACAACTTCTTGTCGATAAAAAAATTAAAAATATCATTGTCGTGCCTAAAAAACTGATTAATATTGTAGTAGATGATACGTATGGACGAAGTTAAAGAAAATATTACAAATTTATTTAAAATGCTATTAATGGGAATTTTAATTTGTGAAGCCCTAGCCGCTTGCGGGTTCAAGCCACGCTCAACCAACGATATTGCTCAGCAAATGCGCGTGCTTTATCTAGACTCTTCTAACCCTTACCATCCGTTAGTTGTTCAATTACGCCGCACATTACAAGGGTTAAATGTGCAGTTCACTCAATGCAAAAAAAATGCCCCAATTATATTGTGGATTAATAATATTCACTGGAATGCAGTTATCCCCCAATTATATCTATTGTCAATGCTGTTAATTACACCTATGTTTTACACGTAACTGTTGCATTGGAAAAAAAGAAGGAAAAATCATACAGGGTCCTCGGACTTTTTCATTAAGCCGCACATTAGTTCAAAATAACACTCAACCATATACGCCAAACGCTGCCTGTCTGATGAAACGCGAAATGATCGGAACAATGGTAGATCTCATTTATCATTATCTTACGACCACTCCCAACCGGTAATAGCTATGCAATTATCTTACAAAAAACTTAACACCCATTTAAATCAACAAACTCTTCTACCCGTTTATTTAATTTGCGGTGATGTTCCGCTATTAGTTCAAGAATCGAGCGATCTCATTCTAGAGAGTAGTCGACAGCAAGGGTTTCATCAACGTGAATTACTTTTTATTGAGCCAGGTTTTCATTGGCAGGTATTCACAGAAACTGTCGATAACTTTAGTTTGCTCAGCGATAAAATAATTATTGAAATTCGAAACGCTAAAGCAAAATTCGATGAGAATGGAACCCAAGCCTTATTACGTTATCTCGATAGCCCACCTAATCACAAGCGTTTGTTAATTATTACTAATAAATTGACCGTTGCTCAACAAAAAACTAAATGGTACAAAGCAATTGACCGTTGTGGCGCTGTTATCCCACTGTGGCCTTTATCGACGTGCGAGCTTTCGATATGGATTGCGCAACGTCTAAAATCAGCAAACTTAAATGCAGACGCGGAAAGTATTACACTTTTAGCAGAATTGACAGAAGGAAATTTATTAGCTACCCAACAATCCATCGAGAAATTAAGCTTGCTGTATCGTGATCAACCTATTACTCCTAAGGCCGTCAGTAAAATAGTGAGTGATAATGCATATTTTACGATTTTTGACTTAACGGAAGCAGCATTAATAGGTGCATCCTCGCGTGTAATTCGAATTTTATGTGGCCTATATTCTAATGACAAAGAATTAACTCCACTCGTTCTATGGGCACTTACACGTGAGCTACGCGCACTTTATCCATTAGCTTACGCCTATCAACATGGTAAATCTCTTACGCAATTATTCACCTGTCAACGGCAAATTCGTAAACGGTCACTCAAAATGGCACTTTCTCGATTAAACACGAAAACTATTGCACAGTTACTACAACAAGCAAAACACATTGACCATATTATTAAAGGCATTACACCTGGTAATGCCTGGCAAGCGCTGGAAAGTTTAAGTTTGGCAATTTCTGGTAAGAAATTAAGATGACATTTTCATTATTAGGCCTTTTAGGCGGGACTTTTGATCCTATTCATAAAGCTCATTTATTTATCATTAAGGAATTAGCTAATAAATTACAGTTTAAAGAAATCCAATTGATTCCCTGTGGACATCCTCCTCACCGGAACACACCAATAGCTAGCCCAACGGATCGTATTAAAATGATAAAACGAGCAATCATCAATATCCCTCATTTGAAAATAAATGGCATCGAAACTAGAAGAAAAGGCCTTTCTTATACAATTGATACCCTTAAATCTTTGCGCGTTTCTTTTCCAAGGCAATCGCTCTGCTTTATTATGGCGACAGACGCATTCTTGCATTTTAATCAATGGAATGAATACAAATCTATCTTAAGATATTGCCATCTGATTGTCATAAATCGCCCTGGTTATCCTCTGCTAAAGGAAAAATGGCTTGATGAATTGCTACTACAACATCAAACCAGAAAAGAAGATGATTTAAATCGTGCACAATCAGGCAAAATAATGATACAACATATTCCTACTATTTCAGTCAGCGCCACAGAAATCCGCTGCTACTTAAAAGAGGGAAATGATGCCGCTGTAAAGCCCCTATTACCAGAAAAAGTGTTCGACTATATTAAAAATAAGCGCCTCTATCAATCACTTTACTAAAAAATTGCTTTTTAAGTAGAGCTTGTCTAGAGAGAACAACCCCGATATGATTAGAACAGAATGAAAATAGCTGAACTCGCTAAATTAGTTACTGATACGTTAAACGAGCACAAAGCTTTACAAATTAATAACCTTAACGTCACAATGCTCACTGATATTGCAGACCATGTAATCATTTGTAGCGCCGCCTCACGACGTCACGCAGGCGCATTAGCAGATCAAGTTATCCATCGTGTGAAAGAAAACGGTGTGCGACCACTAGGCGTTGAAGGTGAAGTGGAAGGTGAATGGATTCTAATCGATTTTTTTGACATCATAGTGCACATTATGTTGCCTGAGATACGTGATTTCTATAGCCTCGAAAAATTATGGAGCATGATAGAGGCCAGTGACGAACGATATGAAAATTAATCTAATCAACCCTGGCCGTGTAAAGAACATGGGTTTACGTACGTTTGCATTGTAATTTTGTTTAAGTCTTCTTAAATCCCTATTGTTAAAAGAAACAGATGTATGCTTAGTTAGGAGCAATTGTCTCAATGACGATCAACCGACAGATAAGTTTATTGGAAAGGGATTATTACTGATAAATTAAATTATTTATAAATTATTTACCTTTTGAGGTCCTGAAGTTCTTCCTCCGTCGTATTCAGAAAATCTGGTAAGTCACTTTCCCGATTAATATTTCCAAATCCGATTATACGGATTGTCCTTGCCAAGAAAATTTATCGTGCTTGGAATACAATGATGACTTATTACTCTTAATCATCGTTAAAGAAACAATAGCGATTTCATGAAAAAACAATCAATTGTAATCAAAAATATTCAACTGGAAATGCGTCTATTCAGAAATCGCTGCTTAGCAGCTCTCTTCCTCCTCTTTATCTTTGCTTTCGTTCTCATTAGTCAACTGATTTATTTACAAATTAAAAATCATCGTTTTTATTCGACTTTGTCACAACATAATCTACTCAATATTATTCCTATTCAGCCTAATCGCGGTCTAATTTTCGATCGCAATGGGATCCTATTAGCGAAGGATATCCCTACTTATACATTAACTATCATTCCAAATGGAGCAAAACATTTAAACGCAATGATAAAACGATTAAGTAAAGTTATTTCTCTCTCGGAAGATGATATAAAACGATTCCATCGTATTGCTTATCAATACCGTCCCTACCAGCCTATCCCACTAAAATATAAATTAACTAATGAAGAGGTTGCTCGTTTCTATGTCAATCAATACCGGTTTCCTAAAGTTGAAATTAAAACGCGAATGATGCGTTATTATCCTTTGGCTAATATTACCAGTAATGTATTGGGATATGTCGGACACATTAATCCGCAGGAATTACAAAAATTAAACGCAGATAATTATACTGCTGATGATGATATTGGAAAAATGGGAATTGAAAAATATTATGAAAAGCGGCTTCACGGTACTCTCGGTGCTGAAAAAGTTGAAACTGATGCTAGCGGGCGAATTGTTCGCACTTTAAAAGAAATTTCTCCAAACGCTGGAGACAATATCTACTTAACTATTGATAGTAAGCTACAAGCGGAAGCTAACAAGGTGTTAGGTGACGAAAGCGGTGCCATTGTAGTGATGGCACCGGATACTGGCCAAATACTAGCGTTAGTTACTAAACCTAGTTTTAATCCCAATCCATTTGCATCTGGATTAAGTTTACAAGCGTACCAAAAATTATTGAATTCGCCGCTGCATCCTCTCTATAATCGACCGATCCGTGGGCAATTTGCCTCTGGCTCCACCATCAAACCCTTTTTGGCCATTTTCGGTTTAGATGAAGGAATCGTCACTCCTCAATATCAAATTTACGATCCTGGCTGGTTTCAATTACCAAACACAAAACATATTTATCATGATTGGAGGCTTACTGGTCATGGTTGGGTTGATATTGTTAAGGCTATCGCTGTCTCTTGCGACGTTTATTTTTATAATCTTGCTGTCATCATGGGCATAGACCGTATTGATGATATATTACATAAATTTGGTTTTGGACAGTTGACTGGTGTTGACTTGCCTGAAGAAGTACCTGGCCTTATCCCCTCTCCTGATTGGAAAATAGGTGTTCAAGGTTATCCATGGTATACGGGTGATACTATTGAAACTGGCATTGGGCAAGGGTTTTTTCTAGTTACCCCTTTACAATTGGCACAAGGGGTCTCAATTATCGCCGAACGAGGTAAGAAATACCGACCAACATTGTTATTTAAAAGTGTGGCTCAGAATGGAACAGAGACGATACCACCACTTATTTCTGAAACACCAGTAGTATTAAAAAATCCAAATAATTGGAACATTATTATTCGCGCGATGCAAGATGTAGTAGATAAGCCGTGGGGAACAGCCGATTTTTTTGGCAAACACCCAGGTTTTACTGTGGCAGCCAAAACCGCAACAGCCCAGATTTACGGCCATCAGAGAGATGAAGATACCAGTCGTACCAATATCCCTAAACGATTACGCAATAATCATCTTTTTATCGCTTTTGCGTCTGTCAACCATCCTGAAATTGCAGTCGCTGTGGTGGTTGAGCATAATGCTATGGCTGATAAAATGGCAGGTGAGATTATGAATTATTACTTTAATCACTTAGTAGTATCCCAAGATGCCCAATAATAAATCACCACTACTCAATAAAGTAAATCAGGAATCGCATCTCAAACTACGAATAGTTTATTTATGGTGGAAAGCATTACGAATTGATCCGCCGCTTCTCGTTTTTATTTTTCTGTTAGCAATAACGGGGCTGTTTATTTTGTTTAGTGCCAGTAATCAAAATACTGGTGTGATGTTAAAACAAACCGCCTGGCTACTTTTAGGTTTTGCTGTGCTGTTTATTTTCGCTTACATTTCACCCATTGTTTATCGACGATGGGCACCATGGATATTTGGTGCAGGATTACTGTTATTAATTTCTGTATTAATTTTTGGAAACGTCGATAAGGGTTCCCGTCGATGGTTCGATTTAGGGTTTTTTCATTTACAACCCTCAGAAATTATGAAGCTCGCTATGCCGATGATGTTAGCTTACTATTTCAGTGATAAAGAATTTCCTCCTAAAGCAATTCCACTCATAGTTTCTCTTCTCCTATTAGTTTTTCCAACGATTTTAACAGCAAAGCAACCTGATTTAGGCACAGCCATCATTATCTCTATTTCCGGTCTATCTGTTTTATTATTGATAGGGCTCAATTGGCAACTTATTTTTACTTTTTTATCTATCGGCGCTCTCAGTACTCCTATCGTATGGCATTTTATGCACAATTACCAGAAAGAACGTGTACTGACTTTCCTTAATCCTGAACGTGATCCTTTAGGAAGCGGTTATCACATTATTCAATCTAAAATTGCCCTCGGTTCAGGAGGATTATTTGGTAAAGGATGGTTGCATGGTACACAATCACATTTTCAATTTTTGCCTGCCCATGCTACCGATTTTATTTTTGCTGTTAATGGAGAAGAACTGGGGTTTATTGGTTGTCTTATTTTATTAACTATTTTATTCGCTATTTTTATTCGTTGCTTTTATATTAGTAGTCAGGCGCAAGATACATTTACTCGCTTGTTAAGTGGCGGCTTGAGCTTAACATTTATTTTATCTGCTTTGGTAAATATCGGTATGGTAGTCGGTATTTTACCAGTTGTTGGTATCCCGTTGCCTCTGGTAAGCTATGGCGGTAGTTCGATCGTTACTACAATGGCTGGGTTCGGTATGATTATGTCGATTCATACACATCGAAAATTATGGTCCAGTTAATAAGAGGAATTTTATGTTTAGGAAATGGATTGAAGGAGGATTGTGCGCGGGGTTGTTATTATCAAGCTTATCTGTTTTTGCTTTTGAGAAGAAATATCAATCCCCTTTGCCAACGAAAGCGCGCACATTTATTAATTACATGGTCAAATATTATCATTTCAATCGCACCAAGCTCACTGATACCCTTTTAGAAGCAAAATATAATCAAAATGTAATTTATCAGATTACTCATCCCTATGAAGCTAAACCATGGAACGTTTATCGCACCTTTTTTTGACAACAAAATATATTCAAAATGGTCTTCATTACTGGAAAATGCATAAAGAAGTGTTGCGGTACGCCGAACACCATTATGGAATCCCACCTCCCATTATTGTCGCTATTATTGGTATTGAAAGTAATTATGGTTCACTGGTTGGGAAATTCTCTGCATTAGATACTTTAACGACGCTAGCTTTTCATTATAAAAAACGAGAAAAATTTTTTACACGAGAATTAGTGCAACTTTTTCTATTAGTTAAAGAACAAAGGTTGGCAATGGAGTTGATAAAGAGCTCTTATGCGGGAGCTATTGGCATTCCTCAGTTTATGCCAAGCACTTATCGATATTATGGAGTTACTTATTCAAAAAATGCCCATATTGACCTCATAAAGAATGATGAAGAGGCTATTGTTAGCGTTGCTAATTTCCTCAATAAAAATGGCTGGAAAAGTCATCAACCTATCGCCTGCGCATGTACTGATACAAAGCTCCTCAATCTGGCTCTTATGTCAAAAAAAACTATCCCACAAAAAAATATCGACTTATTAAAAAATAAATTAATATTTGCATCCTGTTCTATACCAGCCAATCAAAAAGCTACTGTCCTTCAAATTAAAAACGAAGACCCGCATGAGTATTGGCTAATTCTTCATAATTTTGATGTGATTATGCAATATAATCCGCGTATAATTTATGCAATGGCAGTTTATCAATTAAGTCAAGCAATTCAAAACAACATGGATAAAGATCTTTAGAAATAATGAATTACACAAATAACGGTGTATGGTGTGAATGACAATTACCAAATAAGACGCCCGCGCCCCCCCGGCGCTACACACTTCTATCCATCATTTAAGTCTATAACCAATCGCCGCCAGCCGTTTTTTTAACGATGGATGTGTAGAAAAGAGATTATTCAAGAAATGTCGAAGTTGAATCCCTGGAATTGCGGGGTCGAATATGTAAGCGGCATAGCGAACAGCCTCATGAGGAGTCTGAGAATATTGACGAGAGTAGTCTTCTTGGTTTTTTGTATAATCGTCCTGAATTTTTATCAAAGCACGTGCGAGGGGTTCATTATCTCGCATCAATTCTACAGAGCCTGCGTCGGCCATATATTCTCGTGTCCGGCTCAGATATAACATTAGTATTACAGTTAAAAAAGGCATTAAATAACGTGATAATAAGATAAAAATGAATAACGGATTCCGTGTTGTTGTTGTTGCTGCCGCCTCCCCTCCCTCTTCTTGCGAGCGATCCTGAAAAATGATGCTAAAGAAAAGAATATCAACGACGACTAATAAAATATTAGCCAACACGGAAGCTGTCATCGTTAATTTAATATCCATATGGCGGATGTGACTGAGTTCATGTGCAATTACCGATTCTAACTCACTGCGATCTAGTTTACATAAAAGACCATGAGTAATTGCCACCATTGCCGATTTTTCGTTATAACCACTAGCAAATGCATTCATATAATTGGCATTAATGATATAAATTCTAGGCATAAACTTGAGTGCTGCTGAAATTCTTAACTCCTCGACGATATTGTAAAGTACCTTTTCTCGCAAAGTTTGTGCAGTATCTAGGGTAATTTCTCTATATTCCGTTCCTAACATCATTAAATTATGGCTAAAAGTAAACGTAACATATAATGAAACCGCAGCGATTAATCCCGTAACTATCATCACCTTAGGAAAAAGTCGAAAGGTAAGAAGAGCAAAAAATAATTGGGAAACAATGGCTTCTGGGTAATGCCACATGTAAATATAAAGATCAACCAGCAAACCAATGGTTAGGTAAATCACTATAAAAGTTGTGATGACTAGAGCGGTCCTCCGCCGATTCTGGCTTAGTGATCGACGCCAGTCAACCGTTGATTTTTGAAAATTACCAATAGGATTCATGATTCTAATTGCACTTTATAATTTTCTTGTTCTTGTATTTTCTCTGGTGGTAATTCCCAATAGGGGAAGTAAAAACTCAACTTGCTAGGAAATAAACTGACAATTATCAAAGGGAAAATCATTTTCTTTTTAGCATTATAACGTTCAACGCTATCGTTATAAGCCTGCTTCGCATAAGCTAATTTGTTTTCTGTACTCACAATAGTCTCTTGTAATTGCAGGGCATTTTGGTTAGCTTTAAGATCTGGATATTGCTCGAAAAAAAGGATAAGCCTGATAGAATCGTGGATATCTTGTTCTCAGCTTTCATGCGAGCGCCATCATTCTCTGTCTGTTTTGCAATTTGTGCCTCATTACGCAACGCAACTACATCTTTCAAAGTAGAACGTTCGTAATCCATGTACTTCTTAACTACGTTAATAAGTGATTCAAAAACCTTATAGCGACGATCCAATTGAATATCGATTTGCTTATTGTTATTACGGATTGATTCTATCAGAGCAATCAAACTGTTATATGCTGCAACCCCATAGACAGCGAACAGAAAGACTACGATCAAAATTATAAAGAGAGTCATAACAAGTACCTTTTTTGGTTTAATTATGATAATTATAACTTAATTAATATGCAACTGATATAATACCGCACTGTTTCCTGCTCATGCCAGAAAAATAGATGTATCCTTTCAACGTTATCAGAGGCATGCTCCTTTATGGAAGGAATAGTTGAATCAAATACTCCGGCAAGTAGGTTACTTGAGATGATGGGCCTTTCATCACACGTTTAAAAAATACCAGCGATACAATCGAATTTTAAATTTTGCATTTTTTGAGTTATAAAATCAAAAAGAGGCTTATAAAACTCTTAAAGGCTCTTTTATCTAGATTCGCCCTGTCTTTCTAGAAAGCTACACATTTTCAAGATTGTGTGTCATCCTAATACTACTGGATAATCTTCACAAGAATTATATTGCTGTTCTCTGATGATTTTCATAGGAAGCTCGCAATTCTGAGAAATGTTGTCTTATTTCTCCTAAAAGAAATATTTTTCAATCAAAAAGCAGACAATAATCTATAAGTTAATTTTATCCTTATCAATAGGATTTTTATCCCCCCTGCGGATTTATTAGAGTCGACAGTTAAATATTTAGTCCCTAATAAGCTTTATTCAAATTCAATTCTAAAACCTTTTATGCATTATTATTCCAGTTTTCCAGTAACTATCTTCTGCAAAATCTTTATTCACATCTATTTTCGTTTACAAATTTCATCGGTATTTTTAAAACTTAGATAAGAATTTGCCTTATTTTTTAATTTATCTGGTAAAGCACTCAATTAATTCATTAAATAAATTAGAAAAATGATGAGTATATTCTCTCATTGATTAGGACAGATACGAAAAAATCTTTTTTACCTTACCTCAGATCTCATGACATATATGTCTTACGCACAGCCTTTAATGATGAATAAGAAACATTCTTCTTAATTTATTGCTTATTAAGCACTACTATTATTAAGCTATACTACTATATTAAATGGTATAAAATATAAGTAAAAGTGTTTGTGCTCAGCATTGAGAATTTAATCTAATTAGTATGATTTAGATTGATTTGAGTCAATACAATCAAAATCTCTGAAAGATTTACTGAAATTTGGACTTATAGACTCATATTAATTTTTAAAAATGCGATACAAATTTTATTAAGATTTTCGATAAGATTAAAATAAATTTCAAATTTATAAATTGTAAATTCTCTTACTATAGAATATAGAAGCGTCAAAACTTAACACAGTATTTTTATAATTAATTTCTTTCTTATTCTCTCTTCTATTGTAAAAAACTAATAAGTTTTAGAATAACGAAAGATAAATCTGCTTTCTTATATATCTTTTTCAATAAATCAGTTTTTAAATATTTTATTTATTTCTGTGCATACGAGCTTTAATAATAATTCAAAATAATTCTTTTATATTAGAATTATTGCCTCAAAATTAAAAAATTTCATTTTCATACTTATATATACTCATATATGAATCGTCACAACTTTTAGCAATAGTATCTAAATGTCCTATAAGCTTACTATCCTAGAATTTTTAACTGATACAATGTTGTCAAGCATTATCTCTCACGCAGATTTTAATTAAATTTAAATTTTACCTTTTAAACGCAATAAGAAAAATGGATCGGCACAGATTTTTCTATCTCTTTATGATAAAACTCAATAAGTTTCAATAAACATTAATCCAAGGAAATCTTGCTATTCTTCTTTCTTTATCAATTGCAGTATACAATCTATGAAAAGCTGTAGTATGTTATCATCAAAACTAATGTTTCTCTTAATTTTTTAAATATTTCTTTCACCTAACTTATCATTCTGAATTAATTCAATTTTATATTTCATCATTTCTTTTTATTCAGATAGTACTTTTCAATTCGTTCAATAAATTAGATTCTTTTTTATACATATTTAATTCTTGAACATTCTTATTTTATCTTTAATATTTCTCCCTTTTTATTTATTAACTTTTATATGCGGTATAAAATTTCAGAATTGAATTCATGCCTTGCAGACCTATTTTCCCTACAAGGAAAGATTCTATTTTTCTTTTCTTCTATCACATCTAGCACAGGGATTATTACTGATAAATTAAATGATTTATCTTTTTCTGAAATTTACTTTATCAATGTAATCCTATTAAAACTATAATAACATCTCGTTTAAACATACGCGAGTTCAATTAATTTTTAATTTTAAAAATAAAATTTTCGTATCAGTAGATAATTTTTAAATATAAGAATAATTATATCAAAAACTATAAATGTTTACTTTCCAATAAATCTAGAAAAATTTTTTCATTAAGAATAGAAATACCTAATTTTTTTGCTCTATCATACTTACTACCAGGATTTTTACCAGTCACCACATAATCGGTATTTCTTGAGACATTACTGCTAGTTTTCCCGCCAAAATATTCAAGTTTTTCTTTTACCTCATTTCGAGTGAACGACCTTAAACTGCCAGTTAAAACGAAAGTTTTGCCAGTAATCCAAGATTTTTTAATTACTTGTTCTTCTGTCCAGTGAATACCTAATTGAATTAATTTATTAATTAAATCAACATTGTACTTTTGATGAAAAAATCCTTTAATATTTTTGGCCATCACTGGGCCAATGCCTCGAATGACTTGTAGATCTTCTACAGAAGCTTGCATTAAAGATTCAAGTTTACGAAAATGACGAGCTAGTGTGCGTGCAGTAGTCTCCCCTATCCCACGAATGCTTAGAGCATATAAAAACCGAGATAATGTTGTTTTTTTACTACGCTCGATTGCTCTTAGCAGATTAAAAGCCGATTTTTCACCCATACGAGGCAATGTGGCAATCGTCGACTGTTTTAATTGATAAACAGTGGTAATATCTTGAATCAATTTTTTCCGTATGAAAAATTCAATCAATTTCTCTCCTAGTCCCTCGATATTCATTGCTTGACGCGAAGCAAAGTGTTTAATCGTTTCGCGTAATTGAGCACGACAATATAATCCCCCCATGCATCGTGCCACGGCTTCACCGTCAGGCTTAACGACTTCCGCATAACAGATTGAACAATGCGATGGCATTTTAATTATTTTGGTATTCTCCGGTCGCTTTGACAAAATAGGACCAACTACTTCAGGAATAACGTCACCTGCTCGACGAACAATAACAGTATCACCGATCCGGACATCCTTTCGCTCCAATACGTCAAAATTATGCAAAGTGCCACTACTCACCATCACCCCTCCGATAAATATCGGCTCTAAACGAGCTACCGGTGTGACAGCACCAGTACGTCCTACCTGAAATTCGATTCCCTTTAACAATGTCATTTTTTCTTTGTCAGGAAATTTATAAGCGATAGCCCATCGCGGCGCACGTGAAACAAAACCTAATTTTTCTCGCAATGCTAGAGAATTTACTTTTAAGACAATACCATCTATATCGAATCGTAATTTCTCACGAATTTTTACCAAATCTTCATAATAGCTAAGACAGCCATTAATCCCTTTAACTACCTTGATTTCAGGAACGATCGGAATACCCCATTCTTTAAAGCGCATTAACATATCACTATGCTTTTCAGGCAATTTTCCTCCCCTTTAAAAATACCTAAGTGATATCCAAAAAAAATGAGTGGTCGTTTAGCAGTAATTCGAGGGTCTAATTGGCGCAAACTACCAGAAGCAGCATTTCTAGGATTAGAAAATGTTTTTTCTCCACGCCTCTCAGCTTCCCAATTAAGTTTTATAAAACCTTCCCGTGACATTAATACTTCACCGCGTATTTCAACCAGGTTCGGATAATTGCTGCCACGTAACTGCAGAGGAATGACTGAAATAGTTCTGGCATTTTGTGTTACATTCTCACCTATGAAACCATCGCCTCGTGTAGCAGCGCGCATCAGCTTACCATCTTCATATAGCAAGCTTAATGCCACCCCATCCAGCTTGGATTCACACACATATTCCAAGGGGTTCTTGGTATTCAATCGTTTCTGGATGCGTTCATTAAATATAAGCAACCCTGCTGCATCAAATACATTATCCAATGACAACATTGGAATTTCATGATGAACCCGCTCAAAGACAGTGAGCGGGTTAGCGCCAATCCGCTGAGTTGGAGAAGCTGAGATAATTGAGCCTGGATATTTTTCTTCTAATTCTCGAAGTTCAAAAAAAGTTGATCATAAACCGCATCTGAAATACTAGGTTGCGATAAAATATAATAGCGATAATTGTGCTCATTAATCTCTTTTCTTAATCGATCGATTTTTTTGTGAATCTCTAGCGGAATTATCACTTTTATTTACCTACCGATTTGACTTCGTTAATTTCATCAAAAACAGACACGCGCTTTGATTCTTCAAAGTGGCGAATGCGCGCTCTAATCTAAGCCACTTTATTCATTATTCAAGATAAAACGATTCTTATTCCATCTCTTACAACCCAAATCTCCACTTAATTGACACGCTGTCAAGCATCGCACCGAAAGCAATCATTAGATCATCAGTTTACACAATTCCCTTACTCCCTCTTCCCGATCATACTTTAATACAACACGAACAAAACTAGACTTTGGTAAAATAACATTCATGTCTCTGACCAGATTTTATTTTATGACGATGACAAATATTACATTGTGTGCTACACCAAACCACTTGCTAATACCTGCAGTAATTCGTGATCATTACAGTGATATTCTAGCAATGCCGTCATCTAGTTTTGTTGCAGTACCTTCTGGTGATTCTAGCATATTATTCGTATTAATTTTAGGCTCATCGTTTGGGAAATGTGCCAGAATCAAAGGTTATTGATGAAGCTCATCCGCTTGTGATTCTTGTTACATATAGAAGATCCAGACAATAAACCTTAAAAATAACAACACGATCAACAAAAATTGTTCCTTTACACTGTTTCTACGATTGCTATCGCTTCTTTCATACTGACCGACACGATGCGAGAAACACCTGGTTCTTGCATGGTAACTCCAATTAAACAGTCCGCCATTTCGATGGTTACTTTATTATGACTAATCACCAGAAATTGAATCTCTTTTGACATTTCTTTAACAAGCTGACAAAAGCGACCAACGTTAACATCATCTAACGGTGCATCTATCTCATCTAATATACA
The DNA here is from genome assembly GCF_024730665.1 of Coxiella-like endosymbiont. Lineage (GTDB taxonomy): Bacteria > Pseudomonadota > Gammaproteobacteria > Coxiellales > Coxiellaceae > Coxiella. Next base: position 369,532 of record NZ_CP084737.1, read on the forward strand.
GAAAGGCGCTGGTTTTAAATGAAATAAAGAAAATATCAACGCAATCGCCGTTAGTGCCTTTTCTCCACCGGATAGCATATGGATTGTCACATTGCGTTTGCCAGGTGGTTGTGCACGCACGATCACACCGGTCGTTAATAAATCAGCCTCTGTCATTGCCAACATTGCTTGGCCACCACCAAAAATCTGAGGAAATAACAATTTGAAGTGGTGGTTGACTCTATCATAAGTTTCTTTGAATTTCATGCGCGTTTCACGATCAATTTTTTGAATCGCATTTTTCAAAATCTCTAGCGCTTCTGTTAAATCGGCGTATTGTCTATCTAAATAATGTTTGCGTTCATTTATACTTTCATATTCTTCAACTGCTGCAAGGTTAATCGGACCTATACATTGAATACGTTGAACCAGTTGATCTAATTTTTCTTGACAAACATCAATCTCCGCATCTGCTGACAGCTCAGCAATCACTTGCTTACAATTAAAATTGTTTTCATTTAATTGTTCTTGAATGGTTGTTTGTCGCACACTGAATGATTGGCGTTGCATACGTAATTCTTCCAATTGTGTTTGTGTCTCATGTAATGCCTTTTGGGTAAGTAAACGTTTTTGTTCCAGTTCACGTAAAGTCTGATTAGCTTCTTCGAGCTGTTTTTCAACTTCCTGTAATTTCGTTTTAATAGCCAGCTGTTCTTCTAATTTATCGTGAAGTTGCTCATTTAAAGTTTCTAATGGCTTATTGCCCTCGGACAAATATTGAGATAGTGTCTCTAGGTGTTCGGTGATTTGTTTTAATTGTCGTTGATCGTGCGCGACGCTCTGCTTCAATAGATTTAATTGATCTTTACTGCTGGTTAAGCGAATTTCTAACGCATCAGCTTCCTTACGTTTTTGATAGGCTTTTTTGCGTCCCTCTGTTAATTGCTGACTATAATGATCGCGTTGATGAAGTATTTTTTTCGTCTCTTTTCTAAAGAACTTCTGGAACTGATCAATGATTGAGTTTTATTTTGAATAATTTTAAATTCTTGTTCATGTTGTTCAATGCGTTGTTCTGATTCTGCAATGGATTTCCTTAGTCGGTTTTGTTTCTGTTGCGCATCATTTAATCTCTCCTGCTTCTCACTTAAAATAGTTTGCACCCGAGTGGCTTTGATATTTATCTCTTGATAGAGCTGGCGAGTAATGTCACGATTGGTTTCTTTTTGAGCTAATTGATGCTCATATGTTTTTGATAGCATTTCCAATTGATCGCAATGTTTCCGTTGTTTAATAATTTTATTTTTCAAATTTTTCAATTTTTTTCTCTGAGTAAAAAACCGTTTTGTGCATCATGTATTTTGAAAACTCGAGCCCAATAAGAACCAAACCAAATACCGTCTTTGGTAATGATGGATTCGTTTTCTTGAAGCGAAGTTTGTAATTGTTTTACTTCTTCTATCGTTTCCGCAATATAAATACCGGCTAGCCAATGCTGAAATGGCCAGTCACTGTTAATCTGACTTATCAAAGTAGGCGCTTTATTAAATGAACTTATTTTCTTAGGGGACACGTTTTTTGCTACTAACGTGAGCTGTCCTCTCAATAAAGATGACAATGGGCGAAGAAAAGGCGCGACATCGTCCACACAAATAGCGTTAAGATAATTGCTCAATACTGTTTCTACAGCTATTTCCCAGCCAGCGTTCACTTTGAGTTTTTGCCCCAATCGTGGATTCCCTTTTAATCCCTGACTGAAAATCCATTCGCTTGTCTGATTGTCATTATCTCTTAATGCCAATTTTTGTAAAGCTTCTATAGAAGCAGCGTGGGCTTCTGTCACTTGCAAGTTCCGACATAAAGCTTGTAATTCCGCGTGAGTCATCTGATTGATTTTCCGTTGCTTAATAATCTCGTCTGTGCATGATTGTGATTTTGATTGCGCCTCACTGAGTTTTTGATTTAATGACTCCAAATCTATCGTCAATAGCTCAATTTCAGCGTGTAACTGTTCTAACTGAAGCTGATTTAAATTTTGCTGCAGTTGTTCTCTGTGTTTTTCCAAATCGACTAATTGGCATTCATAATGCTCGCGTTTAACGCGCATAACTTCCGTTTGACTTATCAGCTGGGAAGCTTCTGCCTGAAAGGCATCCCACGTTTCTTGCCAACGAATTATACCTGCTTCAGCTTGTGCTAATTTATCTTCTGCTTCATCGGCTGCTAATTGAGTGTCAGATGTGCTCGATTTTAATTGCTTTATTTTCGTTTCTAATTCGGTAATTTGGATTTTATAATTGATACTATTATTTTCTAGTTCTACCCATAAATTTTTATTTTCTTTTAATTCAGTTTTCCATTGCTGTGTCTGATCTTTCGTGTTTTGTATACGTTGCTCTAAACGGGCAATGTCAGCGTCTGTGCCATAATAACGCTTTTGGACTGCATTATATTTTTTATTTAATTTAATTAATCGCTCACGAACTTTTTCTATTTCAGATTCGATCCAATGCTGATCACTTTGCTTTTCTTCCAAAAAATGTTTTGCTGATTGATCGTTTGATCACATTCAACCAGTTTTTTCTCTAGTACTTTCCATTTCAAAGCTTTGATCTGAGCACTTAATAAACGTTCTTCTTCTTTATAAATTTTATAGCGCTCAACCATACTAGCTTGTCGTTTTAACTGTCGTAATTGTTTTGCAAGTTCTTCACAAATGTCGTTGACACGATCTAAATTTTCTTGTGTGTGACGCATCCGATTTTCTGTTTCACTGCGTCGCTCTTTATATTTTGAAATGCCAGCAGTTTCCTCGATGCAAAGATGTAATTCTTCGGGTTTTGCTTCGATAAAACTTGAAATCATACCTTGTTCAACAATCGCATAGCTGCGAGGGCCAAGACCAGTTCCAAGAAAAATATCTACAACATCTCGACGACGTACATGTATCCCGTTAATAAAATAATAAGATTGCCCGTTGCGCTCTACTTCTCGACGAACGGTAATTTCAGCATATTTAGCATATCCACCCCAGCAGCGACCATCATTATTATCAAAATGGAGCTCTATGGAAGCTTTTTCGACTGGCTTGCGAGACGTTGTACCATTAAAAATAACATCATTCATCGAGTGTCCGCGAAGCTGTTTAGCCGACATTGCTCCAGTAACCCAACGTACAGCATCTACAATATTCGATTTACCGCAACCATTAGGACCAACAATGGCATTAAGTGATCCACGAATAGGGATCAATGTAGGATTGACAAATGATTTGAATCCTACAAGTTTGATGGTCTTTAACTGCATGAATAGCCCTCATTTTCCCTATTATTTAAGTGATTTTAATCTACCGCAAATTAGCTCGAGAGGAAAGTTCGCTTAAACACTAAATTCTACCTTATTGTTGATCAAATCGTTTCTCGACCCTATAGTGTTTTTTCATCATTCTGCAGTTTTTCTTAGGAATCTATAATATTTTTTATGCTCATTCCAATTCTTTCATATTATAGATTCCTAAGAAAAACTGCAGAATGATGAAAATTAGAACTGGATAATGTGTTTTTCTCAAATTCATGGGCGATCATTTTGTAATCGCTCATATCAAAGAAGGCTATATAATCTACAATAGCCCACTTTAAACAGGGGGAAGCCCATCTCCCTTAATCAACAAAAGACACTAAAAGTATGTGGAGGATTTATACTCGATGGATAATTCTCTTTCCAAAAACATAGGTCTTTTTTCCCCATTACTTCAGTGCTTTTCTCTCATTTATATAAATAACACGATAAAACGGTCCTCATACGCTGTTCAACTAAACAAAATACCTTTTTTTATAGTTAATCCTATAAAACTACAGCTCTTTCTCGCTCAAGACTAAAGCAAATTTTTATCTCCGCTTAACTAAGAAAGATAACAAGATATAAAAAATAAAAAAATAGAGAAAGGCAGTAAAGTCATCTCGCTAATTTAAATATATTTTTTCAAAAAGTCATAAAAATTATATGATTCCTCTATGAATTTTACAGAAATGAAATAAAAAGCTCACAGTCTTTTAAGAAGTATTCAACACTTCTTTGGACGAAATATGAAAATAGCTGATTTACAAATCTTATTCCAATTTTTTCTGAGATTGTATGAGCCACGGCAAAGTTACTCACTGCAACGACAATAGATATACATAATAACAGAACTTAGAAACGACTGGGAAGCATTTCATTTGTAAATCATTCCCCCTTCAAATTTTAAAGAAAAATCTAATAATACTGTTAATCGTAATCAAAATGATGGAAAAAATTACCCATAAGGAAGGTTCAATACAATGATTTGAGCGCAGCACTCAAGGATAAGACGACGAAATGCCACTTTAATTACCAAAAGGTGTACTATCCAATCAGATCAGTAAAGAGGATTGTCCTACTACAGTTGGCAATTAATTTAAGATGTAAATGGTGTTTAATGGCTGAATACTATCAATATACCACTAGTACCGAAAAAAGAAAAATTGTTGCGAATTATCAAAATTGCTTATATTTTTCCATGTTTAAAACACCTATCCAAACGTCACAGAATACGGTCAATGAGTGATAAATTTACCCATCAGTCAGTTCGGATGAGAAACGACGAAATTAGTTCACTTGTCTTAACCTAGAAAAGCATTCAAGAGAATTACCTTTTTGAGTGGTTACAGTACCCGCTTCACTTCGGCCATCGATGGTCTACACGTCAATTCAATAATACAAATATATAATATTAACGCTGCTATCCAAAAATAAATTGCCACGCGTCAGGAATCATAAAATAATTTAAGCCTAAGCCAAATAACCCCAAAAGCAATGATAAAGCACTTAATAATAAAGTCGATAAGGTAGTATTTATTCCAACCACATGCAACATATGATGCAAGTGATCATGACTTGCCATCAAGACAGGTTTTCGCTGTCGCAACCGTAATATAATCACATTGATTAAATCAAAAATAGGAAATGCCATAATCCACAACACTGTCATTGGTTGAACTAAAGCAGAATTCTGCTGAGACAAATCAATAGCAATCCATGACAACAAAAAAGCGATAAATGTACTTCCTGAATCACCCATAAAAATAGCTGCATGTTTTCGCCACGGTAATCGCATATTAAACCCTAAGAAAACTATAAGAAGTACAATCAAAATGAAAAGCAGCCGAAAATCCAACCTAGCGTTTAATTTATCACTCAAAAACAATAGCAATAGCGATTGTCCCAATGCAATATTTCCTGTGAGACCATCTTGACCATCAATCATATTCATTGCATTAATATTAGCGAGTATTATCAATATAGTCACTGGAATTGCCAATAGACCAGTTTTCAAATCACCAAAAAAAAACAAATTACCTAAATTAGCAAGAACTACATTTCCACAAATAATCATGAGAAAGGCTGCAAGCAGTTGTCCACATAAGCGCAATTTTGAACTTAAATCACTAAAATCATCTACCATACCAATTAAAACCAAAATACCACTGCCTGCCAACACACCGCGATGAGGTAACAAAGAAATTGGAAGCGTTAATAATGAAAAACAAAAAGAAAAAAACAGCGCTATGCCACCAATTAAAGGAACTTCTTTTCCATGACATTTTCGATTGTTTGGTCGATCAACAAACCCGACACGTATCGCTAACGGTCGTAATAACCAAATACAAAATAAGGCAATTAAAGACGCGATGATGCTACTTTTAAGCAATTCCATGAAAGCTGTTCCGCTGATATTTCAAACGGATCAATGATAACAGGCAGCGAAAAGATTATTCAAATATTTCAAGAAAACTCGCCATGCCAACTCCTTATCTCTGAGCAAGGGGTTGCGTGTAAATAATATGCCCCAGCGGAAGGCAATATCTACGGGCGTGTTAACACCGATTAAGATCGTTTTTGGTCAAGCGCGTTATTTTGTCAATATTAAAGCGGACGCCAAATCTTATAATAATGCGGACCAGTCTCTTACTACAATTTTTATCAGAATTGGCTTATGCAGCTTACGTCGAAAAAAATAGAACTCAATAGGAGTTATCAAAATCAAACGAGTGATCACTTTGAATGACCCAAAAATAGCGGCATATTCGTATAAAGAAAGATAATAGTACCACAAGTCATCACAAAGTTCCTTAAAACCCCTATTCTAGTAAAAGTAGAAATCATTTATTCTTTTTGTTTCCTTTTTCCTTTGTCGGAAATGATAACAGACAGAGAATGGTTAATCATTTGCAATATTTTTAAAGGATTTTTGGATTGTGTGATAGTTCTTCCGATAATTAAATAATCACTGCCTGCTTTAAGAGCAACTTCGGGTGTCATCGTTCGCTTTTGATCATTTTTTTTATCGCTTTTTAGTCGAATACCGGGTGTTACTAATAAAAAATCCTTACCACACTGCTGACGCAAAAGAGGTGCTTCGTGAGCCGAACAAATCACTCCATCCAACCCTGCCCTTTTAGCCAAAATTGCCATACGGGAAACTACTATGGAAACGTCATCTTGAATACCCAACATTTTTAAATCGTCATTATCTAGGCTCGTCAAAATAGTAACACCTAATATCAAAAGCTTTCTATTCGACGTCATGGACTTTAAAACATTCATCGCAGTTTCAATCATTAAACGTCCACCTGACACATGAACGTTAATCATCCAAACTCCCAATTCCACAGCAGCCCGACAAGCGCCAGCCACTGTTTGAGGGATATCATGAAATTTCAAATCTAAAAAAATACGATAACCTTTTTTCATTAATTCCTCGACAAAGGAAGGTCCATAACGCGTAAATAAAACGCTGCCAATTTTAAGATGACACAGCTCTGGGTTTAATAGGCGAACTTGCGCTAAAGCCTGTCTAACTGTGTCTGCATCAATAGCGACGATAATTTTAGGTTCTGGTTTTCTCATCTCCCCTAACTGCCTTCTAAGCCTTGGATAGGACGTACCGTATTCCAATGATGACAGCTCGGACACAACCAATACAATATTTTCCCAGAAAAACCACATTGGGAACAGCGGTATACAGGTTTATTAACCAATAATGTTTTCATAAAATTTTGTAGAATTAGTAATTTTTCTCGTGTATCTCCTGTTGAATTTAACAGATACAATCCTGCCAAATGCGTTAAACCACGAAGCGATGGCTGTCGTTTTATTTGCTGTGCAATAAATTCAATCGTTACCTTTTCTCCATGTTGATGTTGCAAATAATCCGAAATAGCCAATACTAATGAAATTCTCGGGTAGCGCATTAAACAATCCTCTAAATAAGCTACTAATTTATCTTCTTCACTAATACGACGATAACATTCAGTCAGCGGCAAAACTACTTCAGAGATATAATCAGGATCTTGCTCAACAACGCGTTTATAACAACGAATGGCTTCTTTATAATTCCCTCCTTCCGTTTCTAAACGAGCTCGAATCAAACTAGCACGCACGCAATGATGGTCAATCGCCTGCGCCCGTTTTAAATAATGCAAGGCTTGAGAAGTATGCCCTTTGTCAATCACTTGTTCAGCTAATTCACAATGATATTGCGCAATGATATCGTGCACAGGTTCCCTTTGAGCCAATAATTTCTTGGCCGTTTCAATGGCTTTTTGCCAATCTTTTTCTTGCTGATAAATATGCAACAAAAACCGTAGGCTTTCTTGATTTTCCTCGCCCATCTCAACCAGTTCAAGAAACAATCGCTCAGCGCGGTCTAATACCCCTGCTTGTAAATAATCTTGCCCTAACTCCAATAACGCATGAAACCGATGACTTTTATCTAACTGAGGACGAGCAATTAAATTTTGATGCACGCGGATAGCCCGATCCACTTCCCCCGCCGCCGAAATAAACTTCCCAACGCCAAATGAGTTTCAACGGTATCAGTATCCACTTCTAATAATTTGATAAAAACATCCACCGCTTTATCCGGCTGTTCATTAATCAAATAATTTAAACCTTTAAAATAATCCTGTCGCAATGCTGGGGACAATTTGGCTGTATTTCTAAATGATGCACGCTGCCTTGCGAACCATCCTCCAACGGCTGCAACAGGTAATAATAAAAATAGTGTCTGTACAATCACTAATGCACATCCTTAATGGGAATTTTCCGTAGATTCTGTACTTCTCGCTCAATACGTCTCACTTGGGACTTCAACCGTCGAGCAGCCTGTTTATTCTTAAGAAGCGAAGGAAGTACAGCAATCATCCCCAATATTACCCCAACGAGCAACGTCATTAAAATCAATAAAGGTAAATAAATCGTTTGTGTATCTAAATAATAGTTGAGCGTAATTTTCTGAGAATTAAGTGCAGAAAATGTAATTCCTAATAAAATAATAAAAATCCAAAAGACGTAGAGAACATAACGCATAGCAGGTATCCTTTATTTATGGATGAAGATTTTCTCCATTTTACTCAAAAAAAACTTCGAATGCTCTGTGGTGTAAAGTTAAAAATAGAAAAAGATCCGCGCCATCAGCTCAAACCTGAAAGCCTCTGGATGGTACGGATGTTAGATTGGGAGATATTTTGAACATTGAAGCTTTCTGCTACAATTTATTCTGTTCTTCTTTCTTACTTTGTTGCATTTGCTCTTTCAACAAATCCCCAAGGGTAGTTTTAGTAGGCATATCTGCTACCCTGCGATTTCCTTTATCAGAGCGACCTTCCACTGCCTTATGGGACACATGAATGAGGCGATTTTTACGATCCGTATTGACGATTTTAATAGCTACCTCATCACCAATATTAAGCTCTTCTGTGAGATCTTTTACACGATCGTAAGCGTAATCCGCCAATCGCATTACACCAAATATCTGATCAGCCAACTCCAGAGTAGCTTGCTTGCTATCCACTTCTTTAACCTTCGCTTGAATAACAGTACCTTTATCATGAGTATCCAGAAATTCCAGCATAGGATCACTTTCTAATTGTTTAACGCCTAAAGAAATGCGTTCGCGTTCTGGATCGATTCCCAGGATAACTGCTTCAATTTGATCGCATTTTTTATATTGACGAATTGCTTCTTCCCCGCTTTGTATCCAAGAAATATCGGAAAGATGAACCAGACCATCAATATCGCCTTCCAATCCAATAAACATTCCAAAGTCGGTAATTGAACGAATCTTTCCCCTAATCTTCTCGTCTTTTTGATGTTTTTCTGCAAATTCCTGCCAAGGATTTCGTTTACACTGCTTGATCCCCAGAGAAATACGACGACGTTCTTCGTCAATATCAAGCACCATGACCTCAACTTCTTCATTAGGCTGTACAACTTTACTAGGGTGGATATTTTTATTAGTCCAATCCAGCTCAGACATGTGCACCAATCCTTCTACACCTTCCTCTAACTGAACAAAGCAGCCATACTCCGTAATATTAGTGACTTTAACATATACTCTCGAACCCACAGGATAGCGACGCTCGATATTTAACCACGGGTCATCTGCCAATTGCTTCATACCAAGAGAGACGCGACTCTTATCGCGATCAAACTTAAGAATCTTAACGCGAACTTCGTCACCTACATTCAGTAGTTCATTTGGATGCTTAATCCGTTTCCATGCCATGTCAGTAATATGCAACAGACCATCGACACCACCCAAATCAACAAACACCCCATAATCGGTGATATTTTTAACCACGCCGTTCACTTTCTGACCCTCTTGTAGTTCTTCCAGGCGTGCCTGTCGCTCTGCGCTAGTTTCTACCTCCATCACCGCACGACGAGATACCACCACGTTATTTCGACGTTGATCCATTTTAATGATCTTAAAGTCAATTTCTTTGCCTTCTAAATAGCCGGGATCACGAACTGGTTTTATATCAACTAATGAACCTGGTAAAAAGGCGTGAATCGAATTAACTTCTACCGTAAAGCCACCTTTCACGCGCTCAATAATTTTACCTTTAACCATTTCCCCAGTCCGATAAGATTTTTCAAGTTGGGTCCAGGCTTTCGCACGACGGGCTTTTTCTCGCGACAAGCGGGTTTCACCGAATCCATTGTCAGGTGTTTCAATAACAACATCGACTTCGTCACCCACTTCGACGTCTTCATACCGAAATTCAGAAGCTGAGACAATACCTTCGGATTTAAGTCCAGCATTTACAATAATTCGGTCAGGTCGAATTTCAACGATTTTAGCCTTAACTAAGGCACCGGGACGTAAATCAGTTTCAGTTAAACTTTTTTCAAATAATTCAGAAAAATTTTCGTTCATTCTAATTGTTATATGGTTATATGGTTATATGGTTATATGGTTAAATTATTTACCTCTCAGCTAACCCCTTCCTTTTATCCAGACCTCGTTGTTTGACACAGTTCATGACTAATGCGAAAACCCCATCGACGCTCAGATCAGTGGTATTAATCACCACTGCGTCATTCGCTGGTTTCGCTGGGGCAATTGGTCGACTGTTATCACGACGATCACGCTCCCCCAACTCCTCTCGAACTTCAGGCAGGCTAACATTAATCCCTTGCACTTGCAACTGTTTATAGCGTCGATAGACCCTAACATCAGGGTCTGCGTTAAAAAAAATTTTAGCGGTGCGTCTGGAAAAACCACTGTTCCCATGTCGCGCCCATCCGCCACCAATCCGGGCTGACGACGAAAATTACGTTGATACTGAAGTATGGTACTTCGAACAAGAAAGAGTGCTGAAGCTTGCGAAGCCACGATGCTGCATTCCTTAGACCGGATGGTCCGAGTGACATCATACCCATCACAACTGACTTTTATCTGTTCATTTAGATGATTCTTAATCGATATCTGGATTCGTTTCAAAAGACTAGCTAAGGCATCGGTGTCGGATAAAGAAACATTATAATAAAGCAAAGCCCACGCAATCGCCCGGTAAATAATGCCGCTATCTAATATGCACCATCCCAATGCCTTGGCTATCCTTAACGCAATAGTCCCCTTACCAGAACCAGAAGGGCCGTCGATAGTAATAACAGGTATCCGTTTTTTGTTATTTTCCAGCAAGAACTCCTACTTATCTATGAAGAAATGCATTCCACCATCCTTGGCCTGTTGCTATTTCATGATTATTTTTCTCCTTGTTTAAAGTCTATACAACTTAGCTAAAGCTGATCTTAAATGGATCCTTCATATCTAGCCAATCAACAAATTTAGGTACTTTAGAAATGGACCATCGGCTACCTACCATCTTCCTCAATAATTGCAATAAAAGGGACTTTCTGTTACGAAAGAAATCCATACTGTCCTCTCTTCCATCAGAAACTTTCATAGAAACAATATTATACTAATTATATATCATCAAATTTTTATTTTTAACAGAGCGCTCATTTATTTTATCAGGCCTTGCCAGCCACCAATGTCTACATACTACGCACACTTATCTTCCGGAACAAGTAAAAAAATTTATTTTCCCTCATCTGCCCCCGTGAGTTTAAGAAGAGGACAACAGGTAGCGACGCTTACTCTTTCTTGTGTCAGAATTTTTAAAACCTTCAAAACCTAGGGCCATAATAAGGCTGTATAATATAAGACTAAAAACAGATGCGTTTATTTATATAGCGCGATTTCCATCTAGATCACAAGACTAAACTCACAATACATTGTGCTTTCTGTGATAATAGCGATACTTTTATTTTGCAGTTATCACCTTAACATTCATTCCAATATTGTTTGCTAGTTCGACAAAATTAGGAAAAGAAGTGTTTACATTATCACAATTTCGAATTTTTATAGAACCTGTTGCTATTGTACCTGCAATTGTAAATGCCATTGCGATACGATGATCTTGATGGCTATCAATTTCACCGCCCATTAAGGTTCCTCCTTTAACGAAAATGCCATCTGATAAGGATTCCGCTTGAATACCTAATTTTTTCAGTCCATCTGTCATGGCTGCAATACGATCCGTCTCTTTTACGCGTAATTCTCTGGCACCCCTTAATACCGTTTGACCTTGTGCTGCAGCAGCTGCAATTAATAAAACAGGAAATTCATCAATAGCAAGTGAAACCTGTTCTTTCGGAATTTCAATACCTTTTAATTTGACATAGCGCACAGTGATATCTCCGATAGGCTCACCGTTCTTTTCATCGTGATTCATAATCTCTATATCTGCGCCCATCATTTTTAATAAATTAATCACGCCTAATCGAGTAGAATTAATACCTACTCCCCGTAGTAAAATGACCGAACCAACTGAAATCGTTGCTGCAACAATAAAAAAAGCAGCTGAAGAAATATCGCCGGGAATGAAAATTGCATTTGCTTTTAAAGTACCGCCCCAGACACACAAATCGAATTATTTTCCATATGGATAGGATAATGAAAATGCTTCAGTAGTCGCTCTGTATGGTCACGAGAAGAAGCTGATTCTGTGACGCAGGTTTTTCCCTTCGCATATAAACCCGCTAATAATAAGCACGATTTAACCTGCGCGCTTGCGATAGAAAGCTGATAACGAATTCCTACTAAGTTTTGACATCCGTAAACTCTCAAAGGTGGAAAATTTTCGGCAGAATCAATTTTTGCCCCCATCTGAACCAAAGGATCAATAATCCGCTCCATAGGACGACGCTGTAGTGATTGATCACCAGTTAATACCGTATCAAAAGATTGCCCGGCCAATAAACCTGTCAATAATCGAATTGCCGTTCCTGAGTTACCGCAATCTAAAACACCAGATGGCATCCTTAAACCGTTCATGCCAACACCATTAATTAACACAATATTTTCATCATCAATAACTTCAATCGGGACGTCCATCTGTTGAAAGGCATTAACAGTGGCAAGATTATCTGCTCCCATTAAAAAACCATTCACCTGCGTTCGGCCTTTTGCAACAGCAGCTAGGATCACCGCCCGATGTGAAATAGATTTATCTCCAGGAACACAAATTTCTCCATTTAAGTTTTTTGATGGGGTAGTTTGATAATCCATTTCATTTTTAACCATGCTGCTTTTCAAACTGTTGCATAAAAGTTATTAATGCATCAACACCTTCTTCAGGCATGGCATTATAAATACTCGCTCTCATCCCACCTAACAATCGATGCCCCTTTAAATTAGCCAATCCATTCTTCCGCGCTTCTTTCAGAAAAAGCTCATCAAGATTTTCATCGACTAAAGTAAAAATGACATTCATTCGTGAGCGGTATTGAGGATCAATCGAATTATGATAAAAATCACTTTTATCAATCACAGCATACAATTTATCCGCCTTACGTATATTCTGTTTTTCCATCGCTCTTACTCCTCCTTGCTCTTTTAACCACTTAAAAATAAGTCCTGACATATACCAGGCGAATGTAGGCGGTGTATTCAAAAGAGAATGCCCTTTTGCGTGTAACGAATAACGCAGATAACTAGGTGTTAGTGGTAACGGTTTTCGTCTTAATAAGTCCTCACGGATAATTACAAGAGTTAAGCCCGCCAGACCAAGATTTTTTGAGCACAAGCAAAAATTAAACCATAGCGCGATATATCAGAAGGGCGCGAGAGTAAATTAGAGGACATGTCACAAACTAAAGGCAAAGATGTGCTAGGAACATAATGAAATTCTATGCCATTTATCGTTTCATTATCTACATAATAAAAATAAGCGGCATTGTCAGGGATATCCCACTCAACTTGATCAGGGATTCCTGTATAAAGGAGATTTTTAGAATTCGCTGCTAAATGCACATCACAATAAATTTTTGCTTCTTTAATGGCAAGCTCCGACCAAACTCCTGAAGCAATATAGACTGCTTTTTTATAGGTTTCTAATAAATTCATAGGCACCATTGAAAATTGTAGCCGAGCACCTCCTTGCAAAAATAAAACTTGATAATTTTTCGGAATTGCTAATAAATCTCTAAAATCACATTCGCTTTCTTCGACGACTTGTTTAAACTCTTCCCCTCGATGAGGGACTTCCATAATCGATATGCCAACACCGTGCCAATTTAATAATTCATCGCGCACTGTAGAAAGTATTTCTTCCGGTATCATGGCTGGCCCAGCTGAAAAATTATAGATACGAGACATAAAAGATTCTTATAGCTGAAGAATGACTGATTTCCTACTCTTCCTTCCCCACTATTAATTCAGTAGAAATTGTTTCCATACCCACTAAAGATTCATCTTTCGCAAGCTGAATCAATCGAACGCCTTTGGTGTTTCGCGCCATTTGAGAAATCTCGTTGGCACGGGTACGTACCAACGTACCTTTATCACTAATGAGTAACACGTCATCATCATTAAACACCTGTGTTGCTGAGACGACTTTCCCGTTACGATTATTAATACGGATCGCAATGACCCCATGACCACCACGACCAGTTACCCGATAATCTTTTAACGCCGTGCGTTGTCCATAACCGTGCATTGTCGCTGTCAAAATATTTCGGTTTAGTTTAACAATAATTAATGCAATAACACTTTGCCCTGACTTTAATTTAATGCCGCGCACACCGTATGCTGAGCGACCCATTTCACGCACCTCTTTTTCGTGAAAACGAATAGCTTTCCCAGCATCCGTCACAAGCATCACTTCTTTTTTACCATCGGTAATATCCACACCAACCAAGCGATCCCCTTCATTCAGCGCTAAAGCAATTTTCCCATTCGCCCTTGGGCGGGAAAATTTTGATAAAGAAACTTTTTTCACGGATCCTTGTGCTGTTACCATGAAAACATAATGTGAGTTATTATAATGGCGGATCGGTAAAATCGCTGAAATATGTTCGTCCTTCTCTAATGGAAACAGATTAACGATAGGCCGACCACGAGCTGTTCGGCTACCACGGGGTACTTGATACACTTTGAGCCAATACACTTTCCCCTGAGTCGAAAAACATAAAATCGTATCATGCGTATTTGCCACTAGGATATTCTTCACAAAATCCTGTTCTTTCATAGCCGCTGCCAATTTACCACGCCCACCGCGATGCTGGGCTTGATAACTACTTAAGGATTGTGATTTAACATAACCTTCATTGGAAAGCGTGACCACCATGTGCTCTTCAGGGATTAAATCTTCACTAGTTAAATCAGATTGCGTATCGATAATGATTGTTCGTCGTTGGTCACCAAATTGCTCCTTCACCTCCACTAATTCACCACGGATTACATGATGAAGCTTATTGGTATCAGAAATAATCGAGATTAATTCATCAATATGATTAATAATACTAGCGTATTCTTCTTGAATTTTATTGGATTCAAGTCCAGTCAGGCGATGTAATCGTAAATCTAAAATCGCTTGCGCCTGTGCGGGTGATAAACGATAGCCTTCCTTTTTCAATCCATATTCAGGCATTAAATCATCAGGACGTGTACGATCACTGCCTATTTTTTTCAATAATTCCCTAACAGTGCCTAACTGCCAGGACTGCACTAATAAATTTTCTTTTGCAATAACAGGGGTTTTTACCTGTTTAATCAGTATGATGACTTCATCAATATTTGCAAGTGCTACTCCTAATCCTTCTAAAACATGCGCTCTTTTTCGTGCCTTCTGTAATTCAAAAAGAGCACGACGTGTTATGACTTCACGTCGATGTTGTAAAAAAGCACTTAATAATTGTTTTAGATTTAATAATCGAGGCTGGCCATTATCCAAGGCCACCATGTTGATCCCAAAAACAGTTTGCAGTTGTGTTTGCGCATATAAATTATTGAGCACTACTTCGGCGTTATCACCGCGACTAACCTCAATCACCATTCTCATACCACTTTTATCAGATTCATCACGTAACCCTGAAATACCTTCAATCTTCTTTTCTCGGACTAATTGACCGATTTTTTCTAATAAACGCGCTTTGTTTACTTGATAGGGCAACTCATGCACGACAATTAAAGAGCGCCCACTTTTCGTGGTTTCAACTTCAACTTTTGCACGTATGTAAATGCGGCCACGACCTGTTTTATAAGCCTGGATAATACCACCACGGCCATTAATTATTCCCGCTGTAGGAAAATCAGGGCCGGGAATATAAAGCATCAGTTCTTCAATGGTCAAATTCGAATCGTCAATCAAAGCCAACGTCGCATCAATCATTTCATTCAAATTATGTGGTGGAATATTAGTAGCCATCCCCACCGCAATCCCTGAAGAACCATTGACTAATAAGTGAGGAATTCGAGTAGGCAGTGCCAAAGGCGCCATTTCAGTTTCGTCATAATTTTGGACGAAATCAACGGTCTCTTTATCCAGATCCGCCATTAGAGCGTGGGCAAAACGAGACAAACGAACCCCAGTGTAACGCATGGCTGCTGGCGCATCGCCATCCACAGAACCAAAGTTTCCTTGGCCATCCACGAGCAAATAACGCAAGCTAAAAGGTTGTGCCATTCTCACAATCGTATCGTATACCGCCGCATCCCCATGAGGATGGTATTTACCAATCACATTCCCTACGATACGCGCTGACTTTTTATAAGGCCTGTTCCAATAGTTCCCCAATTCATGCATCGCATACAGCACGCGCCGATGAACTGGTTTTAGGCCGTCCCGCACATCCGGTAGCGCACGACCAACAATAACGCTCATCGCATAATCAAGATAGGATTGCTTGAGCTCGTTTTCAATTGTGATTGGTATAATTTCTTGTGCAAAATCCGCCATGAATGCTTTCCTAAATTTTTCTATTTAAAAATAAAAAGTTATTAAATTTAAAGGAAAAAATTATTGTACCATATTTAACATGTTACATCTAACCCACCTCGATAAGCAAAGACGCAGTTTAAAGCACACTCTATCAATAAACAGATTTTAAAATCCTAACCAGCTAAACTATTTTTTCTTCTTTTCCTGGAAAAAAATAAAGATGAAGTGTTTTCCCTTAAATGAAATGAAATTTATGAATCAGAGAATAAAGGAGGATGAGTACACTTATGAAAGCAGATCCTGATAACGTTTTCATTAAAAGATCAAAATTTGAAATACAAATTTGAAATACAGTTATGAGATATTGAATTAAACCTTTAAAGAGTATCTAGGAGCAAACAGGAAACCAGCTTGAACTGAAGGAAGCCAAAACAGGTGAAAATGAAATTAACGCATTGATATAATAATCCTCTGCTGACAAAAGGGCGCAATACAAAAACACTATAAAAATTTTTGAACAATATTCTCGCCTATATGATTCGACAAAACTCAAAAATACACCTTTCGAAACTTCATAGAACCTGGTGTGCGCGGCATTAAACAAAATGGGGAATTTGATAACTTGCCTTATGGCGAACTTTTAGAGGAAACAGATTAGAGTAATACAGAAAAAAGTAAATAACTCCTCGTTTTCCAGTAACTTCTCCCTGATCTTCTCAATAAACCTTGGTTCTTCTACAGAAAGCATCAAGCTCATTGATTAAATTACCAGGAAATACGCCATCGAATGAGGTGTTAGCAAAATATCTGTAAAACACATTTCATTATCTCACACATAGTGTTTCATAGAAAAACGACCTCAGGCATGCCAGAGTCCAACATTACAGCGGATACGACATCTTACTTTAGATAAAATACTCAAATCCGATAAAGATTATAACAACCTTTATTGTCGCAATCTTTGTTGACGTCCTTTAAATGAGAGCGTTATCTAAAGCTTGCGAATATTACGTAGAGAATTTAGAAATTACAAAACCCCTATTATCTCGTTTTCACGACGACCTACATATGTTTTATAATCCTTTTAGTCATTCAGTAAAGTTCTCAGTTCTTTAGATCATTATAAAAATTCAGATGAAAAAATAGATAAATTATTCATAGACTAGGTTAAACAACACATTAAGAACATAAGAACATCTCTATATCGTGTGCGAATTTCTGAAAATATATCAAGAAAGAAAATATCTTAGAAATCATTTTTAAGTTTGTATTTGATTTCATTCTAGTTAGAAAATCAATTGATCTATTGATAGCAGAAGATCTGCTTCTCTAAAAGAGATGACGAAATAAAAATTTATCGATATAGTTATATCCAAGATAAAAAAGTTAAAAAATGAGATATTACTATTATGCCTGTTTCTCTATAAAAAACATTATATGCTACAAGAGGTCCTTATCACCAAGATACGGTAATGATATTTTATTAAGGTTCGCATAAGCCTTACTCATGGCAGTTTTCTAAATAAAAGTCAGAATTTATTTTAATTGCATGTCATTAAATATTTTCGATGTAGGTGGATGTTATTCATTATAAACCAGGGAATCATTCTCGAGGAATAATGAATGAATGGGGTTTATTTCTAGACGCAAACGCTTCTTTGCTATCACCTGTGTGTGCTCTTTAAGAAAGCAAACGAAATCGATCCAACTTAATTAATCGCTCAGAAACTTTCTCTCGCAAAAAATTGAAGTTCATACTGCATCATATACTGCATGTATTGCGAGTCATTTCTTCTGCTGGAGATTAATTTGGACCATATTCTCGTTACTGCCCAGAAACCGTTGATTGCCTGATTACACAGGGTTTCCAAGACTTCAGCCATTTTTATCGAAAACACATTGCAAATGATGATGTTTTCCGCCTCAACTGATTTACGAAATTATCAACCCCACTCAACCTATAGACCCACTCCTATTTTTTCCGTTAGTATTAAATCGCATCACATCAAAAATAAGAGGATTTATCCCATGGAAAATATTGATACGCTAATTAGCGCACGTTGGATTCTACCCATTGTTCCAGAAAACCAAATTTTAGAAGCCCATGCACTGGCGATACGCGGTGAATATATTGTAGATCTTCTCCTTTTAGATAAAGCTAAAGAAAAATATCACGCCGAACAATATTTAAACCTGAAAGATCATGTTTTGATGCCCGGGCTGATTAATGCACACACACATACACCGATGAACCTATTTCGCGGCTTAGCGGACGACGTGCGGCTCTTTGACTGGCTTCAAAAGCATATTTGGCCTGCCGAAAAAGCCCTGATTAACACTGAATCTGTACAAGCTGGTGTAAGACTGGCTGTTGCAGAAATGTTACGTGGAGGTATAACCTGCTTTAACGATGATTATTTTTTTCACAATACGATCGCTGAAACGGCCTATGAAGCTGGTATTCGCGCCTGTGTAGGCGTTCTGGTAATAAATGTTTCTACTGAATGGGCAAAAGATGAAAAAACCTATTTAGCTCGTGCAAAAGAAACCCTGTCGCAAAAAGAACATCGCTCTCTCATTACTTGGGCGCTAGCGCCTCATGCGCCTTATACAGTTAGCGACACTGCACTCAGAGAGATTAGAAAATTATCAGATCAGTATGACTTGCCCATTCATATGCATATCCATGAGACAAAAGATGAAATCGAACAAGGGTTAAAAAAATACGGAAAAAGACCGCTCACGCGTTTACACGAACTCGGTTTATTGTCGCACCGATTAATCGCTGTGCACATGACACAACTCACTTCCGAAGAAATTGAGCTTATTCACCGCAGACGTATAAATGTCGTTCACTGCCCTGAATCTAATTTAAAACTTGCCAGTGGGATAGCGCCTGTTACCAAATTATTAAAAGCCGGAATCAACGTGGCGATTGGGACAGATGGTGCTGCTAGCAATAACGATCTAGATTTATTCGGCGAAATGAGAACAGCTGCTTTTGCAGCAAAAATGTCGGATGCTGATCCCACTCATTTAACTGCTGAAGAAGTTATAAAAATGGCAACACTCAATGGGGCAAAAGCATTAGGACTCGGTGATAAAATCGGCTCTCTAGAGGTTGGAAAATTCGCCGATGTAATTGCGCTGGATTTGAGTTCTTTTTTAACACAACCTGTCTTTAATCCTATCTCACACCTGGTTTATGCGATAAATCGACTGCAAGTGAGTGACGTATGGGTAGCAGGTAAACGCCTTTTGCAGGAAGGCGAATTTACAAAATTAGATATCGAACGCATACTTAAAGACAGTTTAAAATGGACTGAAAAGGTTTTGCCTTTTAAAGCAGGTCAAAAATTAGAAATTATTAGTGCAAATGCTGCTACCTAAAAAAGTCATCATTGTTGAAGTTTATATCACGGGATGGGTTTAAAATGAAACTAAAACGTACCTACCTCATTAAAAATTGAATTTATCAATCAACTACTATCTAAGATAGGATTATCCACTATCCAAACAACTGGTTTCGTATTACCCAAATGGGGGTGTCTTAGACGGCTGATCACGCAGAGGTTATGAACTCGCCATCAAACGTTATCCTGACATTCGTAAATAATTTAACAGTACGTAATTATGTGTCTTGCGTATTGACTGCCCTTGCGAATGCGAAATCACACCACAACAAGTATTCTCAATTTCTGAGCAACACTAACCCCGGCTACTATCAAACTTTACTCGGTGATACTATCCCCGGCGTTGGGACACCGTAGAAAGTATAGCAACTTATCAGGGTGATTACAGAAAAAACACCTTTAAAAAACTCACCGACCATTTTCGTGGCACTTATTGTACAGGTGCACAAATATCACATTAGCCTAGAAAAGCATTTGAACCATCGATAACTCCCCGTAACTGAACTGTAGTGGTTGCCCGTATGGTCTGCAGAGACAGTAATATTAAGCGAATCATTCTACTTCTGTAGAATTAATTTATAGTTTTTTAATCAGGCGAACCGTTTCGATGACAACAATACCTCCTCTTTTCATTTCCTAAAAAAAGGTATAATGGCCAGACCGTGATAAGGGAGACGGTTAACTCTCAACAGTTGTCGGTTGAGATTTTACAATCATTAACTTCAAAACTGCTCATGAACACTACCCTACTAATCCTAGATTGCATAGCTATAAGCATAGGTGCAGGTCTTATTTATGGCATTTTTGGGGGTGGGTCTGGATTAATCATGATGCCAGGATTTTATTATCTATTGCATCACTTTGCGCTAAGTGAAGATTATCAAATGCAAGTAGCTATTGCCACGACAGCGGCGGTCAGTGTTTTATTGGGGATATCGGCGACACAGGTTCAGTGGCGTAATCATCTTATTGATTTCAATATTTTTAAAAAAATCGCTCCTGGCTTATTAATCGGAACCTTCCTGGCTATTAGTTTATTAAATATAATTCGCAGTGCCTACCTCAAACGATTGTTTGGATTTTTCGTCATATTGGTAGCAGTTTGGCTAGGATTTTATCGGTCTAAACAAGACAAAAAAATTTGGTCTTTATCATCATCTTATAATCACATTTTATCCACAATTATAGGATTTTTATGGTTTTTATTGGGCATTGCCGTATTTACCGTTCCCTATTTATATAAATGCGGTATCGATCTTCGGCGTTCAATTGGTTGCGCAACATTGACAAGCACAGTTTTTTCAGGGATTGCTGCAGTTTTGCTTATTTTCACAGGCTTATTTCAGGTTGGTTTTTCGAATGAACATATTGGATTTGTTAATTTACCGTTATCCGCTCTAGCTATTATTCCAAGTGCCATTTCAGCGCATTTTGGTTCGAAAATCAGTATAAAACTGTCAAAATCTCACTTAAAAATTATCTACGTCGTTTTGCTTTATGCTATCGGGTTTTTAATGCTGCTGTAATTTTCTTTTGAATCCAATCGTTGTAGCCATTTAATGATTTCATAGAGCATGTTTACTAAATGCTTTAGACAAAATTCGAAAGCATGAATATTAATCACGCAATAGGCACTTGGAGACTGAGAAAATTTATGGATCACCTTTTCTATAACATCGTTAATCTGTTCTTTCGAGGACAACATCGTAGTTGTTGGTTCTTTTGAACAAATAGCATTAATGAAATTAAATAAGCTTAATATTTGTCGATGAAGCCCTATTAAATCTTTATTTCTATAAAAATCATGAAGCTGTGTAGATTCGGTAAAAAGTGTTTGACGCAACATATAAATATTTCTCAACAATTTGCGCTCCAACAAAAAAATAGCTTGATAAATTGAACGTTTTTTCTTCACTCGTGGATCTTCATTCACGGCTTCTTGCAGCAATATGTTTTGCTTCGAGATATGGGTAATCATGTCATTCTCAATCTTTTCCTGTTCAGCAAGCAATTCTTGTATCAATTCTTCTTTTGTAATAAACAATTCATAAAGCGCCTGAAATTGTTTTAAAGTGTTTGCAATGCTTGAACGGAGGAGCTTCTTTGCATGTGATGGAAATACAAATCGAGTAACAGACACCGCAATTACGATACCCAGAAAGATTTCTAGAATCCGATCTCCGGCGGTTTTTAAAGTGGGTGTTTTTGAATCCAAAATCATAATCATTGTTGTCGCACCCAGGAGACCAAATTGGCTAATATCTGTTGAACTACTGGCTAAATAAGCAAAAATAGCAAGCAGTATTAACAACAAAACATAAATAAGCGTAGGATGATTACCTAATAACAAAAGGGCAGTTGCTGCTAAAAGCGCTCCAACTACTGTACCCAACAAACGAAGATAAGACTTTTTTATCGTTCCTCCAATTCGTATATTAGTTGCCATCACAACTAGGATGGTAATTAGTACCCATTGTGGCATTGATAAATGCCACAGATCACCAATGAAAATACCAATCAGACAAGCCAATGATGTCTTAAAACTTGCGATAAGCCGCTCTCCCGATAGATGTTTGATACCCACCTTCAAAAATTTATAAATTGGAACATTCATAACATTTGATGGAAACAAGAGGTACACTTACTTATAGAACAAAATAAAAACAGCATAATCGATCTTAAGAATTAAGGGATTAATAGAAAATGGAAAAGTGCCCGCGTATTTTTACAAAAACCCCCTCGATATCAATCTACATTTTTGGAAATCTTAGCACGCTACTTTCGAGAATAGCAATCAGAAATTTAATAATTCGTTAATGTTATTTGTCTTTCTATCGCTTCACAATTGATTTTCCTGAAGGAAATTAATTCTGATAATAGAAAGCTCACAATAATCGACACACCACCAATCTCTCACCCAAATAAATTGCTACTTACTTAAAAGTAGCTAAAATGGTCAAACCCGGTTTAAAACAGTAAATTAAATAGAATTACTCACAGAAACGTCTACTTTCTAGAAAAAATGGAATAAACATACGATCTGGTTGCTTCAGTTCCTGAATTACCTCCAGTAAGGATGGACAGATAACTATTCGTATTCTGAAGCAATGTATGATTTTCTTTACAAAGCATTTAGATTTGTTGTTCTGATTCGTGTTATCTATAGATGATGTTAGTTTTGTATGTCTCGAGACAAGGAATATAAAAGTTTTATTTTTGAATGCAAGGGGGTTATAATCTATTGAAATCAGTGGTTTTAGATTGTTAATTATCTATTTTGACTATCGGGCAGTCTTAATAGTTCTTCGTTCTATATAAAGAAGAAGACCTCACAGAAACTTTAAAACGGTTATTTTAAGAGAAATTTAAAAGATATAAAACACGGGTTAAATACTATCAATACCAGTGCAGAAGATTATTTATCGCTGTTATCTCAAAAATAAAAGGATTGTCTTACTTTGTGTAAGGAAATTCTCAAAGAAATGAAAACTGGATATTGTTTACGATAATTTTACACACCAATGATGCTTCCTTTATTGCAGGTGATAGAAAATTATTCTGATAAAGTCTGCATTATCAATAGCAATGAGGTAATTATGTGACCATAACGGACATCATGATGAAAGCATTTGCAAAAAGAAGAGAGGATGTGGGGGGTTTTTTTGTTTTTTGCTTTATCGTTATAAAAATCTATGTTAGAAAATTTTAGAACATATTTTGAACACGATTAGTGTCATGTATTGGGATCGTATGGCATTGAAAGTGATTATGATGATTTGAATTTATTAAAACACACTTCTAAAAAATTACTAAATATTCAAGTCAAGTTGAAATAAGTGGGTGCGAGATTTTAATCCTAAAGAAAATTAATTTTCTTCCACAAAATAAGGACGTATGAATAAAAGATTTACCACCAAATAAATTAATCCCAACGCAAAAACAGCTAGTGAAAACGGTATTGAATTGTGTGTTTCTAAAAGAACAGCCAATGAACAGATAAAAGAAGAGGTAACTAATATTAACGACCCCCACAAAGAACTTACTGTCCCTGAAGCACCAGGAAACAAACTAATGGCTCTAATAAAACCATTCGGCTGAACCCATCCGTAAGCCAGATAAATAAGGAGTATAGGAAACGAGATGGTGACCCAATTCATTCCATAAAAAATGGCTAAGAGTACACTAATTAAACCACCTATATTCACTGTGATTAGTCCTGTTAACATCACATTCTTTAAAGAAAATTCCTTAATAACCCAATTATTGGAAAGGCACCCTATAAAATAAGCTAAGCCTATAAGTAAAGCGATATGACCATAAAATACGGCGGTATGTCCCAAAATAGTTTGGATCATATAAGGAGCAACGATGTTAAAAATAACAGATACTGAAGAGCCGAGCGAGATGGTTATAGCTATCATCACGAACAAACGATGCCTGAGGATCTGCAGTACATTTTTTGCATGGATGTTAAAAATAAAAGGAGTACACTCCAGAATTGTTTCAGGCAGGAAAAAATAAATTAACAATAACAAAATAAATCCATAAATACACAAGAAATAAAAATTTGCTTGCCAGTTAAAATAATGCTGTAAATAGCCACCAATCAATGGTGCGACGATAGGGCCTAGCGCCCATACAGCGGAAGCATTCCCTGTTATTTGTTTTAATGAAGAACCTTTAAAACAGTCCATAATGATAGAGCGATAAATGGCTGCGGGCACGCCGGTAGTTAATCCTTGTAAAAAGCGAAAAGTGAGTAACATGCCGATATTAAAAGACATTGCGATACCGGCAGAAATAAGAACATAAATCATCATTCCAGCTAACAATAATCGACGTCGACCAAAGCTATCTGATAAGATGCCAAAAACAAATTGACCTAATCCCAATCCTAATAAATAAACACTTAACGTTAATTTAACCAAAGACGTCTTCACAGCAAAATGGTGAGTAATAGCAGGTAATGAAGGTGTATAAATGTCAATACCCACTCCACTTAAAGGTGCCATGAGCAATATAATGAAAACTAAAAAATCTTTATTCAAAACGATAGACTCGCAAATTGTTACTTTTATACCAACCGAAAAAGTGTGAAAGATAAGCGTCGAAGGTTTACGGGCGCAACCGTGAAGCAGCACAATGCAACTTCCCTCCTCCCGAGCCTCTACACCCGGAGACCCAGTCCCTTACACTGTGTTTGGAATGTCTAGGGTTGGAACTTTTTATTTTCTTATTTTTTTTATTTTCATTAAGTAAGAAGAATACCAATGAAGTCATTTAAAGTCGAACATTCTCACATTTAATTCTATGAAATTATAGCGTAATATTTTACAAGGCTATCAGAAAATTGGTTAATCGTGAGGACTGGAATTTTTACTTTTTTGCATGAACCAATCTGTTATTATGAAATATCACCCTTAATTTCTATAGGAATGAAAGAGGCAGCTCTTATAATTCGCCTTTAATTAAAATCGTGTCATAGGTGCCAATGGATTCATCTGATTAATTAGATGACATCCAATGGGTACGAATCGTTGGAAAAGTCAGTAATGGTGAGAAAAATTTAAAATGAAGACGCGAAAAAGAGCAGGACGCAGTTAATTCTCGATTTTCAATTGCCCGATATCTATGACCTGGAAGTGGCCAGAAGGCTCCTAGCCCTGATTAAAAATTAGTTAATCACTGCTGCGATGAAAAGTGCTTTATCTATGGTTTGTTAGAATCTGGTGAAAAAGCTTGATAACAGAAAACAGTAACTCGATGCACTGGAACGGGCGCTTCTCGAATTATTTCTTACTTTTCTAAACCTTTGGGCAATATGTATTTTCTTGTTATTACTTAACTTTTAAAAGCCACTTTTGGATCTGTTGGATTTTATCACGAACCATCGCTGCTTCTTCAAATTCTAAATTTCTCGCACGGCGATACATCTGTTCTTCCAATTTCCGAAAATGTTTTGACAATTTTTTCGGTGACATAGCAAGACACTCCGCTTTTTCTTCTGCCACCGCTTGCGTCTGGCTAATAAACGACCCTTTTTTATAAACACGCGCGACTTCAATAATTTCAATAATGGCTTTTTGAATGCTCTTCGGAGTAATATGGTATTTTTTATTATAGGCTTCCTGAACCTCTCGTCTTCTTTGCGCTTCATCTATTGCGCGCTTCATAGAATTGGTAACGTGATCTGCATATAAAATAGCTTTACCGCGCACATTTCTCGCTGCACGTCCGATAGTTTGAATTAGGGAACGCTCGGAACGTAAAAAACCTTCTTTATCAGCATCTAAAATTGCAACCAAAGAAACTTCTGGAATATCTAATCCTTCGCGCAACAAATTAATTCCTATCAACATATCAAAAGTTCCAAGACGAAAATCCTGAATAATTTCTACGCGTTCTACTGTTTTAATACCAGAATGCAAATAACGTACGCGCACACCGTGCTCGGAAAAATATTCTGTTAAATCTTCTGCCATTCGTTTGGTTAACGTAGTTACTAAAACGCGCTCATGTTTGATGGCTCGCTTTTTAATTTCCGATAATAAATCGTCAACCTGAGTGGAAATTGGTCGCACTTCAATTGCCGGATCTGTTAAGCCAGTCGGCCTCACTAACAATTCTACCACTTGACTGCTGCGTTTTTCTTCATAAGAACCAGGTGTCGCTGAAATAAAAATCATCTGAGGAGACAATTTCTCAAATTCATCAAATCGCAATGGTCTATTATCAAGCGCTGAAGGCAAACGAAACCCGTATTCAACGAGAGTTTCTTTGCGCGTACGATCCCCGCGATACATACTGCTTAGCTGTGGCACAGTTACGTGCGATTCGTCAATAATTAGGAGTGCATTTTTAGGTAAATAATCCATTAAAGTTGACGGCGGCTCTCCTGCATTTCGACCTGATAAATAGAGAGAATAATTTTCAATAGCAGTGCAATAACCTAATTCTAAAATCATTTCTATATCAAAATTTGTCCGTTGCTCCAGGCGTTGACGTTCTACCAACTTATTAGTCTTTTCAAATTCAACCAATCTTTCTTTTAATTCAATTTTTATTTGATCAACAGTCAACAATAATTTTTCTCTAGGCGTCACATAGTGCGTTTTTGGATAAATGGTCACTCGCGGCACTCGCCGTAACATCTCATGCGTCAGTGGATCGAAATAACTGATATTTTCAACCTCATCATCAAATAGCTCGATCCGCACCGCCTCTCGATTAGAATCTGCGGGATAAACGTCAATCACATCACCGTAAACCCGGTAAGTTGCCCGATGTAGTTCTAAGTCATTTCGAGTATATTGCAACTCTGCTAAACGCCGTAATATTTTACGCTGGTCGATTCGATCACCTCGTGTTAAATGTAATAGCATCTTTAAATAAGAGCCAGGATTACCTAAACCATAAATTGCAGAAACAGTAGCAACAATAATGGTATCATAACGTTCTGTTAACGCTTTCGTTGCTGATAAACGCATTTGCTCAATGTGTTCGTTAACCGAGGCATCTTTTTCGATATAGGTATCTGAACTAGGTATATAGGCTTCCGGCTGATAGTAATCGTAGTAAGAAACGAAGTATTCGACAGCATTTTCTGGGAAAAATTCGCGCATTTCTGAATAGACTTGCGCTGCTAGAGTCTTATTGGGTTCTAAAATAAGCGTAGTACGTTCAGATTTTTCAATCACGCTAGCAACGGTGAATGTTTTTCCTGAACCAGTCACACCCAAAAGCGTCTGTGCTGTTAGGCCATTACTTAAGCCAGTAGTCAGTTTTGCTATCGCCTGAGGCTGATCTCCGCTAGGCTTAAATTTAGAGGTGAGTTTAAATTTTTTCATCTAAATGTGTTCTTCGTCATTCTACAGTTTGACTGTGGGTAGTGCACCAAAAATAATAGTTGAGCCCATCTAATTCATTTTATCCTGCTTTAAAAATTGAGGAGATAACGTCAAAGGTGAGATCTCCGCAGATTTAATAGATTGCGAACCTAATTGAATTGAATGATATTTTCTCTTAGATTGGATTGTTGACCAAATCACAAAACTATACCTTTCTAGAACTCCCATTGTTTACAACTTTATTTTCCGTTACTCTAACCAAGCAGTCTCAAAGGAGCTTAAACATGAATGCTATTCTATCCACCAGAACCAAACAAATTGAACCTTCCGCTACTTTAGCCATTTCAGATTTAGCCCATGAATTAGAAAATCAAGGTCGTGATATAATTAGTCTTAGCGCTGGAGAACCCGATTTCGACACCCCAGATTTTATTAAACAGTCCGCCATCCAAGCTATTTATGAAGGCTTCACTAAATATACCAACGTGGATGGTACCTCTGATTTAAAAGCGGCGATCGCTCATAAATTGAAGCGAGATAATCAGCTAGACTATGAACTCAATGAAATTATTGTAAGCAACGGCGCGAAGCAATCGATTTATAATGCTTTCATGGCGATACTTAATTCAGGTGATGAAGCTATCATTCCAGCCCCTTATTGGGTAAGTTACCCTCCAATGGCAGAAATGGCAGAAGCAAAGCCGGTGATTATTCAAACAAAGATTACGAAAAATTTCAAAATTATTCCTGAACAATTATCAAAAGCCATCACAGAAAAAACGCGTTTATTAATTTTAAACAGCCCAAGTAATCCTTCTGGCATTGCTTATTCAAAAAATGAATTAAAGGCTCTAGCAGATGTCTTGCTGCAGCATCCGCAGATTTTAGTTCTTTCGGATGACATTTATGAATACATTTTGTGGGGCCAAAATCGTTTCGTCAATATAGTTAACGTTTGT
Source organism: Coxiella-like endosymbiont (assembly GCF_024730665.1). Lineage (GTDB taxonomy): Bacteria > Pseudomonadota > Gammaproteobacteria > Coxiellales > Coxiellaceae > Coxiella. The sequence goes on from NZ_CP084737.1 coordinate 398,322, forward strand.
CCTGAACTACAGGAACGTACAATCGTTGTTAATGGCGTCTCAAAGGCCTACGCAATGACTGGATGGCGAATTGGTTATGCTGCTGCTTCTAAAAGCATCGTTCAGGCAATGAAAAAAATCCAATCACAAAGCACTTCTTCTCCAAATTCGATTGCTCAAGTAGCTGCTACTAGTGCGTTAGGCCATGAACACCAAGATTTTAATTATATGTATGAAGCATACAAATCCAGACACGATTTCGTGCTTTCAACTCTGAATAAAATGGAAGGTATACATTACATTCCAGCAGATGGTACGTTCTATCTTTTTCCAAATGTCTCAGCGACAATACAACGACTTGGATTAAAGTCCGATATTGAACTCTCCACTTATTTATTAGATAAAATCAATGTGGCAGTGGTACCCGGTAGTGCTTTCGGGTTTAAAGGCTACATTCGTCTTTCTTATGCTACGAGTATGGAAAAATTAATCAAAGCAATGGACAGATTAGCAACGGTATTCGATCAATAGTTCAGTTGATTCTCAGTGCATTGATCGTTAACATACAGCTTCTTTCCATCGTACTCCTCGGTAGCTCAGTAGGTAGAGCAGGTGACTGTTAATCACTTTGTCGGGGGTTCAAATCCCTCCCGAGGAGCCAATTGAAAGAGTAGCTGGTTAATATAACTATTTTATTTTATTACTATTTCTATAACTTAGATTAACCAGCTACTCTTTCAATTGAATCATGCTCAAGCCTTAAAGGATTTTTACACAGGATATTAGGATTAATATTGTACTAAGTGAAACGCATTTCAAAATTAAATTCATCAACTCAATTAAAATTAAATTTTTAATCTCTATTGGCCAATAATGCATTGTAATTCTCTCCAATTTATGTGTCCTTAAAATCTTACCGATTTTCATTAAGAAACGACGCCGATCGTAAACGACTCCAAACGCGCGACCCAATCATCTGAACCCACACATCCATACCAGCACAAAATTGAGTGCTTACTGACTATTATTGTGTAAAGGGTAATGTAGACTATTACAGATTACGTTTTAGAATAGAATGAAAATAATGTTAGTTGTTTGGATATGAAGTCGTTCTAGTTAAGAAAACCTATCTGCTTTAAGCGAACAAATTTTACGATGAACATGTGGAAATCGTTAGTTTTTAGCGGGCTCCTGATGTGTATACTTTCGTTTTTTGTTAATTATGTTTATGTATTATTTTTGCGATATTAGTCTAGACGTTTGATAGCGATAAAAAATATGTTCTAACATGCGCTGCTCAGGCCTGCCACTTTTGAATGCGGTGACTAGCCTAGATAGTCATAGATCATTTATCCAGTCTTTGAAAGCTTTTAGATTAAGATCGTATTTAACCCCTTTTAATAAACAACATCTTCTGTAACGACCCACCTGAAACCAGACATTGAGTGGCATTGCGATCAGCAATCAAGCTGATATTAGTAAAATAAAAGGATCATTACCGCGATGGTCTCGCTACCATTTATCAGCGTGATACCACAACAATAAAATAGATAATTAGAACAAACTAGGGCTAAAGCCATTGAAAAAGGAAAGAAGGTGATTAATACCCGTCACTTCCTCAAATGTCACAATGGCACTTACCATATGGTGAAAACTCATCCCTATTGCGACTCTCTATACTCTATATATAAAAATAGCCTAATATTCAAATTCTACTTTTTCATTACTACACAATTGACTAAGACGATTTAATAATTCACTGCTAGGTTTAATTTTCCAAGCATCTCCTAAAACAAGCTCAGCAGCAGCAGTTTCACTTTGATAAGCAATAGCAATCGAACATTGTCCTCCGACATAAGATTCGATGGCAGAAGGGAGTTGAGCAAGGAGATGGTCAACCTCCTTGCCATCCACCCGAATAAGCAATCGTTTAACCATCTGCTCACGTGCCTGATTTAACGTCATTAACGTATTAGCTACCAACCTGTAACTGCCGGTATAATCGTCTCTCTCTACTGAACCATGAACGACTAAAATAACATTATCATCCAAATCCGCAGCGACCTTTTGATATAAATTACTAAACAAAGTGGTCTCAATTCGCCCAGTCCGATCCTCAAGAACAAGCACCGCCATGCGTTTTCCACTACGTGTCACTATGGTACGTATCCCCATCATTATGCCTGCAACGACAATAACGCTCTCAGAAATATTCAATTGACTAATAGCTACCGCTCCAGCAGCTTTGATTTCCTTTTCGTAAGAATCCAAAGGATGACCAGTAACATATAACCCCAACGTTTCCTTTTCTCCTTTCAAACGTTCGGCAGTACCCCACTCAGACTTTATAATGTATGACTCAAAAATTTCTTTCTCAGATTCGTTGCCGAATAAATCATGTTGGCCCAACTCTTCATTTCTATTTTTTTGTTCTGCCGATTGAAGCGCCAGCTTTAATGACTTGCTTAAAGACGCACGCGAAATATTAAAGTCATCCATCGCTCCTGAGCGAATTAAGGGATCTAATACACGCCGATTTACTTTACGCAAATCCACACGATGACAAAAATCAAAAAGCCCTTGAAATTTACCTTTCATATCGCGACATGCCACGATATGTAAAGCAGCCACTTCGCCAACCCCCTTAATCGCTCCCAATCCGTATTCAATCTGCCCTTTAGCATTAACCGTAAAATAATAGTGCCCTTGATTAATAGTCGGCGGTAATATTTCTAAACCCATATTACGAGATTCGTGAATAAAACTAACTACCTTATCGATGTTATCCATATCAGACGATAAAACCGCTGCCATAAATTCCGCAGGATAGTGGGCTTTCAGCCACGCTGTTTGATAAGCAATGAATGCATAAGCAGCAGAGTGCGATTTGTTAAAACCATATCCTGAAAATTTTTCGATTAAATTAAAAATTTGAGTTGCTAAATTTTCATTTATTCCTCGCACCTTGGTGCCTTGCATAAAGACGGCGCGTTGCTTCGCCATTTCTTTGGGTTTCTTTTTTCCCATGGCGTGCCGCAAAACATCTGCAGCGCCTAAAGAATAACCTGCTAATATCTGCGCAATTTGCATTACTTGCTCTTGATAAAGAATTACACCATAAGTAGAACGTAAAATCGGTTCTAAATCTGAGTGAAGATAATGCACCGCTTGTTCACCATGCTTACAAGCAATAAATGTATCTACCATCCCAGACTGCAAAGGCCCAGGTCGAAATAAAGCAAGCAACGCCATGATATCGGCAAAACTGTCAGGCTGAAGCCGGTGAATTAATTCTTTCATACCCCGAGATTCCAATTGAAATACAGCGGTAGTCGCACAACTTTTGAGAAGTGCATATGTTTTTTCATCCCATAATGGAATGGTGTTAATATCAAGCAGTGATTCATTTTGTGCTTTTCTTTTAGCATTAATATTTTGTACTGCCCGATCGACAATGGTTAACGTACGTAAACCTAAAAAATCAAATTTAACCAAGCCAATCGCTTCGACATCATCTTTATCAAATTGTGTCACCAGATGGTCACTATCAGGTTCGGAATACAACGGGATAAAGTCAGTTAATTGAGTTGGTGAAATGACTACACCGCCGGCATGCTTACTTGCATTGCGTGTAAGACCTTCTAATTTCATCGCGAGATCAATAAGGTTTTTTACCTGGTCATCTTCTGCATATCGCTTAGCCAGCATTGCCTCTCGTTCAAGTCCTTTTTCTAGTGTCATGCCTAATTCAAATGGCAGTAGTTTGGCAACCTTATCAACATAACTATAAGCTAAACCTAGCACACGACCAACATCTCGTAATACGGCACGCGCCGCCATCGTGCCATAAGTAATAATCTGAGCTACTGCTTCACGCCCATAACGTTTTGCTACGTAATTAATAACGCGATCGCGACCTTCGACGCAAAAATCAATGTCAAAATCAGGCATAGAAACGCGTTCTAAATTCAAAAAGCGTTCAAATAGCAATTCATGTTCTAACGGATCTAATTCAGTTATACCTAACGAATAAGCTACCAACGACCCCGCACCAGAACCTCGTCCAGGGCCAACGGGAATATGATGCTGTTTTGCCCATGCAACAAAATCTGACACAATTAAAAAATAATCTGCAAATCCCATTTTAATAATAACAGTAATTTCAGTTTCTAAGCGATCGTCATAAATCTTTCTTGAAAATTTTTCTTTTGCTTTTGGTCCAGCAAAACGTTTTTCCAATCCTTCTTTAACTTGCTGACGAAAATAATCTTCAATGGTTAAATGAACAGGCACAGGGAATCGAGGCAAAAATATTTCGCCGAGCTTTACCTGAACATTACAACGTTTGGCAATTTCAATAGTATTTTCTAATGCTTCAGGAATATCTGAAAAAAGTGCCTCCATTTCTTCAGCGTTTTTTAAATATTGCTGATCACTATAAGCACGGGGTCGATTAGCATCTTCTAATAAATAACCTTGATGAATGCATACTCGCGCTTCATGCGCTTCAAAATCTGATTGATATAAGAAGCGAACATCATTGGTGGCGACGACGGGGGCATCGTAGGCTAACGCCAATTGAACGGCGTCATAAATGTAATCTTCTTCTTGTTCCCGATCAGTGCGCTGTAATTCAAGGTAAAAGCTGTCAGGAAAATAGTCTAACCAACGACTTAAACGTTCTCCCGCTAGAGGATAACGATTTTGTAACAAGGCTTGGCCAACATCGCCACGACGCCCCCCGATAAAATAATCAGTCCACCTCTTGCCTCTACTAACCATTCCCAACGAATTAATGCTTGATTACGAGCCCGACCTTCGATATAGGAACGAGATAATAATTGGATAAGATGATGAAGACCAATGGAATTTTGACAAAGGGCAGTCAGACGGAATATTGTATCACCTTCAACTAATAACAATTCAGAACCGATAATGGGTTTGATTCCTTTATTAAACGAAGCACGATAAAATTTAACGAGAGCAAAAAGATTGACTTCGTCAGTCAATGCAACCGCGGACATTTTTAAATCGGCAACACGTTGCAATAATTGATCGATACGTACCACGCTGTCGACAATTGAATATTCACTGTGAACAGCTAAATGAATAAATGAATTCATTAGTTATGCCCCATTTCTTATATTACCTTCGTAATCTAGCGATTTGACCGAATATTCAATTTGCTAGATTACGAAGGTAAGCCGTAACAACGTATTAATTTTTTCTGTTCTCGGTAACGTTCTAAAGCTAACTCAATTAATTGATCTAATAAATCACGACAAGGTAATCCTGTCGCTTCCCACATTTTTGGATACATACTAATATCCGTAAATCCAGGAATAGTATTAATCTCATTAATCATTAATTCATTTTTATTTGATATAAAAAAATCTACCCGTGCCATCCCAGAACAATGCACCGTCTTAAAAGCGTCGACTGACATTTGTTGAATGCGTTTAATCATTATCTCAGGTAAATCGACTGAAGTTAGTGTAGTTGCTCCATTGGGGTCAATATATTTTGCTTCGTAAGAATAGTAATCATGATGACGAATAATTATCTCCCCAGGCAAAGAAGCCTTCGGATTTCTATTGCCTAATACAGCACATTCAATCTCCCGTCCGAGAATACGTGGTTCGATGATAAGACGATCATCATAAGTAAAAACCATTTTAATAGCTTCTTTAAATTCACTCTCTGTTTTTATTGGCAATATGCCCACTGATGAACCCAAACTGGCGGCTTTAACAAAAATTTCTAGTGTATGCCATGTAGCGGTTAATTTTTGATATAAACCTTCCCACACATCTGATGGAAAAAGCGTATACCAATCAACTACTGGGATACCAGCTGTTCTCAATAAACTTTTAGTAATGTCCTTTCCCATACAGATGGCAGAACTTTGCACATCAGCTCCTACATAAGGCAGACTCAAAAGCTCAAAGAACCCTTGTAATACACCATCTTCCCCTTGAGTTCCGTGTACCATTGGAAAAATACAATCTACTGGATAGTTTCCGCTATTCAACTTCCATAACTGTTTCAGCCCACCCAACGTTATTGTAATTGGCAGTGCCAACCCCGCCTCAACTAAATATTCTAAATCACGATTCAAAAATGCTTCTGATTTATCAATTAGATACCATTTACCCTGTCGATCAATAAACACTACAGAAATGACATACTTATTAGTATCTAAAGTCGCGATAACATTTCTTGCCGATTGAATTGAAACTTCATGTTCGGTTGATTTTCCTCCACAACATACTAGAATATTTAGTTTTTTAGTCACTTCTGCTTAAAGATATTCATGGCACGTAATTAGAGATGATAGGAAATCCATTCTTAATTTGCAAACTAAAAGAAAAGACGATATACCGTTGAAAGCATACGTTCTCGGCAGATTTAACACTAGCTTTAATTAACAACCCCTAAATGATGTGTGCAATGGCGCCACTAAGATAATGTAAGCATGTATAAATCAGTTCCCGCTTTTCCGACAATATTTCCTAGATCAGTTAGCTCACGAATCTGGTTTCCTAGGATTTAACCCACTGGAGCAATCAGCAATGGGAAACTCAAAGTCTTTTCGGGGGATAGCATCGACATCCATTCCTGTTTTTACATTTATAACTAAAACATTGAATATGTCTACAAGTATTCTTAACAGCTTCTTTAAAAAACTATTATTCTAAACGAGTACAGCCACTGTAATTAATAGTAGTAAGAATAAATTCTTCTTCTTTTAAACCATTCATTTCAACAATTTTATGTTCATCAGAGGACCTTAATGGAGTGTTTTAGTGTTCTTCTACTTTATTCCCACTCAATCGTCGCTGGTGGTTTACTAGTAATGTCATAAACCACTCGCGATATTTCTTTAATTTCGTTGATGATACGATGGGCGACTTCAGACAAAAAATCGTAAGGCAATTCTGCCCATCGTGCGGTCATAAAATCTATAGTTTTTACTGCACGCAAGACCACTACATAACCGTAATGACGAGAATCACCTTTAACGCCAACAGTTTTTACAGGTATGAACACCACGAATGCCTGATTTACGTTTTGGTAATAATGGTATTTTTTCAGCTCCTCAATAAAAATTGCATCGGCGCGTTTTAAAATATCAATATATTCAGGTATAATTTTTCCCAAAATACGAATCGCCAAACCAGGCCCTGGAAATGGATGCCGACAAATGAGATCTTTAGGTAACCCCAATGCCAAACCTAATTTCCGAACTTCATCTTTAAACAATTCGCGTAACGGTTCGATCAGTTTTAAATTCATTTCAGGTGGTAACCCACCTACATTATGATGAGTCTTAATGATATGACTTTTTCCAGTTTCTGTTTTTGCTGATTCAATGATATCAGGATAAATCGTTCCTTGCCCTAACCAGTTAACATTAAGTTTTTTAGCTTCTGTTTCAAACACGCTAATAAACTGCTCTCCTATAATTTTACGTTTTTCTTCAGGATTAAAAATACCTCCTAATGCTTTCATGAATATTTCTTTTGCGTCAACGCGAATGACTTTAACGCCCATATATCTTTTAAAAATCCCTAAAATTTCTTCTGATTCATTTAGGCGTAATAAACCGGTGTCTACCAAGACACAAACTAACTGATCGCCAATTGCTTTATAAACAAGAGCTGCGGTTACTGCAGAATCGATACCTCCTGATAATCCAACAATCACTCGTCCCTTGCCTACTTTTTTTCGAATATCGCGAATGTAGTCTTCAATAATGCTTTTTGTTATCCAACTAGATTTACAACGACAAATTTCACTGACAAAACGTTCTAAAATACAGCGTCCCCGTGAGGTATGCGTTACCTCAGGATGAAACTGTAATCCGAAAAATTTTCGCTTGGAATCAACCATCGCGGCGAAAGGTGAATTGTTAGTGCTCCCAATAGTTTTAAAACCAGGAGGCAACACCGTAACAATATCACCATGACTCATCCAAACATTTAATAAAGGAGTGCCATCAGGAGAAACGTGATCTTCGATACCTGCTAGCAATGAAGTGGAATGCAATATTCGCAATTCTGCATGGCCAAATTCCGCTCTTTCTGTAGTATCCACTCTACCACCTAATTGATAAGCCATGGTCTGCATACCATAACAAATACCAAGCACAGGACAGCCAATCTCAAACACAATTACAGGAGCGCGCATAGTATGGTCTATAGTGACAGTTTCTGCCCCACCTGACAAAATAATTCCGTGCGGACTAAAATCACGAATAGTTTTTTCATCAATATCATAGGGCATCAATTTACAATATACGCCAATTTCACGCACCCGCCGTACAATGAGCTGAGTATACTGAGAACCAAAATCAAGGATCAAAATTCGATGTCGTCGAATATCGCTAAACATAAGCCTTTATTCTTCAATTGAATAATTTAGTGATTCTTTTGTAATTGTTACATCATGGACATGACTTTCGCGAACACCCGCACGGGTTACTCGAACAAATTTTGTTTTTGTACGCAATTCATTAATATCTTTGCAACCAGTATAGCCCATACCTGAACGCAGGCCGCCGACCAATTGCTGAATTACCCCACGTAAAGGACCCTTGTAAGGCACGCGTCCCTCAATCCCTTCAGGGACATATTTTTCCTGTTCCTCATGAGATTCCTGAAAATAACGATCGAAAGAACCATAAGTTCCAAACATCGCCCCAGCAGAACCCATACCCCGATAAGATTTATATGAACGACCTTGATATAAAACCTCTTCTCCGGGTGCTTCTTCGGTACCAGCTAATAATCCACCAATCATTACGACGTGCGCTCCAGCTGCTATGGCTTTACAAATATCACCAGAGAAACGAATTCCTCCATCGGCAATAACGGGAATATTATCGTTTTTTAATTCTGCAGCTACTGAAGCAATTGCCGTAATTTGTGGCATACCAATGCCTGCTATAATCCGCGTAATGCAAATAGACCCAGGGCCAATTCCTACTTTAACCGCATCTGCACCTGCATCCACTAACGCTCTGGCAGCTTCAGCAACAGCAATATTACCAGCGATGATTGGTACATGCGGATAATGCTTCTTAATCCATTTCACCCGCTTAATCACCCCTTTCGAATGCCCGTGAGCTGTATCTACCACAATCACATCAACACCTTCTCTAATCAACGCCTCTACACGTTCTGAAGTCTCTTTTCCGGTCCCAATTGCAGCACCTACACGTAACTGCCCTGAGACCGTTTTACAGGCATTAGGATTCTGTGCTGATCGTAAAATATCTTTCACCGTAATCAAGCCACGCAATTCATAGCCTTCATTAATGACAAGCAATTTTTCAACCCGATGTTGGCGGAAAAGATTAATGATTTCATCACGCGAGGCTCCTTCTTTTATGGTGATTAACCGCTTTTTTGGGGTCATTAAGTTGACCACTTTTTGTTGCATATCCAACTCAAAACGAATATCGCGATTGGTAATAATCCCTATAAGCTGTTTTCCTTTTACCACCGGTAATCCAGAAATATTATGTTCATTTGTAATTTTCTTGAGCTCGCCAATGGTACTTTCCGGAGAAACAGTAACGGGATCAAAAACTACCCCGCTTTCAAACTTTTTAACTTTGTGGACTTCACTTGCTTGTCGCGCTGGGCTCATATTCTTGTGAATAATGCCGAGGCCTCCCGTCTCAGCCAATGCAATGGCTAATCGTGCTTCTGTGACGGTATCCATAGCGGCGGATAAGAAGGGGATGTTAAGAGTAATATCACCAGCGAGCTTTGTGGCCAGCGATACGTCTTTTGGCAAGACTTCAGAGTAACCAGGAAGTAATAGAACATCATCGAAAGTTAGTGCTTCCTCGTAAGCTCCCATAACGCCTCACAACTAATGATAGAATTCTAGACGCTTCTTAATGAGTTGTCGAGCTCAAAATATAGGTCAGCGCAATAAAAACACCATAGCAAGACACCTCTCCTTACTCGTTACAAGAAAATGCCAGTGGTTAAAAGACAAGAGAACAAAAAAACTGAGAAAATTTGATAATGCTTTAATTTTATTAAAAAGAGCTAATACTATGGAAATTAAGAATCCAAATCCTTCTGCCAAACTTATTATAAACACAATTTTTTTAAATCCACCTTCCTTTTTGAAAAATTTGCACAAACATCGAAACAGTAAAAATAATAAGAAAAACAATCATCGTTTCTCGTGGTGATATTCTATATTAATCCTGTTCGAGAAATTTATTTGTATCGAAAAGCTACCCAAGCCTATCTTTTCAAAGGCTGTCTCGCGATATACGTCGTTCGCTATCAAGGCAGAATCATTCAGTCTTTCTAATCCCCCTCTAAGAAAGCAATACTAATTCTGTATGGATAAAAGGAAAATATCTTCTTACAGAGTCAGCGACTACCGCTGATTGAGAGATAAAAAACTAATTGAATTCAACTTACACAACAGAAATTAATTTAAATGGTAAATGTTTTTCTATACTCCATACGGAAATCACACTGTTCACTTAATAAATAAAGTTGCAATTAACATCGCTTGCGGATAGGCTTCTTTTGGATTTTTTACATCAACTGTATGCACAGTCGCGATTTCCGTACTGTAAAAAGACATCATAACAACTAGTTAATCCTACCCACATCCCGCTCTGCCAATATGAGGTAACAAAGCATTTTTAACCTACGTATAAACATCACCATGATCTTTGCTTATTGATGAAAGTTCAGCTGCAATCAGCGCCTCGGCAATAAGAAAAAATCGTTCCTAAAATAAAAAAGAAAATAAGAGAACTGCCAAATAAAGCGGCAGCAGGCAAATCTGATACTATCCACTATTATCCACGGACACCTGCTATAATCGTCGCTAGACTAAATACACCTAATTTTTGCCTGATTATGTTCGACTGGTTCATAAATATAAATGAGTTAGTATCTAGAGAAGGAGATAATTACCGGAGTGATTTTTCTACCAGTGTTGCGAGTTTCTCTGCTGTTTGACGAACAATAACTTCATCATTACCTTCCACCATCACGCGAATTAACGGTTCCGTTCCGGATGGGCGTAATAAAATACGACCAGCACTATTAAGTTGTTTTTTTGCTTCTGCTACAGCTCTTTCGATAGTGTGGTAACGTCTGATATCTAAAACTTCACCGATGGGTATATTAATTAATATTTGTGGCCGTTTTACCATTATTTTCTTTAGTTCAGCAAGCGGCTTACTAGTCTGTTGCATAATCCGTAAAATTTGTAAGGCAGTAATAATGCCATCTCCTGTTGTCGTAAATCCTAAATCAACAATATGCCCTGATGATTCACCACCTAAAAACCAGCCTTTTCGTTGCATTAATTCGAGTACATAACGATCACCTACCGGTGAGCGCTCAAATACAATATGGTGCCGTTTTAATGTTTGCTCCAGACCTAAATTACTCATCACAGTGCCCACAACACCAAGTGGACGATCTTCTTTCAAATGAAAGCGATCGATGGCTATTATGCATAATAATTCATCTCCATCGACTTTAACTCCTCGATGATCTACCATGATCAGCCGATCACCATCACCATCAAAAGCGATACCAACATCGGCTTTATGTTTTATAACACTTTTTTGCAATTTCTGTGTGTTAATTGCGCCACAACTTTGATTAATATTAAATCCATCTGGTTTAATATTAACTGGGACCAAAGTTGCACTGAGTTCATGGAAAATAGAAGGTGCAACGGCGTAGGTTGCACCATTCGCGCAATCTAAAACAAGCTTTAAACCTTTTAAAGAGAGTTGGGAAGGAAATGTATTTTTACAAAATTCAATATAACGACCGTGCGCCTCACTCATGCGCGCAGCTTTTCCTAAACGCTCAGCTTGCATGGTACGCATCGGTTTATCGATTTGTTTTTCAATAGCTAACTCTAATGCGTCCGATAATTTAAAGCCATCTTTATTGAAAAATTTAATTCCATTATCAGGATAATCATTATGCGAAGCGCTAATAACAATGCCAGCATCGGCACGCACCGAACGTGTTAAATAAGCAAGAGCTGGCGTTGGCATTGGACCTGTGAGTTTAATATTAACTCCAGCCGCTGATAAGCCAGCTTGAAGCGCTGACTCAATCATGTAACCTGAAATACGTGTATCTTTTCCAATTAGAACGGTAGCCGATTGGCTATTTGCCAATACTTTACCTACAGCCCAACCCAATTTAAGCATAAACTCTGCATTAATGAGCGAGCTACCTACTTGTCCACGGATCCCATCCGTTCCAAAATATTTTTTTCCATTTTCCTGTCTCCTTATTTACTTAAATAAGGAAAAAATTAATCTTGATACTTCTTACTATTACTCCATTTCATCTTTGCTAATCCTTTTAGCATAAGCTGCTATTTTTACTGCTTCTCGGCTTGCTTTTACATCATGTGTTCGAATCACCGAAGCACCTTGGTACACAGCTAATGTATCCGCAGCAATGCTTCCAAAAAGTCGACCCATCGGCGGTTGATTAATAACATCTCCCACCATTGATTTTCGCGACCATCCTGAAAGGATAGGCAACTTCAAGGAAGTGAATTCAGATAATCGGTTTAGTAAATAAAAATTTACGGTCAAATTTTTCCCATAATTGCCTTGACCAAAACCGGGGTCAATGATAATGCGATCCCGCGAAATACCTACTGTTGCACAACGTTCGATCGCATTTTTCAAGTCATTTTTAATATTCTCTAAAAAACTAGAACAGGATGAGGAACCTGATTTTTGCACCGAACCAGGGAAATGCATGAGGCATACCGGCGTTTTCAACTCTGCCGCTGTCATCAAAGCACCTTCTATTTGTAAGGCACGCTGATCATTAATTATATCGGCGCCGGCATTCACCGCTTCTCGCATTACCTGAGGTCGACTTGTATCAACAGATACTAGAATATTGAAATGCTTTTTGATCCTATCAACAGCAGGTATAAGACGATCTAATTCTTTCTGCAAAGACGGTGAATCTTTGTCAAGTTTCACAAACGGATTCGTTGCTTCTGCTCCAATATCCAAAATATCAGCACCTTCTTCTATCATTTTTTCGGCAGTATGCAATACAGAATTTAAATCTGAATGGGGATTGTAGAATGAATTAGGAGAAACGTTAATGATTCCCATAATCGCTGGTTCAGAAAAAAGACACAACGGCCATCATACAAGCGCAAATAAAACTGCTTTTCTAACATTGTCATTCTCGTAAAGGGGTGCAAAAATTAAGTTGAGCACCTTCAGCTGGCAGAATTTGGTGCCGGTGCTCTAGTGATGGCTCAACTTCAGCTACGGGTACTACAGTTGTTTCTTTTTTTCGTCTTCCTTAGTACTCCCATTTTCTTCTTTCCAACCTTCAGGCGGAGACGATTCTTTCCCTGCTAAAATTTCTTTAATTTGTACTTCCCCAATAGTTTCATACTTAATTAATGCATTTGCCATTGAATGAAGTTGATCTATGTGTTCTTCTAAAGTTTTCTTTGCAATACCATAAGTCGCATCAATAATGCGACGCACTTCAGAATCAATCTCTTTGTTGGTCGCCTCTGAAATATTTCTACGTTGCGTGACGGATCGTCCCAAAAAGATTTCACTTTCTTCCTCGCCATACCTCAAAGGCCCCAATTTTGGCGACAACCCCCATTTAGTCACCATACTTCGTGCGATTTCGGTAGCTTTTTCAATATCGTTAGAAGCACCCGTAGTAATTTGATCATCACCAAAAATGATTTCTTCGGCTATACGTCCACCAAATAATCCTGCTAACTGACATTCCAGTCGACGTTTCGTCATGCTATAACGGTCTCGTTCAGGTAAAAACAGCGTAATGCCTAAAGCACGACCTCTTGGAATAATTGTAACTTTATAAACAGGATCATGCTCAAGCATGTGTAAACCAACAATCGCATGCCCCGCCTCATGATAAGCCGTTAATTTTTTTCTTCATCACTCATTACCATCGAGCGACGTTCTGCCCCCATTATAATTTTATCTTTTGCGCGTTCAAACTCAATCATGCCAACTTCTTTTTTATTTTCTCGTGCGGCGAAAAGAGCAGCTTCATTAACAATATTGGCCAAATCCGCACCAGAAGATCCTGGTGTCCCTCGCGCAATCACAGAAGCCTTTACATTAGGTGCTAATGGTAACTTGCTCATATGGACCTGAAGAATTCGTTCACGGCCTTTAATATCAGGTAGCGGTACCACTACCTGACGATCAAAACGACCAGGACGCAATAAAGCAGGATCAAGCACATCCGGTCGATTAGTCGCTGCCATCACGATAATACCCTCTTTCCCTTCAAAACCATCCATTTCTACCAAAAGCTGGTTCAGCGTTTGCTCCCTTTCGTCATGCCCACCACCCAAACCAGCACCTCGATGACGGCCAACAGCATCAATCTCATCAATAAAGATAATACATGGCGCTTGTTTCTTTGCTTGATCAAACATATCACGAACACGTGAAGCGCCGACACCTACAAACATTTCCACAAAGTCCGAACCCGAAATTGTAAAGAAAGGTACCTTCGCTTCACCAGCGACAACCTTAGCTAATAGCGTCTTACCTGTTCCTGGTGGCCCCACTAGAAGAACGCCGCAAGGCATTTTGCCACCTAAACGTTGAAATTTAGCTGGATCACGAAGAAAATCGACCAATTCTTTGACTTCTTCTTTTGCCTCTTCAACTCCGGCGACATCATTAAAAGTCACTTTAACCTGATCTTGACTAAGCAACCGTGCTTTACTGCGCCCAAACGACATTGGACCCCCACCGCGAGTTCCCCCTTGCATCTGACGCATAAATAAAATCCATACGAAAATTAAAATTAAAAACGGTAACCAACTAATAATAATATGCAAAAACATGCTTTGTTGTTTGGGTGGTTCACCTTTAACACTAACGTCTTTCGTCATCAATTGATTGAGAAGGATTTGATCTTCCATTGGTAAATAAGTCGTAAAATGCTGATTATCCTTAGTAATACCTTTAATTTCGTGTCCCTGAATAACTACACTACTGACTTTGTCATCATTAACTGCTTTAACAAATTTCGAATAACTATAAGATTGAACTTCTGGCTGATGTGCACCAAAATTGCTAAAGATAGTGATGAGAACTACTGCAATCACTAACCACAGCAGTAAATTCTTAACCATACTATTCAAGACGTTACCTCGTATTTGCTTTATGCTTATTGATTATAGCCTAGAAATTCAGTAGCGAGTATATAAATTTCACTCAATCGTAGCCTCCGTGAGGCGCTTAGTTTTTCGAGTTTGACACGCTTAAAGTGCTGGTGCAAGTCAACTAAAAGTACGTCGATGCTAGACCCTGAAAATTTAGCTAAAAACCATATTTTATATAGAATAATTTTGGCCGATTAACACTTTTCATACCAAAATATTGTGGGGAGGCTATACCCGAAATAACAAGATCTATATGTCCACTCGACCTTTTCTTGTGTACTATTTATTTCCTGTGAGTGATTAAAATCTGCTTCATTAAAATCACCCTTCATGCATCAAGTGAGAGATCAATTGCAGAAACCATTGCGATAACCACCGTACCGTCAAGTCCCTACAAGTTCTTTAGCTACTTGAAAACACCACACCCTGGTGCACCCAAATCGAAATAACGTTCATTCCAGATTTAAAAGCTATACAAAAAACTATAATTCCGGCGTACTTACAACAATTGAACGTAGCCGAGAGAGGAACAACTTTCTTTACTTGTTCACATAAAGCAAGTGTTTACTTTGCGTCTTAAAAAAGCCCCAACTGCAATTTGGCTGTGTCTGACATCATACTGCGGTCCCATGGTGGATCAAGTACAATCTCAACATGAATGTCACTAACTTCAGGAACAGCAAGAATTTTTAGTTTTATATCCTCAACTAGCACAGGTCCCATTCCACAACCTGGCGCCGTTAATGTCATTTGAATAAGCACGCGATGTGCGTCATCCTTCACTCTCTCAATATCACAGATGTAAACCAGTCCTAAGTCGACAATATTGACTGGAATTTCTGGGTCAAATACTGTGCGCAATTGCGCCCACACTTTATCTTTAATGCTGGCATTATTAGGTAACTTATCCAAAGGATTTTCGGCTTGTTTGCCTAAAGAATCTGCGTCTTGAGCACCAATGCGTGCAAGATTGCCATAAATAACCACCGTGAATGTGCCTCCCATACTTTGGGAGATAGTTACTTCAGTTCCTTTGGGCACCCTAATCAGCCTACCTGAAGGAACCAGCAAAGCCATGGTATCTCGATTAAGGATGATAATTTCTTTTTCGTCAGTCGGCATTCTTTTCTTCCTTTAAATGAAAACTCTCGCCACAACCGCAAGCGCCAATGACATTTGGATTATTAAATTGTAGTTGATATTGACCTAAGTCTTTTTTTACATAATCGATCAACGTTCCATCAATCATATGAATATAACGAGAATCAACTAAAATAGTTAACCCAGAAGCAGTTTTTACAGGCACATCGCCTTTCCTTGGAGAGTCAATGATTTCCAGTTGATACATGTACCCTGAACAACCCGTTTTTTTAATTGATATACGAAAAAGCAGCTCACCAGCTCGTTTTTTCATTAGCGATCGAATATAATGACAAGCTGCATGGGTTAATTCAATAACAGGGATTGCCATCATTCGGTCCCCCCACGGCCTCTTTTTTCTTATTACGTAAAGCAGCCAACGCTGTATGCCAACATAAAGTCACACATTTCACGCGCATCGGAAATGCAGACACACTAGCTAAAACCGATAATTTACCCAATCGGTTAATATCGTCGGAATTTTTCCCCGTTACCAAATTGTGAAATTGAGAAAATAAATTTTCAACTTCTTGTATCAATTTTCCTTTCAACATTTCTGTCATCAGTGAAGCTGATGCCATTGAAATAACACAACCGCTGCCTTCAAAGCAAACCTCCTCAATAACGCCATCTTCTTCATGAAAATAAACTATCAATCGATCACCACATAAAGGGTTATAGCCTTCATGGATATGTGTAGGCGCAGATAGCGAAGCGAAATTTCGCGGATTTCGACCATGATCAACAATAATTTCTTGATATAAATCAATTAAATTATTCATGTTTTTTTCTCTATTTGTTCATCATGCGGCAATTTATTCTCTTTCATATCTACAAATTAATTGCATACACATCATTCTCACAGTTAAGCTTGCCTCTAACCCCGACAAAGCAGGAAAATCTAGAAGTTAGTTACATCCCCTGACTCTGGGTACCCACTTTCATGGGATGACGTGCTTTTCCAAACACTTTAATGACTTTGTGCAAACCTTCTACTAATCGATCCACATCATAAAAAGTATTATAGATCCCGAACGTAACACGCGTCGTCGCAGGTAGGTTAAAGTACTCCATCAGAGGCATTGCGCAATGATGCCCAGCTCGAACGGCAATCCCTTCGTTATCTAAAATGGTCGCAATATCGTGAGGATGCGCTTGTTCCATTACAAAAGAGATGACACCAGCCTTATGCGATGCATTACCAACTATTTTTAGCCCTGAAATTTTCAGTAGCTGTTTCGTCGCATAATGTAACAATGCTTCTTCATGTGCTTGAATTTTTTCAAACCCGATAGCAGTAAGGTAATCAATAGCTGCAGCCATTCCAACAACGCCTGCCATGTTAGGCGTACCCGATTCAAATTTATAAGGCAACACATTATATTCTGTTTTTTCAAAACTGACATGCTTGATCATATGACCACCACCCTGATACGGAGGCATCACTTCTAACCACTTCGATTGCCCATATAACACACCAACACCGGTGGGGCCATATAATTTATGACTTGAAAATGCATAGAAATCGCAACCCAAATCTTGAACGTCAACAATCATATGCGGCGTAGCTTGTGCACCATCTAACAAAATGGGAATCCCTTTTTGATGGGCCAATTGAATTATTTGTTTAACCGGATTAATAGTGCCCAACACGTTTGAAACGTGAATTAACCCTATAATTCTTGTTTTTATTGTCAATAAACCTTGATATGCTTCAAGATCTAATGTGCCATTATCTTTAATAGGAATGATTTTTAATTTAGCGCCAACCCGCTCACATAAAATTTGCCATGGCACGATATTAGAATGATGTTCCATCACCGAAATTAATACTTCGTCACCACTTTTAATTTTCAGCCATCCAAAACTTGCTGCGATTAGATTAATGGATTCTGTAGTACTGCGAGTGAAAATAATTTCGTGGCTATATTTGGCGTTGATAAAGCTTTTAATTTTTTTACGAGCATTCTCATAAACGGCCGTTGCACGTTCACTTAAGGTATAAATACCACGATAGACATTAGCATTATCATAAGAGTAATAATGCAATATAGCGTCAAGAACCGATTGCGGTTTTTGTGCAGTGGCACCCGTATCTAAATAGACTAGTGACTTGCCTTGCATACGTTGTTTGAGCAAGGGGAAATCATTTCTGACAGCTAATAAATTACACATGATGACGCCCACCCCGATAACAGCTTCGTCTTGCCAACCGATGGTTGACACTTTTTTGAACATATTTTGAAACCAAGGGGTGCGGGAGTACTTCAATAATTTCATTAGCAAACGCGCAAGTTAGTATATGTTCAGCTGCTACACGATCTATCCCACGACTTTGTAAATAAAATAGAGTTTCATCATTTAATTGACCCACTGTGGCTCCGTGAGTACATTTCACGTCATTATTATAAATTTCTAATTCAGGTTTAGTATCGACTTCTGCTTCTGTGGATAAAAGTAAGTTTTTATTCGTTTGATATGCCTTCGTTTGACCAGCATTAGGATGAACAACAATTTTCCCGTTAAATACAGCACGTGATCGGTCCGCTACAATGCCTTTATAATTTTGCTGGCTCATGCAACGGGAAACACGATGATCGATACAACTGTGATTGTCAATATGATGATTGCCTTTTAGATGATAAAAACCAAACAATTGGCATGAAGCTCCTGATTCATCCAGCGAATAATTCAAATCATCACGGCTAAGCGATCCCCCCATAGCTACATGACAACTCATCACTTGACTATCTTGCGCCTGATGAATTGTCGTACTAGCAATGTGAAAGGCTGAGTCGCCTTCTTGTTGCAACTTATAGAGATAAAGATTCGCTGAAGCTTTTGTATGTACTTGCGTCACCAGATTATTAAAATAAGTGATGTCATTGGCGCCCTGATAATCTTCAAAAATAATCGCTTTAGCCTTTTCTTCGATGACAATCAAATGACGTGTTTGCGACATCATCAGAGGCTGCGTCGGTTTTGTTAAATAAATTAAATGGATGGGCTTTTCAATCTGACAATTTTTGGGAACATGCAGGAATATACCATCTTGAAAAAACTGTCATTTAATAATGAAAATGGTGTTTCATAATGGGACTCATTTATTAAATTTTTTATCGTCTCATACTGAGTCATTTTTAGTGAGCTTAATAAGACTTCTGGAGGTAATTGGGATAAATCTGATGAAGCGGATGAAAAATGCCCGTTAATAAATACTACACGATGCACATCATCCAAGATAAAATTAGAAATATCACAATCAACAGATTCATCGAATGAAAAAGACTGTTTCTCAATCTCTGACACGTCAGTATATTTCCAATCTTCTATTTTACTATGTGGAAATCCCTGTGACAAAAAGACATCCAATCGTTCCGCCTGCCATATACACAACTGATCATCGTGAAAGCTTTGCAACGACTTTAAATAGGTTTTATTCCAAGTCATAGCCAACCATACCCCTTTTTTCAAGTTCAAGCGCCAATGATTGATCGCCTGATAATACAATTTGCCCATTTATTAATACATGCACGAAATCCGGCTTAATATAATCTAATAAACGCTGATAATGCGTTACCAGTAAAATAGCACGATCGTTACCTTGAAAACTATTAACGCCCTTCGCCACAATTTGCAAAGCATCGATATCCAACCCAGAATCGGTTTCATCTAAAATAGCCAGCGTTGGATTTAGCATAAGCATTTGCAAAATTTCATTACGTTTTTTCTCACCGCCGGAAAAACCTTCATTAACAGAACGCTTTAAAAATTTATCATCCATTTCAACTAGTGATAATTTTTCTTTAACTAACGCTATTAAGTCCATCGTGTCAAGCTCCGACTCCCCCGTTTTTTGCGAACACTGTTAACAGCCGTTTTTAAGAAATAAAGGTTATTGACACCTGGAATTTCGACAGGATATTGAAATGCTAAAAACAAGCCTTGTACAGCTCGATCTTCAGGTGTTAGCTCCAATAAATTATTCTCACAGTAACGAATTTCTCCTTCTTTGAGAGTACAATATTCACGTCCTGCTAATACTGAAGCTAACGTGCTTTTACCAGAACCATTCGGTCCCATAATGGCATGTACCTCACCCGTATTAATTGTTAAATTAACGCCTCTGAGAATTTCACTATCATTTACATTCACATGTAAGTTTTTTATCGTTAGCATAGGTCTTTCTTTACTCTTGTTTTCCGCGTCCACAAAGCAACCCCTCATCATCTCGCAGATTATCCAACAGCCCCTTCAAGATTTACTTCCATTAACTTCTGTGCTTCAACTGCAAATTCCATCGGTAATTTCTGAAAAACTTCTTTACAAAAACCGTTCACGACCATAGACACCGCATCTTCCTCCAAGATACCGCGCTGACGACAGTAAAATAATTGATCCTCACCAATCTTTGATGTTGTCGCTTCGTGCTCAATACGCGCAGTTGGATTTTTTACCTCAATGTAGGGAAAAGTATGCGCACCACAATGGCTACCAAGCAATAAAGAATTGCACTGGCTATAATTGCGTGCATTGTCAGCTCTTGGTGATACGCGCACAAGTCCGCGATAACTATTCTGACCACGACCGGCAGAAATACCTTTTGAAATAATAGTACTTTTTGTATTTTTGCCGAGATGAACCATTTTCGTACCTGTATCCGCTTGTTGTAAATTAGCAGTGAGCGCTACTGAATAAAATTCACCTACTGAACTATCCCCTTTTAAAATTACACTGGGATATTTCCACGTAATTGCTGATCCCGTTTCAATCTGCGTCCAGGAAATTTTAGAATTTATCCCGCTACAAACCCCTCGTTTCGTTACGAAATTATAAATACCACCCTTACCTTCTTTATCTCCTGGATACCAGTTTTGTACCGTGGAATATTTTATCTGCGCATTACCCAATGCAATCAATTCAACAACTGCCGCGTGTAGTTGGTTCTCATCGCGCTGAGGAGCTGTACAACCTTCTAAATAACTTACATAACTTCCTTCGTCTGCAATAATCAGTGTTCGTTCGAATTGGCCTGTATTGGCGGCATTAATTCGGAAATACGTGGATAATTCCATAGGACATCGCACACCTTTAGGAATATAGACAAAAGAACCATCGCTAAAGACAGCCGAATTTAAAGTTGCAAAAAAATTATCGCGATAAGATACTACACTACCAAGATATTTCTCCACTAGATCGGGGGAATTTTTTACAGCTTCTGAAAACGAACAAAAAATTATGCCAACTGCAGCTAATTTTTCTTTAAAGGTGGTTGCCACAGAAATACTATCAAAAACAGCATCTACAGCAACACCCGTTAATCGTTGCTGCTCATGCAGCGGAATACCTAATTTATTGTAAGTTTCAAGCAATTTTGGATCAATTTCATCTAAATTTTTAGGTTTGTTTTTTGTTTTTGGTGCTGCATAATAACTAATTTCTTGATACTCTATAGGATTAAAAGATAAATGCGCCCACAGTGGCGGTTTCATGGTAGTCCAATACCGATAAGCCTTTAAGCGCCATTGCAACATAAAATTGGGCTCATTTTTTTTTCTGAAATGAGTCGAATTACATCCTCATTTAGACCAGGTGCCATGACGTCAGTTTCGATGTCGGTGATAAAACCATGTTCATAGGTTTTATCAACTATCTTTTTAAGATAACTCTGATTCGACATTTTAGTCCTCGAACTTTGATAGTGGTTTTTGCATATTCGCCAAGCTTAAACTGTCTAATACCTCAAACATTTTCACTTAATAAACTGTTAATTATCCTGAAAACTACAGACAGCATCGCTCACATTGTTTTATACCTCAATTTCAGTAATGATTTCAGCAATACTGATCAATTCCGGTACTCGCGCCAATTGAATAGCTCCCCACGAACGCCACGTTCTGAATTCACTAGCTTTCTTTTATTCAAAAGCTTCAGAATTTGCTGACGGTCCCTGTGAATTAGCCGGCAATTTCCGCAGCACCGAAACGCTTCATCTGTCATGAAACGAGAACCGCATTACCGTTGTAGCATAGCCAGAAAGCCGGCTTATCGTTCAACATAGAACGATCTTATCATTTCCCTTATTTACTAATGTGCTATTTCCTTGGAAAACAGAAATTAAATTCCAGGCCTTCAAGCACCCTATCACTGTTGGGCAAACAACCAAACTGGCCAAAAGGACGACCGTTATCTTAGCCTTTACTAGATATTGGTGAATATAGTACCATACTCGTCCTATTTCGCAATCTGTGGCGGTAGGTCCACATGTGACCTTGAAAAGCAAAAGTCGACTTTCTACGATTTCTATCGTCTCCCTGGTAAGTGGCACTGTAAACACGTTTTTAGCTATTTTTAAAATTATCGTGGGGATTATTGGGAATTCACAAGCATTGGTTGCTGATGGGGCGCATTCTTTTTCAGATCTTCTAACGGACGGTCTCGTGTTCATTGCAGGGCATATGGGAGCTCAATCACCCGATAAAGAGCATCCCTATGGGCATCGGAGAATTGAAACTATTGGCTCCATTATTATTTCAGTCGCACTTGTTATTGTGGGATTTGGGATTGCTTTTGATATGTTCCAACATCTTATGCGCCACATCCATTCAGACAAACCTACTTTTTCAGTAATCATCGCTGCAATTATTTCAATAATCGCGAATGAAGGTCTTTTTCGTTATACCTTTGCGAAGAGCAATAAAATCCATTCTGATCTTTTACGCACTAACGCATGGCACAATCGTAGCGATGCCTTAGTTTCTTTAATTGTTTTGATCAGTGTCATTGGGGCTTATTTTGGTTTTTCTTATTTAGATTCCATTGGTGCTTTAATTATTGCGCTTCTGATTTTACGGATGAGTATCAAAATGATACGGAACAATGTCAAAGAATTAATTGATACCGCTGTTAATGATGAAACGCTAAAACTGATTTTTCATACTATTTCTGCTATTCCTGGTGTAGTCTCTATTCATCAATTACGAACACGTTACCATGGAGGTAATATTTTTGTAGATGTGCATATTCAGGTCGCCCCAGATATTAGTGTATCGGAAGGACATTATATTAGTGAGCAAGTACATGTTGCCCTTTTAAAGCATGTACCGCATATAACCGATGTGACGGTACACATTGATCCTGAAAACGATGCTACTTCTATGCCATCGGTGATGTTACCCAACCGAAAGGACATTTATCGATTACTTAAAATTCATTGGAAAGATTTACCAGGCTTCCAAGATATTCGTCGCACTATTTTGCATTATCTTAATGGTAAACTTTATGTAGAAATTTATTTGCCATTAACAGCAACAGAAATCGAAAAAGAAACCTTAGAATTACAATATCAAGATGCAATCCATCAAGAAAAAATTATCGAAAAAGTGATTATCTATTTTGAATAATGAAAAGTCGAAAAAACTTACTTATTTCGATGATATCGAAACGACGGATTTAAACAAATGGTTCGATCAGGTTATACAATTTACTGCTGTTCTCAGGGACAGGATCAACTTCAAATGAATTAGAACGCTACGAAATCAAAATTCGTCTTAATCCTAATATCATTCTGTTTCCTGCCACTATTATTCATGAGCCTCATCGATGTCGATCAGATGCTATTAGGGAAATCTGAAATTGAAGCTATGCAAGAAATTTACCAATTAATAGATAAATCTAACAAATTACGTTGGCTATAATATACCTAGTTTCAATGATGAATTTTTACGTTTTTCTTTTTCAAAAATTCATTAGCGCCTTATACGCATTGATTTATAATCAATGTAGTTAAAACAGTTTTAACTACTCTTTTCACTTAGCAGAAGGACCAGTCCATATGACATCGTTAACAAGTATCTTGTGTGGCACGAAAATATGATTGACGAAATCATATTGTGTTGCGATTTGTTGTTTTTACTGAAAACGGATATTAATGCTTGTTACACTCGCCTGTTTCTGTCTAATCAAAATTTTATTATTTTATTCTTACTTCGGAGAAGGACTTAGTTTAAGGTAGCTGTGACTCAGAACATTTTATTAAGTGCCTGTTGTTAGCTTGAAATAAAATCGATATATAAAAATCAATTTTTGTTTTGTTTAGATCGTGAGAAATTTTCACCGACGACACAGAAAATATCGTGAAAAATACTTATGTCATTTAAAAGAAAATTGAAAAATAACTCATTTCATTATGTTTCCAGCTTTTGAGCGTTATTTGAAATACTTTTCACCAGATAGGCAAGCAGCTCGCCAATAAAAAATAGTTACAGTAAAATCCTCATCTTTTTCAAAATATTTTTGATTATCATCAAAATTTTACTGACCAAAAAATTTCTTAAATTAAGTAAGTCAGATACCGCTCTATTATAGGATTAGTTTCAAAACTTCCTACAAAGAATTTTTTTAAACGTTTTTATTTGGTTCTGTCAACCGAAAAAGAAAAAATGGCCTCAGAGTTTCTAAGCACTATTTGTTAATAACAGGCTCTTTATCTGACTGGACGATATTATTTAGCTTATTTATTATCAAAATAAAACAAAAAACTTTTTTAATTGCTTAGAATGCTTCAAAGGAAATACAGAACATTTCCCCTTTAATTACTACAAATAATGTCGATTTACATGAGTGCTGCTACAAAAGAAATTGAGCAATTAAAAAAGAAGAAATTAGATTCAATATAAAAAAGCTTCTGGATGATCTTAACCTTTATTACTCTCGTAGGGATGATATATTATAACTCAGTGTGATAAAAGCTTATTATGAATGATTTAAAGGGCTAGCGCTGACCTAGCAATCAAGTGATTCTATTGTTATTTTTAAAATTCATTTCTTATTACTTAGTAATGTTCGCTTTGTGAATTTCCTTTTTGCAATTTTAATCCCGTTGTTTAAGCGAACATTACTAAGTAATAAGAAATGAATTTATACTTGTTGCATTTAAATATTTAAGGTGTTAAAAGCCACCCGGATATTACTTGTTTGATTATAGTAGCTAGAGAATTAGATTTCGGTAAGTTTTGCTTCGATAGCCCACAATGCTGTCAAATTAATATCTTAATGACTACCTTATCCTGTTTCGACTATTGCTGTAACAATAAAATTAAGGAAAGCTTAAATACAAATCTTCACAGGATGAGCTCTTAGTGCATATATTTCTGGTAATCGAGTATCATCAATTGATTTAAATATTTAACTTTTTGTCGCGAGAACAACGTGATAGAAAGGGAAATCCTTCCTCGCTCTAATGACCGCCGTTAATACAATCATCTTCTCGATTTACGAGCCACCGTTTCCAGCATGTAAGTGGGTTCAGCTTTTTCAGGCTGTAAAATATCACCTCGGATGAGTTTTTGATTCGCAATTAATGTCACGGAAGTCGCATCAGGATAAATATTAGAATGTGCTGCTCTAAAAGATACTTTTAGAAAATTCGCATAAATTTCCCAGGCATTTCCTACAGCTATCCAGTCATTACCAGAAAATGCAATCGCTGTAGGCTTACTCAATCGATCCCTAATTATCGCTTGCATGATTCCATATTCATCGGCTTGATAGCCACCCCAATAAATGGAATCCATGCGAGCATCCCAGCCTACTATAATGCGTTTGCTTTTTATTTTTCGATACGCTGACTGCGCCAATGCTTGCAAAGTGGAAATAGGAATCACTGGTCGGTCAATGCCATACGCGATCCCCTGCGCAATGCTCGTAGCAATGCGCACTCCCATAAAACTTCCTGGACCACAACCAAAAGCAACCGCATCCACTTCTTGCAACTGAATGCCGACCTCAATTAGCAACTCATCAATAAAAATTAAAATAATTTCGGAATGCCGCTGTGGAGTAATTGCAAATCGCCATTTAATATTACCGTTCAACCAAATCGCAGCTGAACAAGCAGTTGTAGCCGTTTCAACTGCTAGAATAATTGACATGTCTGACAGATGCTAACTGAGAAATTGTACGGATAGTAATAGTCACGTTGTTCAAAGGAATGCAACCAGCACTGGAAAGACTGCTGTAAGTAAATCCATGCTTCCATAACGGATTATAAGTTAATAATAATATGCCATCACTTTTGATGGTATTATATCGACTTGGATTGAGCATGAGCGTCAAACCATCGTAACAAGCTTGAAAATCAACCGGATATTTCCCTTCCCAACTCGTCAAACGAATATAACGACATTCACCACCACGCATTTTGAATTTTAACGATTTCAAGGGATAGGCTTGCAACAGAGGTGGCATGATCACAGTACCTTTATTTATCGCCACCTGAATATTAGGGCCGTTATAAATCGTTTTTGAAGGCGATAGTTGAATAATACCATGACAGGATGTACGAATTTTTTGTTGACGCTCTATTTGCCATTGTTGAGGAGACATACCTATCCGTTTTGGATCAACAGTACAGCTACCCAACAATAACGCGCTAAAAATGAACAGTATTTGTCGAAACATATCATCCCTTCCATGCTGAGAACTTAGCATAGGCCGCTTGTCATAAAAGGGCAAATGTATCTTCCATCTTCTTGTTGATGTGTTATCATCGATTTCATGAAAGTTAAATTCAATGAATTACCTTATTTTAAAGATGGAGCGGAATATTTTACGCATTTTGCACATTTGCCGTATGCAGTATTCCTGGATGGATGCCAGTCATTCGATCTACGAGAGCGCTATAGTATCATTACAGCCAATCCACACATACTAATCACTCCCACTGCTTCAGATATTTTCTCTGAAATACGGACTCATCTACACCATTTAAGATCATCGATACAAATTCCAACGGTATACCAATATTTACCTTTTAAAATCGGGGCTATTGGTTATTTTAGTTATGATCTCGCACGGCGTTATTTTCCCATAAAAACACAAACCATCGATGATATTGCACTTCCGCCGGTAGCTATTGGGATATATTATTGGAGCTTAATCATCGATCATCATGAAAAAAACTTGGGTTATTGCCTTAACCGACGAACAATTACAGTACGTCAACACCCAACTATCGGCTCCACCGATAGACGAATCATTCGAAATCCTCGATAATTTTCAATCGAACATGACGTTCCACGATTATGCAGTTGCTTTCCAGAAGATACAATATCACATCCGACAAGGGGATTGTTATCAAGTTAATCTTTGTCAACGTTTTAGCACTACTTATCGTGGATCGCCTTGGAAGGCATACCAATATTTACGTCAAATAAATCCCACACCTCTTTCTACTTATTTTAATCTCGACAATAACCAAGCGATTTTAAGTTTTTCACCGGAGCGATTTTTACGAATAAAAAATAATGATGTAGAAACTAAGCCTATTAAAGGCACAGCAGCTCGATTTGAAGATCTGATGGACGATGAACGCTCGGCAAAAAAATTGTTACACAGCGAAAAAGATAATGCCGAAAATTTAATGATTGTTGATTTGTTACGAAATGATTTAGGGAAATGTTGCAAGCCTGGAACTATTCACGTTCCAAAATTAGCTACACTAGAAAGCTTTCCTAATGTCCATCATTTAGTAAGCACGGTAATGGGTCAACTTCGTAATAATCAAGACGCCCTAGATGTATTGCGCCATTGCTTCCCTGGTGGTTCTATTACCGGAGCTCCAAAATTACGTGCTATGCAAATTATCGAAGCGCTCGAACTTCACCGCCGTTCCGTTTACTGTGGTAGCATCGGTTATATTGATATAGACGGCAACTTAGATTGTAATATCGCCATTCGTACATTCATTTGCGATAGAAATCAGATTCACTGCTATACGGGTGGCGGTATTGTAGCTGATTCCATCTTAAAAAATGAGTACGAGGAATCAAAAATGAAAGTCGAACGGTTAATTCATGCTATATTTGAAAAATTTAAAATGAAGTAAGGGAATTTTATGAATAGAAACCGTCGACCTTAATTTAATTTAGTAAAAACAATGCTGGACAACCCGCAGATCTCTCTTTGGAACGATTGTCGTTGTAGAATGATAAAAGAAAATGACCTAGAAAATGGATTGGGACACCTCTCAAATAACCCAAGCCGCACACAGAAAATTGTTGCTATTAAAAAACCTATAAATACTTAACTCCTATAAATACTTAACTATTGATGTCCGCATATAAAAAAGATGCGAAACGTCAAAGCTTCAAGATCCCCATCTTTACAAAAAAATTTGTAATCCACAACGGAGGTCTAATTACAACCCAGTATATGAAAAGGAATCTCTAGTTTTATTTAAAGTCTGTAAAAAAAAGACAATCCGGTCTCAGTCAGGCAAACGACCCGTGATACACTATCTATAAGCTCAATGCTACTAGAATTAAGAGACGTTTTTATTTTTCAAATTTAATTTTTGCTAAAGAACAAGAATAGCGCTGACTGAGGAGATGCAGAGACTATACTGTTTCTTTTTAGGATCACTGACACGACTTGAATGAGCTCCATTACAAGTAGAGATCAATGCAGACCTGTCAAATGTTCAGATCCTGCTTGTTCTAGTTTGATTGTTTCTGTAGAAAACAATTTTTACAGCTCCGAGAAAAATCGTTCTCCATTTATCCCATTATCGGTATTGTTAATATTTTGACTTACTTAGCTGGATAACAGTGATAGCATCGCATACACTCCTGTAAGTGACTTTTGTAGCACTTGTTTCCTTAGAAAATAAATATAGGTTTTCTTATTTTATTAATTAAGTTAAACATTATACACTCTGCAAAAATCTTCATTAATTAACCTTGAATACAACCAATGGTAATAGAAAGAAAATTCAGTCAAAAATCGACTTCCAGGCCTCCCTTGCCTCTCATAAAAACCACAACACATTCTGCAATCAAGAGTTTAAGTTTCATTTTTTAGATGATAAAGCTAAGGAGTCTTTTGTTACATTTAAAACAAACTAGATTCTCGATTATCTCTAGTAAGCATGTGTTTTCCTTGCCATAATAAAGCACATGCAGTTTCTCGATACTAAGGTCATCATCAATTCACTTAATGCTGACGCTATTTATACAGTCTCTCAACTCACTACCGAAGCGCGGGCACTTCTTGAAGGATGCTTTCAAACTGTTTGGATCACCGGAGAAATATCCAATTTGTCCTGCCCTAACTCTGGACATTTATATTTTTCCCTAAAAGATGAACGCACCCAGATACGATGTGCGTTTTTCCGTAATTATCATCGACAACTAAATTTTACTCCAGAAAATGGATATCGTGTTTTGCTACAAGCACAAGTGAGCTTATATGAAGCGCGAGGTGACTTTCAATTAATTGTAGTACAAATGCAGGCTGCCGGCAATGGTGCTTTGAAAATTGCTTTTGAAAAATTAAAGCAACAATTGGAAAAAGAGGGTTTATTCATCCATGAAAATAAAAAATCAATCCCCATGTTTTCTACAACTATTGGCCTTATTACTTCACCCTCAGGTGCTGCTATTCGCGATGTTTTAAAAGTGTTAAAACGACGGTTTCCTAGTATTGCTGTGATCATTTATCCCACTTTAGTGCAAGGCGAAAAAGCCGCTTTGCAAATCGTGAATGCCATTCAAATAGCTAATAGACGAAAAGAATGCGATGTACTTTTACTAGCGCGTGGCGGTGGCTCTATTGAAGATTTATGGCCATTTAATGAGGAAAGTGTAGCCCGTGCCATTTTTGATTGTGAAATTCCTGTTGTTACTGGAATCGGACATGAAATTGACTTCACTATTGCAGATTTTGTGGCCGATCATCGCGCAGCTACCCCTTCGGCTGCTGCGGAACGTGTGAGTCCGAATTGCATAGAATATTTACAGCATATCTATTCATTCCAGCGGCGTTTATCTTATTTAATGCATACACAGCTACGTCATTATCACATGCAACTGCGTCATTTAATGGTACAACTACAACGTCCAAACCAACAACTAGAAGCCTACAGACGCCGTATTGAAGCACTGGAACATCGCTTAATAATAGCAATGGATTATGCTCTAAGTCGCCAACAGCACCATCTAGAAACTAAAGCACAAGCGCTACAAACGATGAGTCCATTAATGACATTAAAACGAGGTTACGCCATCGTTACCTATCAGAACAAAATTATTCACAAAGCGACATCACTCAAATCGGGAGATTGTATTTCAGCACGCTTGGCAGAGGGAAGTATAGAATGCTGCGTAAAAGAAGTGCATAAAAGATAAGTTCCTCATTTCCGCAAAAGCAGGGAATGAAAGGCTAACGTTGGTCATACTTTCCGCTGGGGGAGTCTCTCGGAATGACGGATTGAATTGACTATGACTGTTACGATAAGTAATAGCAGGACTATTAACGCGTTTAGGCCAATCTTTTTATTATCGGGAGAGCATATTTTCATTGGTAGTCCCACTATTATTGGGCCTATCCATGTCTTGTGCTGTCATTACCATTTTGGCAGCTATTGTAAGGATTAAACCACTCTCAATGATATCGATGACATGCTAGTTTGGTAAAATAGTCCTTAGAAGAGGAATATTCACATTAATATCAGTTAGGTATTTACTTCATTAGATTTTGTATTAATCACATTAACTTAGGATTAGTAAAAAGAAGATGGTGTTGTTAGTCCTTCTGTTAAAGGCAATGTATAGGCGGCAGCCAGTATTTTTAGGATTAGGCGCTCTTTTAATCAGGCATCCTTGACCATCATCATCAAAAGCTAAAAGAATCCTTATTCACCTGCCTTCTTATACCTAAGTAAACCTTAATCTATGGTCTACCAATTATACTTTGTTAAAAATTTCAGGTGGTATCCATATTTTTTATTGTTATGGGAGTGTGGCTCACCGGTATTGTCCACTGGTATTTTCTATTTTTAACAAAAATAGAAAATACCTCGTCTTTTATCTCAATTTTTATAAGGATTTTGGTCTGTTTTTAATTTAATATGGACAGGGACGCCAATAAAGTTGAATGTTTTTCGAAAGTAACTGGAAAGATAGCGAGCATAAGACTGAGGTAGTAATTGAGTTTGTTTGCCGTGGATGACAATCGTTAGTGGATGACGGCCGCCTAAATGGGCATAGCGTAATCGGATACGACGACCTTTAACCAAAGGCGGTTGGTGTTCTAATACTGCTTTTTCTAACATTTGAGTTAACTGGGCAGTAGTGAATTCTTGTTGTATCGAGTAATAGGATTCCCGAACGGCCCAATAGAGTTTGCTAACACCGGTTCCCTGTAATGCCGAGATAAAATAACGGTGAACGAAATCAACGAAAGACATACGTCGCTCAATATCGTATTTTATCTGTGTACGTTCATCAGCTGATAAATTGTCCCATTTGTTCATTGCAATCACCAACGGTATACCGGCTTCTTCTATAATCAAATTTAATAATCGCAAATCTTGTTCACTAACACCTTCTTTAGCGTTTAAAACAAAAATAACCACATCAGCCTCGTGCATGGCTTTCATAGATTTCATAATTGAAAATTTTTCAACAAAATCTAGAATTTTGGCACGACGCTGAATGCCAGCAGTATCAATTAATGTGTAATTTTCTTTATCATGACGAAATGAAATATAAATACTATCACGTGTGGTTCCAGGTTGATCATAAACAATGACTCGTTCTTCATCCAATAGCCGATTAATCAAAGTAGATTTCCCAACATTAGGTCTACCAATCACGGCAATTTTAATATGTGGTTCTTTTTCAACTAATTCTGCTTTTCGAGGCAAATAATTTAAGGCCTGCGTCATTAATTGTTTAACCCCTCGGCCGCTTTTTGCTGAAATTACTTGTGGCTCACCATATCCTAATTGATAAAATTCTCCACTTGCTGCAATTATTTCATTGTGATCTGATTTATTAACTACTAAAATTACTTTTTTATTTTTTTTACGTAATCGTTCGGCTACAATTTCATCAGCGAGAACTAATCCTGTTTTAGAGTCCACTAAAAACAAAACGCAATTAGATTCGTCAATGGCTTGATCTACTTTTCTTTCTATCAGTGTGGTTATCCCTATGTTTTCAGCATTAACCAAACCACCCGTGTCTACCAGCGAAACTTTTTGAGAATCGATTGTAGCCTCTCCATACTGAAGATCTCGCGTAACACCCGGCACATTAGCAACTAATGCCGCACGGCCTCTAGTTAGATAATTAAATAATGTCGATTTGCCAACGTTGGGTCGCCCAACGATAGCGATGACTGGAAGCAGCATATCATCACCCTCGCATTTCTCGTCATCCTGAATGCCGGATTGAATTGGGAGCACCAGATAGAGACCGTCATCATATTAATAATTTTTATTTGCTCTTTATCGGAAAGATATTTGGTCATCTATGTTATTCTCTCACGTAAACAAGCAATTAACTCATCCACTCCTAGTCTTTTTTGTGGCAATTTTTCGCGCAAATGCTTTAATATCACTGTCTTTGTTTCTATTTCTTCATTACCAATGACGATCGCCCATTTAGCACCATTTTTATTTGCTCGCTTAAATTGGCTTTTAAAGCTGCCACCACTTAAGTGGGTTTCGATTGAACACATCGGCAACGCATCACGGAGAAGCTCAGAGATTGTAAAACACTCACAAGCTCCCCGTTCACTGTCAGTAATCAGGTAAATATCGCATTTCGCGATACACTCACGAATGGACCGCAATAATAACACTAATCGTTCCATGCCCACAGCAAAACCCACTGCAGGCATTGGCTTGCCACCCAGCTGTTGGATTAATGCATCATATCGTCCTCCAGCACACACCGTACTCTGAGTGCCGAGCTGATCCGTAACCCACTCAAAAACGGTATGAGTGTAATAATCCAATCCTCTCACCAGAGTAGGGTTGACAACATACTTTATTTTGGCACTATCTAGAATTTCCCGTAATTTATTAAAACGTTGGTGGGACTCATCATCCAGATAGTCTTGAAGTTTCGGTGATTCTGCAATAATGGTATGCATATGTGAGCTCTTGCTATCTAAAATCCGCAGAGGATTTATTTCCAGGCGTCGCCGACTGTCTTCATCAAACTCAGTGATTCGCGACTGCAAATAAGTGACCAATTTTTCACGATATCGCTTACGCGATTTACAGCTACCTAACGTATTTAATTCCAACACCACGAATTTATCCAAACCTAATGATTTCCATAAGCGAAAACACATTAAAATCAGTTCTGCATCAACGAGCGCGCTCGAAATCCCATAAGCTTCAACACCTAATTGATAAAACTGACGGTAACGACCTTTTTGAGGGCGCTCATGACGAAACATGGGTCCCATGTACCACAACCGCTGGATCTGATTGTAAAACAAGCTATGTTGGATACCTGCTCTGACACATCCTGCCGTTCCCTCTGGTCGCAAAGTGAGGCTATCACCATTACGGTCAAGAAAAGTGTACATTTCCTTTTCAACAATATCGGTTGATGTACCGATAGTGCGTTTGAATAGAGCTGTCTGCTCAACGATAGGAAACCGAATCTCTCGATATCCATAAGAGTCAACAAGCGAGCGACAAGTACCTTCAAGAAAGGACCAATATGGAGTTTCTGCAGGTAAGAGATCATTCATTCCGCGAATAGCGCGAATCATTTTTGTCAATGATAACTCCTGAAAAATTGTTATTCACTACAAGGATTCCTCCTGAGGAAGGCAAAGAGTAGAATTTAACGACAAACTCTCTTCAGGTTGTGAGATTACTGCATGAATCTGGCCGATAATACGTTTTTTGCCTTGCCACCAAATACCTACAAATACCACTAAAGCTAGTAAAATTATCATGGTAATCCAACGAATAGCTTTCGAACTAATCATTCGTGTTGATCGCGCAATGACTGGAACCGCTCGATGTCTTACTGGTTTTTCTTCCTGAGCCTTTATTTTCTCAAATTCTGCTCCTAATGCCAAAGCGTCAAATGCAGCTATGACCTCATCTGGTGAAATATCTACGCAACGCGCATAAGCACGTAAATAACCTCGTACGTAAATTAAAGCAGCAACGTTGGAATAATCATCTTTTTCCAGTTCTTTCACCCGCTGAAAACTTAAACGTATTTGTTTTGCTATTTCAGTTTGACTTAACTTTTTCGCTTCTCTCGCTTCCTGCAAAAGAACGCCCGGCGTTTTGATTCGGTTGTCGAGTCGAGAACTGATTTCCATATCGATCACATTTTCTTCCGTCATAAGCGGCTTTCCTGTTAGTGATGGTTATTTCTTCTTATTATTATAACTAACTTAGCACCTGTCTAAAAGATATCCTCATCTTTAATATTAGACAAAAATGAATTATACGCACCATTACTACATTACCTACAATCGATGAAGAATAAAATTTAAAGCCCGTCATTCTCCTAAAGTGGTGATCTATGAATATGAGTAACGATAACTCTCGGTCATATTATTTATTGTGGCTACCCATTAGCCGATATCGTTGCCGTTTTCGCTGCCTTACGGCGCTGGAAAAATGAGTTTTAACTTTATCAGAGTTGTGTGATTTAGCTTGCTCACATACCATAGTACGCTGATATAGCGATAAGAATTTGACCAATTTTCCTTGATTATCACACTATTTATCCGTAATATCCGTCTGATGCGAAAATGGATATTTAATACAACCATTGCGCTACTAGCTTTTTGTCTTATTGGCGTTAATATCATCGCAATGCCGACCTCTCTAGGCAGAACGTGGCATATCAACCGTCTCTTTTCTCCTAATCAGCAGAATCTTTGGACAACAATCAGCCAACAGTTTGTACTCGCAGAGCAATACACGAATAATTATTATGTACGTAAACAAATCCGGTGGTTCCGACAGCAACAATACTATCTTTCTGAGCTGACCAAAAACGCGCAACCTTACATTTATTACGTTTTTCAGCAAACAAAGAAACGGGGCATCCCACCCGAGATTGCGCTTTTACCAATGATTGAAAGCAATTACAATCCTTTTCTTTATTCAAAACGCGGTGCTACCGGTCTTTGGCAGTTAATGCCTGGAACAGCGACCGGGTTTAGTCTTC
Organism: Coxiella-like endosymbiont; assembly: GCF_024730665.1. Classification (GTDB taxonomy): domain Bacteria; phylum Pseudomonadota; class Gammaproteobacteria; order Coxiellales; family Coxiellaceae; genus Coxiella. The sequence goes on from NZ_CP084737.1 coordinate 433,664, forward strand.
TTATTAATTGGTGGTACGACGGTCGTCGTGATGTCGTTGCATCGACTAACGCTGCATTGAATTATCTCGAGTATCTGCACGATTATTTCCATAGCTGGCTTTTAGCGATCGCTGCCTACGATGCGGGAGAAGGAACCGTAGCAGCTGCTATTCGTTGCAATCGTCGTCATGGGTATCCTACGGACTTTTGGTCGCTACCTTTACCTTACGAGACTCGGGAATATGTACCTAAATTATTAGCTTTAGCTAATGTAATTAAAAATCACCAAGGTTATAACTTGCAATTAAACCCTGTTGAAAACGGGCCCTTCTTCACTATGGTAACCTTAAAAACACAAATGGATTTTAAAAAATTAGTCAAATTATCGGATTCTACATTAAATCTCATTCGTAAATTAAATCCCGGTTTTCGCCGCTCAAGCACTCTGCCTCATTGCACGTATAATTTCTTGGTGCCACTAGATAAAGCAGATCATTTAGAGCAAGGCCTTGCAGAATTGGAAACTAGTCTTACTGCAGAGAAATGGGCGTATCATCGCGTACATGCTGGTGATTCATTAAGTATTTTAGCCAACCGTTATCACACCAGTGTTGCAGAAATTCGTCGTATGAATAAATTAAAAAGTGATATGATTGGGATTGGAGAAAATTTATCAGTTCCAGAAGCAGAAGCAACTCCTTACATATCTGTTGAGAGTCGTTGTGTTTCTGAAGATAATATTCCTGGACCAAAGCGAGTGGTGCACGTCGTCAAAAACCACGAAACTATTGATGGGATTGCGCATCATTATCATGTGATGCCACAGCAAATTTACTTTTGGAATAATAATAAACATAAAAATTTGTGTGTGGGTGAAGAATTGATTATTTGGCAGACGACCTTTAAACATCTTCCGCTCTATCATCACGTTAGGTGGGGCGAATCGCTGTCAACGATTGCCCGTCATTATAGGACCACGGTTTATAAATTACGTCGATTAAATCATATTTCAGGAAACACAATTCGAGTTGGTCAACGTTTAGGCATAAGTGGACCTTAACGGGTGGATGCTACACAATCCATATTTAAAAGAGAAAATATTATGACACCTCGAATTTTAAATGGATATGCTTGTGCAAACAAAGTCAAAGCGCATGTTAAAGAAGTCATTCGTTTACGGCATGAAAAAGGGTTATCGTTACCTGGACTTTCTGTTATCTTAGTGGGTGATAATCCTGCTTCGGTCACGTATGTTTCTCACAAAGAACAGGCTTGTCAAGCAGTTGGCATCCGCTCAACTGTTCACCGCATGCCAAAAACTGTCACAGAGTCAGATTTAACCGAAAAAATTGATGAATGCAACGAAGATCTAAATACGCATGGAATTTTATTGCAATTACCTTTGCCTAACCACATTGATTCCACTCATTTGTTCGAACGCATTTCTCCTAAGAAAGATGTTGATGGCTTTCACCCTTACAATCTCGGCCGCCTGATGCAGCGCCGTCCAGCTTTGCGTCCTTGTACTCCTCACGGTATTATGACGTTATTAAAAGAGACTCGAGAAACAATTTCCGGGAGGCATGCCGTTGTGGTAGGCGCTTCTAACATTGTGGGACGACCGATGGCAATAGAATTATTGTTAGCTAAATGCACAGTAACTGTCTGTCATCGTTTTACAGAAGATCTAGCAAGGCATGTCAATAGCGCTGACCTTTTAATTGTCGCTATTGGGAAGCCAGGAATTATTCAAAGTAAGTGGATTAAACAAGGAACTATTGTGATTGATGTTGGTTTTAGCTGGTTAGGTCCGGATAAAATTGTTGGAGATATTCATTTTGAGACTGCTAAAAAAAGCATCGTGGATCACCCCGGTCCCCGGAGGGGTTGGCCCAATGACAGTAGCTATTTTATTAGAAAATACGCTTCAGGCGGTCAACTATTTAAGTAAAAAAGTTTCGATTTAGAGTATAGCGAAAAACCATCAAAATTACGGTATGGGCAAGCCCTTCGTTTTCAAAAGGTTTTTTTAATAGAAAAACATAACCACCCGACCCGCGCCGCGGGTGGATTAATAGGATTAACTCTATCAGGTATTCATGGGGTTGCTATTGATAAGTAACACACTATTAATGGAACTCGTTGGGTTATTAATTTTAATTGTTTCTGCAACATTGATTGATGTGGTATTGTGCTCATGCGCTTTTGTAATGCAGAGACATGTTCCATTCAGAAAGGAAAAAAGAGTCGTTTCCTATTTCATCTCGAATAACCAACTTACAGATAAACTACATCCAATGGCTTACTTCAGCGTCTACCAAGCATGGTTAGAACTTGGGATCCTACAAGTTGTCACTATTACAATTAGCCATTAATACCATGTGTCCACTGATATACTTTAAATGAAAAGGATTATTCCTTTACTGAAAAGGATTTATTTTTTAACTCTGGATGCATAAATAAAATTGATTGAAATAGTTCGAATTAAAGAAAATTACCTGTTTTTATAGATTATTAATTAATAAGTTACGTAAAATTAGAAACTTTTTGAAAATGTCTTTATAAAATACACTCCAATTTTATTCTCATCTAGTTTTAAGTCTATTTCGAAAACTTCGAGCTAAGAAGCATTTCCAAGAGTTATATAAGCTAAAGATTATACAGTGGCAATAAAATTTGAGTCTTTTCATGAATATAAAAAAGGGGGAATTCCCCTTTTTTATTACAATACTATTACAATACTGTAATTGACTACATCAAAAATTTGTAACCTAGTCCAATAGTGAATAGATGCATAACGGGCACAGTGGAGAAGCGGCTATAAGACGCGCCTCGGTAACCTGGTACAAAGTTGTACTGTGCGTTCACAGAGCAGTTTGGCGTGAAGCAATATTGAACACCAGCTGCAAACAATGGATTCCAGAAGTTTGAGCGAGAAGTAACATTGAATGGAGGTTTCAATGTTGGTAATGCTGCACTACTTTGATTATAGGCATAAGCGACTCCCAATTTGCCGAAGACATAGGTATTGATATAAACAGGAGCCATCCCTTTGAATGCACCATAAGCTATTCCGCTTTTCACGTTGTACGTTCCTGGAGCTAATGACGATATTTTGATATTGGTGGTAAATTTCAACTTAGGCAGATAATACCAGCCACCTTCAACAGCGAGATACTGGTTAAATTGATAACCTAAATCACCACCAAAAGTAAAGCCACCGTTGCCTCGGGAAGCGCTTCCTAAAACAGCCGTTTGCTTCGCAAAACCCACAATGGTGGACGCATCTTTTAGCCATGAATGATAGGCGTAACCCAAATTACCTTCAGCGTAAATACCAGCATAACTGGGAGTAGGTACATAATCAGAACCACCAGCTAATATAGCGGAAGCGACACCGACGCTAGCAATACCAGCAGTAGCAAGTGTTACTATTTTTTTTACCGACATTTAAATTCCCCTAAATGTTGTGTTACTAAATTATAGAGCAGATAATTCTAATAGCAATCTTTCCATTAATGCAACACTTAAATAATATTTAGTAAAGATTGCCAGTTCCAAGGACTCACATTCTACCTAACTTAGATTAGATAATCCAGCTGGTTTTGTAAATTATTTTGAACTAAGAAGCAACTTAAGCGATATTCTTACACATCCCAATATATTTCTGCCCTTTTCAACCAACGAGTTAGCAAGCGATCAATGATATGAGGGTAATGCTGTAATATCAAATTAGACATTTTTTGAACAGATGGAAGCAGGTGAATATCTCGTGCCATGTCTGCAATCCGAAAGCGAAATAAGCCCGCTTGACGCGTGCCAAACAATTCTCCAGCACCTCGTAATTCAAGATCTTTTTGTGCTATAAAAAAACCGTCCTGTGAATCCCGTAATAGAGATAAGCGATTTCGCGCATTATTAGACAAAGGTCCTTGATACAATAAAATACAATAGCCTTTATCTTCTCCGCGCCCGATGCGACCTCTCAGCTGATGCATTTGCGCTAAACCTAAACGTTCAGCATTTTCTATTATCATTAAATTGGCGTTCGGCACATCGACACCCACTTCAATCACCGTAGTTGCCACAAGTAAATCAATCTTCCCTACTTTAAATGCAGCCATCACTGCTTCTTGCTCATTTTTGTTTAATCGTCTGTGAATTAGACCAATTTTTAAATTTGTTAGTAACTTTTGACAACTTTTATAGATTGCTTCGGCCGTTTTGCATTGCAAAGTTTCTGATTCTTTAATTAAAATACACACCCAGTAAGCCTGCTTGCCCTGTTCACAAATTTTTTAATCCCTTCGATAACCTTCTCGCGGCGTGTGTTTGATATTATTGCTGTCGTAATCGGTTTTCGGCCTATCGGTAATTCATCAATAATTGAAACATCTAAATCAGCATACGCCGTCATCGCTAAGGTTCGTGGAATAGGTGTTGCGGTCATGATTAATTGATGCGGATGATCGTTTTTTGTTAAACCTTTTTCTTTCAGCGCTAATCGTTGATGCACACCAAAACGATGTTGTTCATCAATTATAACTAACGCTAAATTTCGAAAAATTACAGCTTCCTGAAAGAGTGCATGTGTGCCAACCACAACTTGATATTCGCCACTCGTTATTTTTCGCAAGGTTTCCTCACGCACCGCGTTATTTAAACTCCCTGTTAATAATCCTACATTGATTCCCAATGGTTCAAGCCATTTCTGAAAAGCTCGATAATGCTGCTCAGCTAATAATTCGGTAGGTGCCATAATGACGCTTTGGTAACTATTTTCCACCGCTTTTATTGCTGACATTGCTGCTACAACAGTTTTTCCTGACCCCACATCACCTTGCACTAAACGCAACATAGGATTCGGCATAGATAGGTCTCTATTGATTTCTTCAATGACGTGTTGTTGTGCGGTAGTTAATTGAAAAGGCAAAGCCTCACGTAATTTTGCTTGCCAATTAATTTTTGATTCCAAAATGGGTGCGCAATGAGTTTTTGTTCGTAATCGCAATCTTTGTAAGCCCGCTTGTTGCGCTAATAATTCCTCAAACGCTAAGCGTTGCTGTGCGGGATGTTTTCTTGATTGTAATAAACTAATCGGCCCCCTTGAGGCGGGCGATGTACGTAAACTAACGCTTCCGCTATCGTAGGTAATTGAAAAGATTTCCGCAACGGTTCAGGTAACAATTCTTCAATACTATCAGTTTTTTTTAGATATTCTAATGCTTGTGCCATTAAATAACGCCATTGTGTTTGTCGTAGTCCCCTTGTTGTTGGATAAACGGGAGTCAAACAGTCTTCCAAAACTAACGATGCTCTTTCGTCCATTATTCGATATTCAGGATGTCCCATTTCCAAACGCCCTTGATAATTTTTCCGTACGCTACCAAAACAACGCAACATTAGACCAACTTTTGTTAATTGTTCTTTTTGTTTTAAATTAAAATGGTAAAACCGCAAAAGAAGTGAACCTGTGCCATCACTGATACGGCAGATCAAATTACGTCGCCTCATGTAAATTACACTGGCCCGTTGTATTTTTCCCTCAATAACTACTTGATTTCCACGACGTACATCTGCAATGGGAGTTAAACGCGTACGATCCTGATAATGCAAGGGTAAATGAAATAATAAATCCTGAATAGTACGAATATTGAAATTGGCCAGTAATTCCTGAGTGTCCGGTCCAACTCGTTTAAGAGTAGTAACAGAAATAGAATCAACTTTATCGCCTTTCAATCATTCATCCAATACCATTATGGCGTCAATTTCAATTAAGGAATTTTTAGGAAGCTGTTTAACGCTAACTACTGATCTGGCCGGATATGGTTCTTCATAATAGTTTTTCATTACTTCATTGACCACCGAAAAATTTTCAATATTGGTTAAATAAATAGTGAGTTTTACGATCTGAGCGAGATTACCACCAGCTGCTTTGGCTATTGCGGACATATTTTTAAAAATACGATGAACATGATTTTTGAAATCATCATGCACTATCTCCATGGTCTCTGGATCTAGTGGAATTTGTCCAGAAAAATAAATAGTATTACCGGCTTTAACAGCTTGTGAGTATATACCAACAGCTCGTGGTGCTTTATTTGTACTAATAATTTGTTTCACAACATGCCCTATTTTATTAATTAAAACGACGCATAATTTTTACTATCTGTTTTACTTGACGTAAACGACGCAATACCATCGCCAGATGTACACGATCACGAACGGTGATGCGAAACATGACAATATAATGTAGTCCTTCACGCTCTTCTACCGTGATATCCTCGATGTTAGCATCTGCTTCTGCCATTGCTAATGTCAATATAGCTAAAGTGCCACGTTCATTGACAAGCTGAACACGGACTGACGTTGGAAATTCACCATTTGCTTGTTCGGACCATCGGAGCGACATAAATCGATCAGGATAGCGGCGCAATTTTGTGATAGAAAGACAACGCTCAGTATGCACTAAAATTCCACGCCCTACATCAATAACACCTATAATTGGATCACCTGGTATAGGATAGCAGCAGGTTGCAAAATTGATAACTATCCCTTCCGTGCCTTTAATAATTAAAGGCATTTCAGTAGGCAGGCGGATTTTAGTTTCTGCTTCAGTTTCTTCAGTCACTGCTGCGATACGCTGTGCTACTAAAACCGCCATGCGATTTCCTAAACCAATTTCCTCTAACAAATCATCAAAGGATTTCAAATGTGTTTCCTTTAAAGTGAAATCAATAATCCATTGTGATAATTTTTTTAATGAAATAGAATGATCGGCTAGTACTTTTTTCAATAATTGTTTCCCTAACGCAATGGATTCCGACCGGCGCTGTGTTTTTAAAAATTGACGAATGCTACTCCTCGCTTTGCTGGTTATAACAAAATCCAGCCACGCGGGATTAGGGCGACCACCGGAAGTAGTAATTATTTCAATGGCTTGTCCGTTTCCTAACGGTGTTGATAAAGGAGCTAAATGTCGATCAATTTTAACGGCAACACAATTATTACCTACATCGGTATGAACCGCATAAGCAAAATCAACGGCAGTGGCACTAGCGGGTAATTCCATAATATCGCCTTTTGGGGTAAATACATAAACTTCATCAGGAAACAAACCCACTTTAACGTTTTCAATAAATTCCAGCGGATTTACCGTATCTTCCTGTAATTCTAATAAACTTTTCACCCAGGCTTCGGCTCGCAATTGCGATTCAGAAAGTGATGTATTCGTCGTTTTATAAAGCCAATGAGCAGCAATGCCTGTAGTTGCTGTACGATCCATTTCTGCCGTACGAATTTGCACTTCAATTGGAAATCCATAAGGGCCAAATAAGGTGGTATGCAAGGATTGATAAGCATTGGCTTTTGGGATAGCAATATAGTCTTTAAAACGTTCGGGAATCGGTTTAAATAATCCGTGAATAATGCCTAATGCACGGTAACACGAATCCAGATTATCGACAATAATTCGAAAAGCATAGACATCCATAATTTCATTGAACGGGATATGTTTATTTCGCATTTTTCGATAAATGCTAAATAAATGTTTCCCACGTCCAGTAATAGTATACGAAGGTAAATTGCTCTGACTTAAAACGTCGTGTAAATTTTTTCAATCAACGCCAATATTTTTTTCTATTACCCCGCGTGTGTCGAACAGCATCTTTTAACACACAATAACGCATCGGATAAAGAGCAGAAAAACCTAATTCTTCTAACTCAACGGATACCTCACGCATACCTAAACGCTTTGCGATCGGCGCAAAAATACCCAGTGTTTCTCTGGCAATACGACGTTGTTTTTGAGAATGCAATGAGCCTAAAGTTCTCATATTATGCAGCCGGTCTGCCAATTTGACGATGATCACGCGTATATCGCGTGCCATGGCCATTACCATTTTTCGAAAATTCTCAGCCTGAGCTTCAGCTCGACTGACAAATTCAATTTGAGTTAATTTACTAACACCATCCACTAATTCTGCCACTTCATCTCCGAATTTTTCGGAGATCGCTTTTTTCAAGAAGCGTATCTTCAATGACATCATGCAGCAAAGCTGCAACGATCATTTGATCATCCATTTTCATATCCGCCAATATGCACGCGACTGCAACTGGATGGCTAATATAAGGTTCACCGGTCACTCGTCGTTGACCACGGTGAGCGTCGGCAGCCATTAGGAAAGCCTGATGAATCCTCTCTACCCGTTCACTGTTTAGATAATCGAGCTTGCGACGCAATTTTTTGAAAAGGCGCAATTGATTTATACTCCTCCAGTTACCGATAACTAATAACGCGGATCTCAAATGAAGTCACTCAATCATTACAAAACATCATCCCCAGCCATTGCTAACTATCGCTATCTTACCTGCGACTTATTTGATAGCAGGATCGAAAAAAATAAATTAAGCCCATTAGTTAATTCCTTCATCACCTTTAAAGTAAAAGAGGTTACGCCGAAGGGCAAGCAGAGAAATCAGTGAGAAGCATAGTTTCTCGCCCAGACAAGACATCCCTGCTATTTTCCTACCTACTGAATACCAGACGAAAGTTCATTGTAAAGAGAAGAAAGGAACTTTACAAAGAGGGCATGATTAACAGAATGGATCGTCGAATCATATTTTTTCTTGGCTTGAATAGATATCTAGTCAAGCCAAGGGAAGACGAATAGTCTAAGTCTGCACGCTATATCTTCTTACGAACTAGCCAGATTACTCGCTAGTGGAAAGGCTGTTTTACGCTTAACAATCTCTTCCAGTTCGGTTTTATTTCCTTCTTCTTGCGTGACATCATAACCAGCAGCAATTTCGCGGAGTGCGATAACTGTGGGTTTATCGTTATTTATAGGAACCATAGATTCTACAGCACCCAGTTCTAAAAGATGCGCGCGTTTTGCTGCTTTCAGCACTAAATCAAAACGATTTTCAAGATATCCAAGACAATCTTCGACAGTTACACGTGCCATGGGCCCCTCTTTTAGCTAATTCAATAAGTCAATTTAACCTCACCTAAATTTAGCTTAACTACAAGTCCAGTTAAATATCGCTTTTCACTGAAGCTCGCCGCTAAAATGCGGATGACGGCTTTAATTAAGCAATATTACTGTTTTTCCAACAACTCTTCCAGAAGAGGAGCCAGTTTCTCCTCTTGTACTCCTAACTGTAACCGCTCGGCACTGATGATATGGAGCAAATTTTGAAGTGCCTGATCAAAATTGTCATTGACAACAATATAATCGAATTCAGTATAGCGCGCCATTTCTTGGCGCGCTAACGCAAGCCGTCGGTTGACGACAGATCCCTCATCCTGACGACGCTTAATCAGTCGCTCTTGCAGCGCCTTTGCTGAAGGTGGCAAGATAAAAATCAAAAGTGCTGGCGGAAATAATCGACGAACTTGTTGTGCCCCTTGCCAATCGATTTCCAACAAAACATCTTCGCCGGTTTTCAATTGCTGAAAGACCCAATCTTTTGCTGTACCATAGTGGTGGCCGTACACAGTAGCATATTCAAGAAAGGCGCCCTCCTTTATCATTGTTTGAAAACAGGTCTCATTAACAAAAAAATAATCAACACCTTCCCTATCACAAAGTCGCATCGGGCGAGTAGTGTGAGAAATAGATATTTTAATTTCTTTTAATTTACTGACAAGCGCGCGCACCAAACTCGTTTTACCAGCCCCAGAAGGAGCAGAAATGACAAATAAATTTGCTTTATGACTCTTATTCAATGTTTTGTATCTGCTCCCTCATTTGCTCAATCTGCACTTTTAATTCAACCACAGATTCTGAAACATCAATATCCAATAATTTACTACCTAATGTATTCACCTCACGATTTAATTCCTGCATCAAAAAATCTAATCTTCGTCCTACTACGCCCCCGTCATTTAAAATACGTCTTATTTCTGCAAGATGTGCTTCTAGTCGTTGCAACTCTTCAGCCACATCTATTTTTTGTATTATCCAAAGCATTTCTTGTTCCAAACGACTTTTATCCAAATTAAGCGAGAGTTTTTTAAAACTCGTCATTATTTTTTCATGTGCTAATTGCATCAACATAGGTATTCGCTTTTGGATAAAAACAAGCTGTTTTTTCATGACATGTAAACGATCTTCAATAAATGTCTGAAGACCCCTGCCTTCCCGAGAGCGCATATTTACACAATCAATTAACGTCTTTTCCAGCAAAGCTGAAATTGCTTCATTCATCTCATTCACCTGTGCTTCTTTCGTTTGCAAGACACCTGGATAGGATAATATATCCATCACATCAATCGTTGCTCCTGGAAAGAATGTAATAACCATTTCACTTACTTTTGCTAATCTCTCAGTTAATGGCTGATTGACCGTAATTTCAAAGAGCGCACGCTGTCCGGGCTGAAATCGCAAAACTGCTTCAACTTTTCCACGATTCAAATACTTTTGTATCATTCCCCGCGAAGACTGTTCAAAATCACGAAAAAAATCCGGCAATCCTAGGCTAATTTCAAGATAACGGTGATTAACCGTCCGAATTTCCCACGTTAATATTCCCCATTCTGCTTCCTGAGAGCTTCTGACGAAAGCAGTCATACTTGTAATCATATATGTCACCCTACATTACAAATCCCGTTGTTGGTGGACATAATAACATAACACAAGCCCCTCACTGATTCGTTTAGACATATTTTAGCAAATAGATAGTTGTCTTTTTTATTTGGCATGATGTTATGGTATATAGAATATTTACATCAAGTGATCCACAAGAGGTCAGTATGCGTCCTAGTAAACGAGCAGAAAATGAATTGCGACCCATTTCTTTTGCCACTCAATTTATTCAGTATCCCGAGGGCTCTGTTTTAATAACAATGGGCCACACTAAAGTGATTTGTACTGCGAGTATCGTAGAAGGGATTCCACGTTTCCTTAAAAATAGCGAGCAAGGATGGTTGACAGCGGAATATGGCATGTTACCGCGTTCCACTCATAGCCGTATGGATCGGGAGGCAACTAGAGGAAAACAAGGCGGACGTACCATTGAAATTCAACGATTAATCGGACGAGCATTGCGTGCAGCATTAGACCTTAAACTTCTCGGCTCTTATACAATCACTATCGATTGTGATGTTATTCAGGCAGACGGGGGACACGAACGGCAGCTATTAACGGTAGTTGTATTGCTATGGTCGATGCTCTGCGTCATTTACAAAGACAAGGTATTTTAGAGACCGACCCCTTAAAACATTTAGTTGCTGCTGTTTCGGTAGGCATTTATAACGGAACACCTATTTTGGATCTAGATTATGAAGAAGACTCAAAAGCGGACACAGACATGAATGTAGTGATGACGGATCAGGATTCATTTATCGAAATTCAAGGCACTGCTGAAGGTAATGCCTTTCATACCAAAGAATTCGATACGCTAATTGACCTTGCCCGTCAAGGCATTAAAACTATTCTCCAAAAACAACAGGAAGTATTGAGGCAAAATTAGTGAAAAGGATGATAAACGCCTCTCTTCCTATTGGTATTTTCGATTCTGGCATGGGTGGGCTTACTGTTTTACGTGAGCTAGTAAAATGCTTACCTAATGAATCTTTTCTTTATTTAGGTGATACTGCACGGCTCCCATATGGTACAAAAAGCCAAGAGACTGTTGTGCGTTATGCTTCACAAATGGCTTCGTTGCTTGTTGCGCAAGGAATCAAACTATTAGTCTTAGCCTGTAATACTGCCTCCACGGCGGCATTAACTTATCTGCAAAGACAATTTCCCAACATTCCTATCATTGATGTTGTAGAACCCGGCGTAAAAGCTGCTGTAAATGCTACAAAAAATAATAAGGTAGCTCTGCTTGCAACCGAAACAACAATTCAATCTGGGATTTATCAAAGCATGATTCGATCATTAAATCCTGCTATCGCAATTATTACGCAAACTTGTGGCTTATTTGTTGCACTTGCTGAAGAAGGATGCATCAATGATGACATCGCTTTACTCGTAACACAAAAGTATCTTGAGCCAGTGATTAATAGTCATTATCACTGTGATTCAGTGATTTTAGGCTGTACCCATTTTCCTGTTTTTATGCAGTCGTTATCAACGATTTTAGGGACTGGAGTTAACATCATTAATTCGGCAAGGGCAACGGCTAAGGCGGTAAAATTAGTCGCAAAAAAATGAATCTGGAAGGCATGACCACTGCTCAACCCACAATTTCCTTCTTTGTCACCGATTCTCCTCAACGTTTTATCCGTGTTGGTGAAATTTTTTCGGGCAATGCATTAATCCTGAGACAGTGCAACTAATTGATGGAACAAAATGAAAAATCAGTTATTTTATCTTGTTTTAGATTCTGCTACTTTTTAAGCGATTATTGAAAAAGATCTTGTTATATATTGAATCTTGAATTTGGCCAAGATGATGCCAAATTAATCGCTGTTAAGTATTGTGAACCATTTATTAGTCAGCCGTAGATATAAAACAATTTCCGTAAGTTATGTTACAGTCAGAAATATAACTTTTTCTATTGTAGTCAAGGGGTCACAATACTAAAGTGGAAACAATTTTTAGTGTTCTTCAATACCGTGGACTATTTTAGGTTATCCTGATTGCCGGCGAACAAAAAATATATCGAAGTTTTTGAAACTGACCAATCTTTTTATCAAAACAGGCCAAAAGAACCCGATAAAAATCGAAAATCCTATACTCATTACCATTAATTTGAACAAATCCCAAATCACAATGACAATTTCTGTTATAGAACGAATTTGAAATAGTTAGCTTATGGCAACTATGACTTATTTTAAAGAAAAGGATTTAATGAAGCTAACCTCAAAGATCCTACTTGCCACTTTTTCTCTTTTTTCTAGTTGTTGTTATTCTCTGATATATCCTCCAGTAGCTTTTAATATCAGCACACTATCCCACATTTTACATTAAACAACCCGTTTTGCTTGACTTTTTGACAATGCTCTCCAATCGTGCCTGATGATAGATGAAGCGAAACTACACTCAAAGAAGTAAAATAAACTGAAGATAACGCGCTTTTCTTTATCTATAAAATCTAATCCTAAACAGTGCACAATCACATGATCTAGTTTATTGCGTCAGCAAATGTCCTACGCCGCTGTAAGCACTTTTTCTGCATTATGGCAACAGCAATGATAACCAACTGGATGAAACTGGTTCTCATTCGTGACTTCACGACAGACTTTTGTCTCTGGATGCAAATCATACTCGTATCCTATTTTCAACTAATCAAAAAATCTTTTATGAGCTGGCGCACGAATACTGTTTACGTTCAGAATGATAACATGCATAAATTATGTAAGAATGATGATCATGAATCAAGCTATGGAAATAGAAATAGCAAAATTGTTACTGGATATCAAGGCCGTTACTTTAAATCTGAAAGAACCGTATCGATATGCATCAGGATTACTATCCCCTATTTATTGTGACAATCGTTTAATTATTTCTTATCCTGATAAACGCAAAATTGTTATTGATGCTTTCCTTCACCTTATCGAAAAAAATAAATTGCAATTTGACGTTGTCGCCGGTACAGCAACAGCAGGCATTCCACATGCAGCCTGGATTGCCGATCGATTAAATTTACCGATGGTTTATGTTCGCGATAAAGCTAAAGTTCATGGTAAAAAAATCAGATTGAGGGTCGTTTGCAAAAGAGCCAAAAAGCATTAGTTGTTGAAGATTTAATTAGTATAGGAAAGAGTTCTATTACCGCAGGATTAGCGCTTCGTAAATCTGGAGGTTGGGTTACTGATTGCATAGCAATCTTCTCTTATCAATTACCGAAAACAATACAAAATTTTTCAGAAGCTTGTATCAATTGCTATGCTCTTTCTAATTTTAATATTTTAATCGAAGTAGCTGTTGAGAAAGCTTATATTAGCGATAAAGAAAAACAAAAAGCGTTAGCATGGAATAAAAATCCTGAAGAATGGGAGTCTTGATCCTTCTCCGAGGCTTAACTGCAAGGATGACTTGAATAGGAAAAAATTATATTTAAGATAATAGTTCTTCTAAAATGGCAACTTCAAAGTACTATCAATATTCAGCAATTGAATTCTAAAAATCTCTTCAATGCGCTTTAATTCATCTTTCGTATTCGCTTCAAAACGCAAGATCAAATAAGGTGAAGTATTAGATGGGCGCACCAATCCCCATCCATTTTCAAATTCCACACGTAGACCGTCAATAGTAATCACTTCTGCATTCACAAAAACTGCCTTTTCTGCCAGTTTTTGCATAAATAAATATTTTTCTTCTTCCGGTATTGGTAACTTTAATTCAGGCGTGCTAATGGTGTTCGGCAATGCACCAAAAATTTCGCTCACACGTTGCGAGCTATGTGAAACGATTCGCAATAAGCGCGCACCAACATATATACCATCATCAAAACCAAACCATTCATCTCTAAAGAAGATATGCCCACTCATTTCACCAGCCAATGGCGCATTCGTTTCAAATAATTTCGCTTTAATTACCGAATGGCCCGTACGCCACATCACCGGATTACCGCGATATTTTCTAATAATTTCTGGTAAATGACGGGAACATTTCACATCGAAAATAATGTCAGAACCTGGCAAACGAGATAAAAGATCCATTGAAAATAGCATCAATTGGCGATCAGGCCAGATAATCTCACCTTTTTCTGTAACCACACCTAAACGATCTGCATCACCATCAAAAGCAAACCCTAAATCAGCATTTGTGTTTTTTACTGTATCGATAAGAGCAATTAAATTATCGGGAATAGTAGGATCGGGATGATGGTTAGGGAAGTTGCCATCGACTTCACAAAAAAGCTCCACCACCTCACACCCCATTTGGCGATATAGCTCTGGCGCAATTTTACCGGCAACTCCATTACCGCAATCGACAACTATTTTTAAAGGACATGCTAATTGAATATGCTGGACAAGGTAATTTTCATAATCCTGGATAATATTAATATCGATCTTCTGTCCCTTTTTATCTTTCTCAAAACTACGTTCCTGAATCCGAGTTTTAATAGCCGTGATTCCCTCTATCGTCAATGTTTTTCCATTCAATATAATTTTAAAACCATTATGATTTCTGGGATTATGACTCGCCGTTACCATTACGCCGGAATTGGTTTCTAAACGATTTGTCGCGAAATATACCAACGGTGTGGGTACGACCCCCACATTGAAAACTGTTAAACCTGTCTCACAAAGTCCACGCATTAAAGCAGTTACTAATTGAGGCCCTGATAAACGCCCATCACAACCCACGATAATAGCTTTTTGCCTTTGTTCACGGACTTCACTACCAATAGCTAAGCCAATTGCATAAGCTAAACCCACCGTCAAACCATCATCAGAGACAGTACCCCGTATGTCGTAAGTTCGGAAAAGATTTTTAGGTATGGTTGTAGGAATTATGTCTTCCAAATTAATGTTGGCCAGAACTTCCGAAACCACCTACGCCTCGCTCAGTTTCTTCAAACTCATCAACTAATTCAAATTGTGCTTTTAATATCGGTACGATCATCAATTGGGCAATCCGTTCTCCGGGTTGAATAGCATAAGTTTCTTTGCTGCGATTCCAACAAGAAATCATCAGAGGACCTTGATAATCCGAATCTATCAACCCTATTAAATTACCTAATACAATGCCATGCTTATGTCCTAAGCCCGAACGAGGTAAGATGGCAACCGCCACATTAGCATCATTCAAATGGATAGCTATTCCCGCGTGAATCAAATATGTTTCCCCGGGATGAATCTCGAGTGGTTCATCTAAACACGCCCGCAAATCCAGCCCTGCAGAGCCAGATGTTGCATAACTAGGTAAAGGAAATTGGTTTCCTAATCGTTTATCTAAAATCTTTAATTGCACTGGCTGTAACATAACGCTTCACGTCTTCAATCGCGAAGCACAGAATGTAACTGTTATTTGCATGATATACAAGTCGTACTTAAATTCGGTATTGTGCAAGTTAGAAACTTAATGAAACTTATATCATTCAATTATGTCAATTATAAAATGGCTAACCCCGCAAGAGCTGGGATCGAAAGAGAATGACTTCTGTGTGGGACGTAAAGCACTTTCTAGCGCTAAGAGCTTATAGCAACGCTCTTATTTTTAGCATCACTAGAGCAGAAAAACTGGTCCGATTCAACCGACGCAAACCATTCTCCTTTCGCCCAACCCTGTTACTATTAAAACGAATTTTTCGCTTGCCTTTTCTTTATAATCGTCATCGCATCATCTAATTTGAAAAACTTTTATACGGTTTTACCAATCAAACTCTGTACATCCTAGATCAATCATCAAACATCAAACGCACTTTCTATCATGGCAGCACCGACCGGTGTAATCGAAAAAATTTCTTAATCGACGATACGCTATCCCCCTACATATTGCTTTACTCGGTCACATTATTATTTGCAATCAAGATTGGATTCTTTCTCCTTCACTGCAATAAGGAATATTATGAATCGCGATCCAGAGGAAAGAAATTCATTCAGAGTTATGAAAATAAACACATGACAAGCAATCAGATGGTGATAGTGGGCTCGCGCAAAACCAGCTGATTCATATTTTGCCCCTCTTAAACTTTCTTCAAATAAGAATTGTGGGATCCTGAGAAGAGCATGTAACACAGCAATTGCTACACTCTCCTCGTCTTAGAGTTCCACGGTTGCACCATTAAGCTATTTCTGGTATAAATCTCAATATTGATACTATGGTGGTATTACGGAGTAAAGTATTTGTGACAAGAGTATGCCAAGTAACTGGGAAACGCCCTCTAACTGGTAACAACGTCTCCCACGCCAACAATAAAACCAGACGCCGCTTTCTTCCCAATTTAAAAAAGCGTCGGTTCTGGTTGCCGGAGGAAAAACGTTTTACAGCATTAACCGTTTCTGCTCATGGAATGCGAATAATCGACAAATTAGGGATTCAGACGGTTCTCAAAAAATTCGTTAATATGAAGTGAAAATAAGGTTGCAATCATCATGGCTGTCAGTGGACGCGAAAAAATTATGCTTCAATCTACCGGAAAAACTAAATCTGGGAAGCCGACAGGTACTTTTTACACTACCTATAAAAACAAACGCAATACAACTGAAAAAATAACTATCAAAAAATTTGATCTTCGTGCATGGAATCCTGAAACGGGTAAAAATGGTATGCATGTAGATTTCAAAGAAAAGAAAATTCCAAAATAGATATTCATTCACTGATCCCTCACTGATCCCTTCTTAGTTATCCAAGAATCGAATAACCTACGGTTTTCTGATTCTTTTTTCGTGCAAAGATCGATATTTCTTCAATAATTCTCTTTCAGATTCGTAAAAGTCCAAAGGAATACAATCTACTGGACAAACTTGTCGGCATTGTGGTTCGTCAAAGTGCCCAATACACTCCGTACAATGATATGGATTAATTTCATAAATTAACTCCCCCATCGAAATTGCATCGTTCGGGCATTCCGGTTCACATACATCACAATTAATACATTCTTCGGTAATTTTCAGTGCCATAATATAATCAATAATTATTTTTCCTTCTTCTCTGTAAATGATGGATAACTAAAGGCGGTACAAAAGGCGATATATCCCCACCCAATTCTACAATCTCTCTCACTAGTGTTCCTGATATATAACTGTAATCTGCTTTCGCAGGCAAAAAAACGATCTCGATTTCCGATGATAGACGTTGGTTCATATGCGCTAATTGAAATTCATAATCAAAATCTGATACGGCGCGAAGTCCACGTAAAATAACGTTGGCATGATGTTGCCTAGCAAAATCGACCAACAACCCTTTTAGTGGTATTATTTGCACGTTTTCAAAATCTGTCAATACTGCTTTAATTAAATCTAGACGTTCATACAAAGTTAGATAAGGGATCTTGCGACTGGTAGGCGCACAAGCTACAATCACTTTACCAAACAACGATAAAGCTCGTTCAATAATATCTATATGGCCATTGGTCAGGGGGTCAAAAGTTCCTGGATACACGGTTGTTTTCATCTCTTAAGCCTTGTAATGCCTTGAGCGGAACATTTCGCTCTTAATGTTAAAATAGGTTCGCCAGTGGGTAAAATTAAGTTTTTTGCTATTTCAGCAAGGGGATAGAGAACAAATTCCCGACAAATAAGTTGAGGATGGGGAATAATAAGGTCATCGTTTTGAATCCGACTATCTCCATACAGCAGAATATCTAAATCAATCACTCGCGGTCCCCACCGTTCCCCGCTTCGCTGTCGACCTTGGTGCTTTTCAAGTTCTTGCAATATTTTCAGAAGCTCATAAGGCAATAATGCTGTTTCAATGGCAGCAACTGCATTAATATAATCGGGTTGATTTTGCGGACCTAATGGCCGACTTCGATAAAGACTGGAATGAATTAACAAAGTTGTAGCTGGAAGCTTTGTTAATTTAGCAATGGCCATTTGTACTCGTTTTTTGGGTTATTGAGGTTTGCACCAATGCCAATGTAAGAAATCGTCATCGTGCTTGCTCGTTTAATCGATCGATCAGCTGTTCGCGTTTTTTTTGATTTCCATCCCGAAAGGCTCGCCACCAATAGACAATTTCTGTAAGTGGTTCTCCTGCCTGTTCTCGTAGTTCTAAAAAATCAAAAGCAGCACGAAAAAAGCGTTGCTCTACAATACGATAAATACGA
Organism: Coxiella-like endosymbiont; assembly: GCF_024730665.1. GTDB lineage: Bacteria > Pseudomonadota > Gammaproteobacteria > Coxiellales > Coxiellaceae > Coxiella. The sequence goes on from NZ_CP084737.1 coordinate 452,319, forward strand.
CTGCGGCGACGTCGTTCCAAATGATATTGCAGCAACCACACAGAACGTATCATCGTTGTTAAACGACGAGGAATAGCTAATATTTCCACTTGTTGACGTAACGCCATATTAATGCCGTAATAAATTGAAGGAAATAATCGTTTATATTTTTTAAAATATTGCTGCATCAATTCTTGAACGACAGGCCACAACAAAATCGCAAATGAAAATCCAGGATTTAAAGTTCTATTTTTACTATAACGCTGATCTGTGGCTTTTAAAGAGAATTCAAATAAACTCTTATAGTAAGGACGACATGTTTTCTCTAAGACTGTGACAGTATAAGGAAACAAGGTTTGCATATAATTAGTTTGTGACAACCAGTGATAAGACCGAAAAGCGTGTCCTTTAAAGAATATTTTCAATACTTCCGCAAAAAGACGCGTGCTCGGCACATGATGCAATAAATTATGTAATCGCCGTAACGATTCTTCAGTATCTGGATGAATTTTGAAATCTAATTTTGCCGCTAATCTAATAGCTCGCAGTAATCGAACAGGATCTTCATGGTATCGTTTCGTAGGATCACCAATTATACGAATAATACGCTTATTTAAATCTTCAATACCACCTGTAAAATCCACAACCGAAAAATCGGTGATATTATAATAGAGCGCATTGACGGTAAAATCGCGCCGCCATGCATCTTCTTCTATGGTACCATAAGTATTATTCTCCAATAACATGCATTCGCACGTACTTTTATTTTCAGACAGCGGTTCTTCTCGAATGAATTCTTCTACATTGTTAGCACGAAAGGTTGAAACTTCGATAATTTCATTTGGAAAATAAACATGCACTAAAATAAATCTCCGACCAATAAGACGGCTATTTCGAAATAGTTTTCGTATTTGTTGAGGAAGTGCATTGGTAGCGATATCAAAATCTTTTGGATGCAAACCCAGCAACATGTCGCGCACACCACCCCCGACGAGGTAAGCTTCATACCCTGACTTATTTAAACGGTACAATACCTTACAGGCATTCGGACTGATCTCATCTCGCGATATAGAATGATTTTTTTGATCAACAATACGGGGTCGGTCTTCCTTTCGTTTATGGGGTGGCTCCCGAAGCACTTGCCAATTAGTTGATTTAAACATGAATGATATACCCTTCTTCCCATCAGGGCCTATATTAATTTTAGACAGGGTCTATTCTATCGATCCTCCATCCCTTCGTCTAGTAGCCTGGCACATTGCTCCTCTCATCAGGGTAATGCGGGTTCGAATTCTGTAGGGAGAGCTAGAGTACGACAAATCTGAAACCACATCGTTGTAGTACCTATAGTCAGTTTTAAATCAGTGCAGATTACACACAATATTGATAATTGAATTATTAATCGATAAACGATGGTAATGTAGGTGGAAAAATTCATTAAAAATGCATAAAAAGAAAGCAGTACATTTGATTTTACATCCGAAAATCTTTGAAGCAAAACTCGATTAAAAATATTGAGTCAAAAGCAGTAAAAGAGATTTTGAAAATAAATATAGCTTCGCCTAAACCAAATTGATCCGACTTGATTTTTTAATGCTAACGGGATACTTATTTACAAGGAACTCTTTTTAAATTGATCGACAAAATGTTGTCGCTTGAATGTTTTTCCCGCAGATGCTCTAAATTTTACCTGCAATGCAGTTTATAAAAAACTGAAAAACCTCTCTAGGGTATAAGGTAATTATAAATCCACCTACGAGTCTAGTAAAGCAAGCATCTCAACAAAAAATATTTAGCGTTGAAAAAATGAATAACGAACGATTTGAAGCAAAGGATAATATAAATATTGCGTAATGCCAGATAAGAACATTTGTACTGCAATAGTCGTCAAAATCATTCCCATTAACCGTTCGATTGCCGTTAATCCCCGTTTTCCTAAAGCCTTCATCAGAAATGGCGCACATAGCATAATGACTGTGAATACTACAGAAGCAATAAGCACACCCAAAAACACAAGAAATAAGTGATATGGATCACGTGTTACAAACAATAAAACCATTGCCATCGCGGAAGGCCCAGCTATCAATGGTATAGCTAATGGCACAATTAACGGCTCTTCAAAATCTTCTTTTACTGTTTTTTGTTCAGGAGGAAAAATCATACGCATAGCAATAGTAAAAAGAATGATACCACCTGCGATGCTTAATGCTGGTGTTCTAATATGCAGCCCATGCAAGATATAACGACCAAAAAAAACAAATAAAGAAAGGATAATAAACGCAATGATAGATTCACGCAAAATGATACGGATTTGGTTACGAGTATTATACTTTCGTAGAATAGTGAGAAAAACAGGAATATTACCTAAAGGATCCATGACAAGAATCAAGGTGATTGAGATAGTGTAAAGTGTCATTTCTATTTCCTCTCATATCTACGATCTGATTTACCATCACATGGTTGACTGCAAGAACCTCATTTCACCACGCGCCATTTGCTCTTTCCTCGCCCCCGATTTAAAGCACGGAATGACGGATGAAGCGTAATTATTCAAACACCGGCGGCAATTGTTGTGTTAGTGATATTCTTTGTTTCATATGATTTCCTAATAAAGCAAAACCTCGTAACTTACCCCAACAATCGTAAAATAAAGCACTTTGATGCAATCCTTCTCCACTATATTGCCATTCTCCTTCAATATCTTCAGGCGGTTTGCAAACAGCGATGGCACAAGCGGGCGTTTTAACGATAATAGGCATGGATGGATAGTGTACTGGATTTTTGTCGCCTACAAAGTACCTTGAAAGTGCACGTACAGACTGCAAAAGCGGCGCTATATATTGAAGCATTTCCCCTGCCACTTCTGCACAATCACCTAATGCATAAATGTTTTCAATGCTGGTTTTTAAATGACGATCAACTTTAATTCCTCGTCTACAATCAAGTCCTGTAGATCTTGCTAAATCACAATTTGCGCATATTCCAATCGCTGAAAAGACACCATCAACGGTTAAGGTACTGCTATCTGAGAGCGTAAGAGCATATCGATCTTGATCGTGGTTAACCGCCGTCGCTAATTTTTTAAAATGCCAATTCACCCCTTTTTCCGAAAGCGCTTTCTGTAAAACATACCCTACCCGATAAGGAACAAATTTCGCCAATGGATAAACATCTGGAGCGATCACTTCTATTGTAAAACCCGTATTTACTAGATCATTCGCAAACTCACACCCCACCAAACCTGCGCCTAAAACTGCAATATGCTTTTTGTTATTTATCCATTTCCGAAACTTTCCATAATCAGCTAAGTTATTAACAGAATGAATATCCGAGATGGCATCACCTTTTACAGATGGTGCAACTGCTTGCGAACCACAGGCCATGACAAGTTTTTGATATCCTATTTTCTTTGTCGGTGTGATTATTGTTTGTGAGTGAGGATCCATGCATTTAACCCGCATAGCAGTGTGAATTTTTGCACGCAACTGTGAGGCCATTTCATCGGCACTATAAACAGCTAATTCTTCCACCGATTTTTTATTCGTTAGCGCTGTTGATAATGATGGTTTGGAATAAAAAGTGCCATTATCTGACGTGATAATTTCTAATGGCGTGTTTGTATCCAGTTTACGAAATTCTTTAGCGCAGAGATAACCCGCTAATCCACTACCGATAATTACCACCGACTGATTCTTCATTTTTTACCCAAAATTCTGCACTGCTTCAATCATCACAGAGATATTCTTTATTTTTACAGTTGGTGTTGTAGGATCAATTCCATGCCCTAAACTAATCTCTAATGCTATTTTGGTTTTATAATAATGCGGGGCTAGATTAACTTTGCACTCCATCCTAGAACACGAACGTGCTTGTTTAACGTCATGGGATTAGATTATCTAATCCCACTGCATACCATAATCATCCGCAATATTTTCTAACCAATGGCCTCTATTTTGTAAAAATAGAGGAACCTTTCATCCTATTTTCCGTACCATTTTTGCGGCGATTTGCGATAAATAATGTCATGAAAATAATGTAATGAAAACGTGATATCACTGGAAACAATAAATCACCGTACACAACAAACCACCACACCACCTAATCACTACACGAATTTAGGTAGCACTATAGCATAATCCCATGAAAATGCCAGCTCCTACTGTAACTGCAGTGTTAGCATCTACATGGTTATTACATGGTTATCTGTTTTCGATTTATGATTAAGCTCTTATAACACAAATCGGGATGTCGATAAAGATTACGTTTATTTAAGCAGTCTTGATCAACTCACGAGATTATTTCTAACATAGATTTTAAATATTTTCCAGTGTGAGAACTTTTACATTTTGCAACTTCTTCTGGTGTACCAGAAATCACGATCTGCCCACCATCCTTGCCGCCTTCAGGACCCATATCAATAACCCAGTCAGCAACTTTAATTACATCCAAATTATGCTCAATAATAACGATAGTATTTCCCTCATTGCGCAAGTGATATAGCACTTTCAATAAATGTAAAATATCGTGAAAATGAAGGCCAGTGGTAGGCTCATCCAGTAAATATAACGTACGTCCAGTTTCGCGTTTTGATAATTCTCTTGATAATTTAACGCGTTGCGCTTCACCACCTGACAAAGTAGTAGCGCTTTGCCCTAACGTAACATAGGACAACCCAACATCTACGAGTGTTTGTAATTTATAGGCAATAACGGGAATAGCGTTGAAAAATTCACGCGCCTCTTCGATAGTCATTTTTAATACATCGTAGACATTTTTCCCTTTATAAGGAATTTCAAGCGTTTCTCGATTATAGCGCTTGCCTTTACAAACATCACAACTCACATAAATATCTGCTAGAAAATGCATTTCCACTCTAATCACACCATCACCTTTACAAGCTTCACAGCGTCCACCTTGCACATTAAAACTAAAACGCCCCGGCGTATAACCCCGTGAACGCGCTTCCTCAGTACCTGCAAATAATTCACGAATGGGTGCGAAAACGCCGGTATAAGTAGCAGGATTAGATCTTGGGGTTCGCCCAATTGGGCTTTGATCGATTTCAACCACTTTATCTAAATGTTCCAGCCCTTCTATGGATCGATAATGACACATGTGGCGTTGCGTCGTAGTCCCGTTTAACCGGGCGGCCATAATAGGATAAAGGGTGTTACTAATAAGACTTGACTTTCCAGAACCTGACACACCCGTCACGCAAGTCATTAAACTAATAGGAATATTAACGTCCACTCCTTTTAGATTATTGCAAGTTGCCCCTTTTAAGGCAATAGACTGTCCGATATCAAACCTGCGTTTTTTTGGCACAGGAATCGTGTTTTTACCTGATAGATAGCGCCCTGTTAATGAACGAGGATTTTGCATAATTTCTGACGGTGTGCCTTGCGCAACAATTTCTCCCCCATAAACACCTGCTCCAGGTCCAATATCCACGACATAATCAGCAGTACGGATCGCATTTTCATCGTGTTCGATTACAATAACTGAATTACCAAGATCACGTAATCTTTTCAGCATATCAAGCAAACGTTGATTATCACGCTGATGCAATCCAATAGAAGGTTCATCCAGAATATACATTACGCCTACCAGTCCTGACCCGATCTGACTTGCTAGACGAATTCGCTGCGCTTCGCCGCCTGATAAAGTTTCAGCACTTCTCGCTAAATTTAAATAATTCAAACCTACATTAACTAAAAAGCTGAGGCGTGCATTTACTTCTTTTAAAATCTTCTCAGCAATTTTTCCGCGTCGACCTTCAAGTTTAAGTAATTGAAAAAATTGAAGTGCTTCACAGATGGATAAAGCCGTAATTTCCGGTAAACTCTTCCCACCCAAAAAACATGCTGTGCCTCCTTTCGCAAGCGCGTACCTTGGCAAGTTTTACATTCGCTCACTGTTAGGTACTTCGCTAACTCTTTTCGCAGAACATGAGATTCAGTTTCGCGATAACGCCGTTCCATAATGGGAATAATCCCTTCAAAAGGATGGGTCCACTGGGTTTTTCCCCCGTGTGGGATATCACATAAAAAGCAATCACCTCACCACCACTGCCATATAAGAGCTTATCTTTGATGATCTTAGGAAGATGGCAATAAGGCATTTCCATATCAAATCGATAATGTTTCGCTAACGAACATAGTAATTGATAATAATATAAATTTTGCCGATCCCACCCACGAATAGCACCATTTGTTAAACTTGCTTTTTCATTGTGAACAATTTTTTGAGGATCAAAATGTTGCTGTACGCCCAACCCATCACAAGATGAGCAAGCACCCTTTGGATTATTAAACGAAAATAAACGCGGTTCTAATTCTTCTAAACTATAGCCACAGTGTGGGCAAGCATAACGAGAGGAAAAAGTACGTTCTTTAATTTTATCTTTGCTCAGCGGTGTAATCATGGCTAAATCATTGGACAAACGTACTGCTGTTTCAAACGATTCTGCTAAACGTTGTTGTACTTCAGGGCGAACCTTAATTCGGTCTACAACAACTTCGATAGTATGTTTTTTGCGTAAGCTTAATTTAGGGGCGTCATCTAATTTTACCAGCTTTCCATCAATGCGCGCTCGAATAAAACCTTGACTTTTTAGCTGTTCAATAAGCTGAACATGCTCACCTTTTCGTTCACGTACAACAGGAGACAATATCATCAATGCTGTTCCTTCAGGGAACTCAAACACTGCATCTACCATCTGACTGATCGTTTGTGCTTGCAAATGATGTTGATGTACAGGACAAGAGGGATGTCCGACGCTAGCATATAAAAGCCGCAAATAATCATAAATCTCGGTAATAGTACCTATGGTCGAACGAGGGTTGTGCGAAACTGATTTTTGCTCGATCGCAATCGCCGGAGACAGCCCTTCGATAACATCCACCTCTGGTTTTTCCATCATCGACAAAAATTGCCGTGCATAAGCTGATAACGATTCCACGTACCGCCGCTGCCCTTCTGCATACAATGTATCAAAAGCTAAAGAAGATTTCCCGGACCCAGATAAACCTGTAATAACAACTAATTGATTCCGCGGGAGATCAAGATCAATATTCTTAATATTATGCGTCCGAACGCCGCGTAGTTGGATATGACTCATAATGTAGGTATTCTACAACAGTCTACTTAATAAGCGAAGCTATGGATCTTAGCAAAAGGACATTGATTCCATCTGCCAATCTGTCAGATATTATGGGTCGTGCAGGAACCTAGCGCCTATAAAAACACAGGATGGCCCTCGGAAGCCAGTATTCTCCCGATGTGCTAGCCCAATTGTTGCCCGCGCAATGAGGAATGACCGGTTATGCTCGGAAAAACTATACGGACTGATTGTGCTAAATGATCCGTAAAGTGAGCTAAAGATAAATTCCTGTAACCACAACCTTACGATCCTTCTCATTTATACCCATTAAATGCCCAATATTAATCTAAAAGAACTTTTCTGCTAATCCTCATTTCATTTTTAGATTAAAACCCAGAAATTATAAATTAAAGCGTAGCAAAACTCGTGTGTTCGATATACAGACACCCCTGAAAGAAACACTATTAAAAAGTCAACTCATTGAATAACCTTCACTAATTATTCACGATCGTCAAGATCTATTGATACCTTAGTGAAATACACCTGAACTAGATTGAGTCCTACGTCGTCATTTGCGTAAAGCTTTGACACCTGATCAAATAATAGTAATATTTTTCGCGGATTTTAACGAATCTAATAATAAGTATAAATAGTGAGTATAATTGAGTAAATAGAGGCTTTACTAATTTCATGCATGCAAAAGAACGAACGGCGATAGTATCATTAGCTATCATTATGGCTTTTCGGATGTTGGGCCTATTTATGCTTCTCCCTGTATTTGCGCTATATACACATAAGATTGTACTAGCCACACCAGCGCTCATGGGGCTTGCACTGGGAATTTATGGAATTTCGCAGGCATGTTTTCAAATACCACTTGGTATACTTTCTGATCACCTCGGACGTAAGCCTATTCTAATGGGAGGTTTGATCTTGTTATGGCTAGGTAGTGTGGTTGCAGCAGTTGCTCATTCGATTTATTGGATTATAATCGGCCGTGCGCTTCAAGGAGCGGGGGCTATTGGTAGTACTACGCTGGCTGCTATTGCCGATTTAACTGGCGAGGAAGACCGTAGTAAAGCTATGGCATTAGTTGGAATAGCCATTGGATTTTCCTTTGCTGTAGCCCTTATCCTTGGACCTGCTATTAATGCGTGGTTTCAGCTTAGCGGCATTTTTTGGGCAACGGCGCTATTTGCTGGATTCGGCATTGTTCTACTCTATACTACTGTGCCGACTCTGCCGAAAATCTCTCCCCATCCTGATGAGGTAAATCCTGAGAAAGGCTATTTTAAAAAAATTATACGTGACAGGCAGATTTTGTGCTTAGATTTAGGTATCTTTTTGTTGCATTGTATCTTGACAGCATTCTTTATCGGTATCCCAATCGTACTAAGTCAAATGATTCGTTTAACCGAACACCAACAAGTGCTGTTTTATCTAAACACTATGCTGCTCTCCTTCATAATAGTCATGCCACTCATCATCATCGGCGAAAAAAAACGAAAATTAAAATCTTTGTTTATTGGTTCTGTTACATTTTTAGTAATTTGCCCGATTTTATTATTCATTTTACCGTACTCAGTCAGTTCAATTAGCATTATTTTATTTTTCTTTTTAATCGCTTTTACCTTGCTTGAAGCTATTTTACCCTCGTTGATGTCCAAAGCTGCACCTATTCGTTACAAAGGAACTGTGATGGGCATTTATTCATCAGCTCAATTTTTAGGTATTTTTATTGGCGGTAGCGTCGGTGGTTGGATTTTTGGCCATTTTGATATATTTGGGCTTTTTATTTTTTGTACGATAGTTGGTTTGATATGGTTAGTATTTGTCATCTCTATGAAACAACCTCTCTATACCTCAACCATTGTCGTAAAGCTGAACAAATCACTGATTACAGATTTAGCAGATTTAAATCAACGTCTTTGCTCAATTGAAGGTATTTCGGAGGTTGCTGTGTTGCATCGTAAAAATCTCATTTACATTAAAATCGATAAAAAAATAATTAATGAAGACAAATTGCGAAAACGAATTAGACAGGGTAATCTAGACGCAGATTAGTTCCGAACTCTTCGTTACCAACCGCGCCTAGACTACGAATGCACGACACACCAAGAAAATGACGAAGTATGTGTAGGATAAGAAATTAGGAGATTGTAATGGTTAGAGGTGTTAACAAAGTCATTTTGATTGGAAATTTAGGCCAAGATCCAGAAGTACGTTTTACTCCGAATGGAAATGCCGTTGCTAACGTTACATTAGCCACTAGTGCAAGTTGGCGAGACAAACAAACTGGGGAGTCTCAAGAGCGCACAGAATGGCATCGCATCGCCTTCTTCAATCGACTAGCAGAAATTGTAGGTGAGTATTTACGCAAAGGTTCTAAGGTTTATATTGAAGGCAGCCTGCGTACGCGTAAATGGCAAGATAAAAGTGGTATTGATCGTTATACAACAGAAATTATTGCCAATGAAATGCATATGCTCGACAACCGTGGTACCAATAGCGGAAACCATAGTAATCAGCCAAATGAAGCAGACTCGAATAAGCAAAGTGGACTTTCTGCAAATACACCGCAAGCCCTTATGTCCAGCAGAGATGATTCACCACTTTCTGATTTCGATGACGATATTCCATTCTAATAATGAAGATCACTGCCCAACTTCGTCAACGTTTACAATCTAGAACACTAGAAAAATAGCCTTTAGCGTCTGTATAATGTGATAGCTGGTCAATTCCGGCACTTAGTTACTTTTTTAAAGATCGAAAAGCAATTATCGACACTGTGTTTGATTAGCTTAATTTATCGAAGGGATATTGATATCAATATCAACTTCTTTTTTATAATTGACATTGTCCAAATCAAATCCAAATAGCTGATAAAATTCTCTCCGATAACCTGCAATATCAGAAATGGTTTCAATATTGTCGTTTCCAATTGAATGCCATAATCGTTCTACCTCCTGCTGTACGTCGTATCTCATTTCCAAATCATCAATACGAATACGTCCTTCGACATCAGTTGGAATTTCATGATTATTATATAAATATTGACTAAACAATCTCCACATTTGTTCAATACAACCTTCGTGAATATTTTTTGTTTTCATTATCTTATAAAGTAATGAAATATAGAGCGGCACTACCGGAATAGCTGTGCTAGCGTGTGTAACTAATGCCTTATTTACCGAAATTAATGCTCGCCCATCCAATTTTAATTTTAACTGTATATCTAATTCCTTCACTGCTTTCTCTAAATGAAGTTTCGCTCTTCCGATTGTGCCATTACGGTAGATGGCATGCGTTAATTCTGGACCAATGTAAGTAAATGTAACTGCTTTGATGCCCTTTGCTAGACAATTATTTTTTAATAAAGCATCTATCCACAATATCCAATCTTCACCCCCCATCACAGCTTCAGTATCTTTAATTTCTTTTTCATTCGCTGGTTCGATAAAAATCTCACTCACTTTGCCCGTCATCACATTAACGGTTTTGTTACGATACTGTTGGCCAATCGGCTTTAAAACGGAATTAAACACTTCGCCGCTTTTAGGATGTATGCGGCGTGGAGAAGCGATGCTATAAATTACAAGATCAACATCACCTTGCCAATCATTTTGAATTAAATCAATTGTTTTTTGCTTAATTTCCTCTGAAAAAGCATCACCATTAATACTTTTAGCATATAACTCTTCATCACGAGCTACTTTTTCAAATGCAGCCGCATTATACCAACCCGCAGAAGCGGTTCGTTTTCCATTCGCAGGTTTCTCAAAAAACACGCCGACCGTTTTAGCGCCCATACCAAAGGCTGCCACAATCCGACTACCTAAACCAAAACCTGTCGAAGCTCCAATAACCAGTACCTTTTTAGGACCCTCGTTTAAACACGATTGCTTTTTGACATACTCAATCCATTGCATCACATACTTTGTACAACCTTCCGGATGCGCTGTTGTACAAATAAATCCCCGAATTTTCGGTTGGATAATCACGGAATCCTCTCCACAATGAACGAAGGATTTTTACAATACAATGGGCATAAAATAAATATAAAATCACACCACTCAATCGAACGGAAGCTTTCTCTACTTCGTCTTAGCAAAGCAACCAATTAGGATTCTCGCGTCTAAACTGAAATCCTACACAAGAATAAAATTCCATTCATATACCGTTAAATGGAGCTTCTGGGTCTTAACATGAGGAAAATGGTACTTTTTTTATGCCCCTTTAGCTGCTTTCGATTCTTTACGATCAACTAATTCAACTATAGCCGTCGGTGCGTTATCCCCTACACGAAAACCACATTTGAGTACACGACAATAACCACCAAGCCGGTCCCTATGACGGTGTCTAATTTCTTTGAAAAGTTTCACAACAGCAACATTATCACGCAAACGATTAAAAGCAAGACGACGATTGGCAACACTGTCTTCTTTCGCTAATGTAATTAATGGCTCAGTCAGTCGACATAATTCTTTAGCTTTAGGCAATGTCGTTTTAATGAGTTCGTGCTTAATTAACGACGCAGCCATATTCCGCAACATCGCTTTGCGATGCTGGCTCGTACGATTTAAATGTCTGCCACTTTTACGATGGTGCACTACCTATTTCTCCTCTGCTAAACTAGTCGGCGGCCACCCTTTGATATTCATACCTAAACTTAAACCGTTTTGTGCAAGAACGCTCTTAATTTCGATCAATGATTTTCTTCCTAAATTAGGGGTTTTCAGCAGATCATTTTCCGAACGCTCCACTAAGTCTCCGATGTAATAAATACTTTCTGCTTTTAAGCAATTAGCCGCCCGCACCGTTAATTCCAGATCATCAACAGGGCGTAACAATAACGGATCAATTTTATCTTCTTGCCCGCTACTGCTATGATATTCTTCATGTTTTAAATCCACAAAGGCAACTAACTGATGTTGTAGAATAGTCGCTGCACAGCGGATAGCCTCTTCTGGATTTAGAGTACCATTCGTTTCAAGATCAATAAGCAATTTATCTAAATCGGTTCGTTTTTCCACCCGCGCATTTTCCACCGCATAGGTTACACGGCGGACTGGACTATAAGAGGCATCCAACAGCAGAATACCAACAGGACGAGTTTTTTCCCCATCCATACGGGCACTTGCAGGATCATAACCACGACCCATAGCGACTTTGAGGGCTATATTAACTTCGCCTTCTTTTGTCAGGTGAGCAATAACGTGATTAGGATTCATAATCCTGACGTCGTGATCAGCTCTAATATCGGCAGCAGTAACGGTTCCTGCTCCTTTCATATTCAATGTTAATTTAGCTTCATCACGGCCATCGAGCCTAATCGCGACTCCTTTCAAATTCAATAAAATATCAACAACATCTTCACGAATTCCTTCAATGGAACTGTACTCATGCAACACTCCCTCAATCTCTGCTTCAACAATTGCTGCCCCCGGCATTGAAGATAACAAAATTCGGCGCAGTGCGTTTCCCAAAGTATGCCCAAAGCCCCGTTCCAGTGGCTCTAGAACGATACGAAAATGGTTGGGTGAAACAGTTTGAACTTGAATATTTTTCGGTGTCAAAAAAGATTTATAAATAGCTTGCATATCTATTAGCCTCTTATTTAGCTCCTTATTTCGAATAGAGTTCGACAACGAGATTGACTTTAAATTCAGCAGGTAATTCAGTCACATCTGGCTGATCTTTAAAGGTACCAACCATTTTTTTCGCATCGACTTCAATCCACGAGAGCAAAGCGCGTTGTTGTGCTAATTCCAATGCGCCTTTAATGCGAAGTTGATTCTTAGCTCTGTCATGAACTTCAATAACATTTCCCGGTTTTACTTGACACGAAGAAATATTAACAATTGCCCCATTCACCAAAATAGCTTTATGGCTCACTAACTGTCTTGCTTCTGCCCGAGTCGCCGCAAAACCCATACGATAGACTACATTATCGAGGCGACATTCTAATAATCTCAATAAGTTGTCACCGGTAGAACCTTTTAATAGATCAGCTCGTTTATAATAATTGCGGAATTGTTTTTCCAACACATCATAATAGCGTTTGATCATTTGTTTCATTCGTAATTGGACACCGTAATCGGTAGTTCGACCACGTCGTTGCCAATGAATACCTGGAATACGCTCAATATTGCATTTTGAGTCGATTGCACGAATACCGCTTTTTAACTGCAAATCCGTTTTTTCGCGACGTGATAACCGACACTTTGGACCTAAATATCTCGACATTATTGAATACCTCCTACACTCGTCGTTTCTTGCGTGGTCGACAACCGTTATGAGGTAAGCTTGTGCAATCTTGCAAGTTAATAACTTCCAAACCTGCGGAACGTAATCCTCGAATAGCTGAATCACGACCTGCACCAGGACCTTTAACACGCACTGCAATCCGCCGCATATCGAAATTTTCGCGTGCCACTCGACCCACTTCTTCTGAAGCTAACTGTGCTCCATAGGGAGTTCCTTTCCGTGACCCTTTAAAACCAGAGCCGCCTGCAGAACGAAAACACAGGACATTGCCTTGTGGATCAGATACGCTAACCATGGTGTTATTAAATGTCGCTCTAATATGAGCAATGCCTTCAGTGACTTTGCGATAACGTTTCTTTACCATGATGGAACAACCTTAATTATCAAGTTCTTATTATAGGTTTGCGCTTACCTTTACGAATGCGCGCATTGGTACGTGTTCGTTGGCCGCGCACAGGCAATCCGCGGCGGTGGCGAATGCCCTGATATGTGCCTAAATCCATCTTTCTTTTAATATTCATCGAGCGTTCACGACGTAGATCACCTTCGACTGAGAATTTACCCACCTCATTACGCAAAGCTTCCAATTCAGTATCTAAGAATTCATTGATTTTTTTCTTGGATCAACGTTAATAGTCTCACAAATTTTTAAGGCTCTAGAATCACCGATACCGTATATGGCTTGTAACGCTATCCGCGCGTGCTTTTGTACCGGAATATTAACACCTGCGATACGAGCTACCATTCTATTCTTTACTCCAACTTACTAATTTTCATCAAAAAAGCGCCTAAGCATACCCTTTATCACTTGACAAATCAAGTAATAAGAGAAACTATTTCCCACCTTTCTGTCGCTGTTTATGTCTAGCGTTAGTGCAAATCACTCGCACGACACGAACTCGTCGAATCACTTTACAATTTCGACACATTCTTTTTACTGATGCTCTAACTTTCATTCCGCTGCCTCCGTTATCTAATAAGCCCAAATTTTGATCCTTTTGTGCCTGATTTTTTCATTAGGGATTCATATTGATAGCTCATTAAGTGTGCCTGCACTTGAGCCATGAAGTCCATAATGACCACCACAACAATTAACAAAGAAGTTCCGCCGAAATAGAAAGGAAGATTCCATGCCAAGATCAAAAATTGTGGTAAAAGAGAGACTACGATCAGATAGATAGAACCAGAAAAAGTCAGTCTAGTCATTACTTTATTAATGTAATTCACGGTTTGTTCACCTGGACGAATACTAGGAATAAAAGCACCTGATTTTTTCAAATTTTCGGCAGTTTCTTTCGGATTAAATACTAAAGCCGTATAGAAAAAGCTGAAAAACATTACAGTAATAGCAAAAATTATGATATAAGCTGGCTGGCCACTAGAAAGTGCCAAAGAAACATCATTTAACCAGCCCAATCCTTTTACTGAAGACATAAATTTAGCAACTGCGCCAGGAAATAAAATGATACTTTGTGCAAAAATGACAGGAATTACTCCTGCCATATTGATTTTTAGTGGCAAATGACTGCTTTGTGCAGCATATAATTTTCTGCCTTGCTGACGCTTCGCATAGTTAATCGTAATACGCCGTTGAGCACGTTCAAAAAATACTACAACAAAGGTAATTATGATTACTACCATTATTAAAAGTAATAATGTTAATAACGACATTTGGCCTTGCCGAACCTGGATAAATACTTGTCCCACTGATGCCGGAAAACGCGAAGCAATACTTGCAAAAATAATTAAAGAAATACCACTCCCTACACCGTGCTCTGTCATTTGCTCGCCAAGCCACATTAAAAACAGCGTACCAGTAACCAGTGTGACAACCGCGATAAAATAAAAACCTAAGCTCGGATTAATCACTGTGCCACTGCGTACCAGCCACTTGGCCATAAAAATGGACTGTAGTAAGGATAAAATAACGGTCCCATAGCGTGTATATTGGTTAATCTTACGACGCCCAGCGTCCCCTCCTTCCTTTCGGAGTATTTGCATAGTCGGAGAAATTTGGCTGTATATTTGAATGACAATAGAAGAGGAAACATATGGCATTACCCCTAATGCAAAAATTGTCATCCGGCTCAAGGAGCCACCGGAAAACATATTAAACATTCCGAGAAAGCCCATTTCGTGTCGCTGAAAGAGTTGTGCCAGTCGGGCAGGATCAAGGCCAGGAACTGGAATGTAAGCACCAAGTCGATACACTATGATGCTAATCAAAACGAATAACAAGCGACGTTTCAACTCGCTCAGGCCACCTTGCGACAAAGATGCACCGAGTTTTTTAGCCATTTATCTTACCCAGTCCTTAATTAGAGGAGAATCGTGTTTATTATTCGACCTTACCGTCCACTGCTTTAATGGCAGTCTTAACACCTTTTGTGACACACAGACCACGAATGGTCATAGGTTTTTCTAATTTACCAGAAGCGAATATTTTAACGTACTTAATTCGACTACTGATGATATTAGCAGCTCTTAATACCTTCATATCTACCACATCACCCATAATTTTATTTAATTCATGCAACCGCACCTCAGCTGAAAATAAACGTTTTCGCGAAGTAAAACCAAATTTCGGTACCCGACGCTGCAGAGACATCTGCCCGCCTTCGAAACCGACTTTATGATAACCGCCTGAACGCGAATGCTGACCTTTGCAACCGCGGCCGCACGTCTTGCCTTTGCCACTACCGATACCACGGCCTACCCGCATTTTGCATTTTCTAGAACCTTCATCAGGTTTTAAATTATTTAATTGCATCTCAAGCTTCCACAACCTGTAATAAGTAAGCAGCTTTCTTGATTAGACCGCGGTTAGCAGGAGTATCAATGACCTCTACTGATTGCCGAATATGACGTAATCCTAAAGCTTCAACACACTTTCGATGACCTGGCTTCCGACCAAATTTACTTTTTATTAAAGTAACACGTAACCTTTTTTCTACCATGATTATTTACTCCGTAATCTCTTTAATAGTTTTGCCACGTTTTGCAGCCACGAATTCTGGCGTTTCCATTTTGTTTAATCCCTTAAATGTTGCGCGAACTACGTTAATCGGATTTGAGGAACCAATACATTTTGATAATGCATTTTGCACACCCATCACTTCAAAAACAGCGCGCATCACATTACCAGCGATCACCCCTGTACCTTCTGAAGCAGGCAGCATCAATACGGTTGACGATGCGTGCGAAGCTTCGATAGGGTGATGCAAAGTATTGCCTCGCAAATGTACGAAAATCATATTGCGACGTGCGTTTTCTGTCGCTTTTTGGATTGCAACCGGCACTTCTCTAGCTTTACCCAAACCAAAACCGACTTTACCTTCACCATCACCTGCTACGACCAACGCGGAAAAACCAAAAACGCGTCCGCCTTTAACTACTTTCGCTGTTCGTCGCACTTCAATCAGTTTTTCCTGAATCCCGTCTGTTGTTGTATCAGTACCTGCTTCTCGCATATAAATATACCTTTAATTAAAATTCAAGACCACCTTCGCGTGCTGCCTCTGCGAGCGCACGCACACGACCATGGTATTTATAACCACTGCGATCAAAGGCCACTTTTGTAACACCTGCTTTCTTTGCACGCTCCGCAATGAGCTTTCCTATCACAGAAGCTGCCTGAACATTACCACCATATTTCAATTGATTTCTTACTTTTTCTCTACAGTAGATGCAGCAGCTAATACGTTAGCGTCAGTGCCTGAAATCAGTTGCGTATATACGTGATTAAGTGACCGATGAACGCATAAACGCACCATACCCAATTCTCTGATTTTTGCTCGTGTTCGACGTGCACGGCGTAGTTGTTTTTGTCGTTTATCCATTACTTCTTTTTTGCCTCTTTACGAACCACACGTTCATCGTCATATCGTATGCCTTTACCCTTATAAGGTTCTGGCGGTCTTACTGCACGAATATCAGCAGCCATCTGGCAAACCGCATGTCTATCAGTACCTTTGATAATTATTTCAGTTGCACTCGGGGTTTCTACGGAAAGACCCGTCATCATTTCTATCTTAACGGGATGGGAGAAACCAACAGTCAAATGAAGTACCTTATCTTCTGCTTTAGCTCGATAACCCACGCCTACTAAAACCAATTTACGTTTAAATCCTTCGTGCACACCATGCACCATATTGTTCAATATCGCGCGGCTTGTTCCTGCTAGTGCATTGGATTCCGGTAAATCATTTATCGGCATTAATTGAAGTTCGCCTTCTCCTCTTGCAACCTTGACTGCTCCGTGAACGATTTTCCTAAGTTCGCCCAATTTCCCTCTCACGGTCACTTGTTGCCCTTCCACATTCACATCAACACCAGTTGGGATTTTGATCGGATTTTTAGCAATACGACTCACCATATACTTCCCCTAACTGATGTAACAGAGGACTTCACCGCCTTCGCTCTGACGACGTGCTTGACGATCAGACATTATACCTTTTGAAGTCGAAATAATTGAAATCCCCAAACCATTTTTAACTGTCGGCAGTTCGTTTTTACCCTTATAAACGCGTAACGCAGGGCAACTAACTCGCTCAATACACGCAATCACTGGTTCTCCTTCGTGATATTTCAGTTCAATAACCAATAGAGGCTTCTTCGTCAAATCGTCTTCTTTGCGATAGTCGACGATATACCCTTCCTCTTTGAGCACTTTTGCGATGCTTAATTTCAACGTCGACAAAGGTATTGTCACTTCTTTTTTCGCTACTGCTTGCGCATTACGCATACGCGTTAGCATATCTGAAATAGGATCTTGTATCATATTACCAACTCGCCTTTTTTAAACCAGGCACATCACCCCGCATTGCCGCTTCACGTAAATGAATACGACACAATCCAAATTTCCTCAATATGCCGCGAGAACGACCACAATCACGGCACCGGATTCTCACACGAACGGCGCTTTCGTCTCTGTGGCTTTTTTGTAATTTTAACATTGCAATTTCTTGTTCTTCTAGTTTTCCTTTCAAAACGATCCTTCTAAGCTCCAGCCGTTTTTTGCGCGCCGATCGTGATCTTAGGATACGTTTCTTATTTCGTTCAATAACACTTAATTTCGCCATCAATTAATCTACCCTAATCTTTTAACGGAAAACCAAATGCCTTTAACAAGGCATGCGCCTCCATATTGGTTCGCGCTGTTGTAGTAATGGTAATATCCATTCCCCGAATAACATCAATTTTGTCATACTGAATTTCTGGAAAAGCGATTTGCTCACGAATCCCAAAACTATAATTTCCACGTCCATCAAATGATTTTGAGCCAAAGCCACGAAAATCTCGAATACGTGGGATGGTAACTGAAATCAATCGTTTCAAAAACTCATACATACGTTCGCGACGCAAGGTTACTTTACAACCGATCGGCCATCCTGCACGAATCTTAAATCCTGCTTCTGACTTGCGCGCATAGGTCACTATCGGCTTTTGTCCCGAAACTCTCATCATATCCATCACAGCGCACTCAATAATTTTCCTATCCGAGATTGCTTCACCAAGACCCATATTAAGCGTAATTTTCTTAATGCGAGGAACGGCCATCTCTGACTCAAATCCGAACTCCTTTTTGAGAGCTGGCACAATGGTTTTACTGTAAAGCTCTTGTAATTCAACCATAATTCTGTCCTATGCTAATCCTATCTCTGGGGGGGATGATAGGATTACACATCAATCATCTCATTATTCGATCTAAAAGTACGCACCTTCGATCCATCCTCCAAGATTTTTATTTTTACCCGATCCGCTTTTTTGGTCGCCAGATTATATATAGCTACGTTGGAAACATGAATACTTAATGCGCGTTCAAGTATTCCACCTTGTTCATTCTGATTCGGATTGGGTCTCACATGTTTTTTAGCCAGATTGACACCCTCAACTAAGATGCGATTATTAGAACAAACCTTCAACACCTTACCTTGCCGTCCTTTATCTTTCCCTGCAATTAGAATTACAGTGTCATCCTTTTTAATTTTTTTCATCACCACCCCGACTCATACCTATAAAACTTCTAAGGACAGTGAAATTATTTTCATAAATTTTGCCCGTAGCTCACGGGTTACAGGGCCAAAAATACGCGTCCCGATCGGTTGTAACTGGTTATTCAGCAACACAACTGCATTGTTATCAAACCGAATTAAAGAACCATCATCGCGACGAATACCTTTGCGTGTTCGTACTACTACTGCAGTCATCACTTCTCCTTTTTTCACTTTCCCTCGTGGAATTGCTTCTTTAATGCTAACTTTAATTAAATCACCAATACGTGCATAACGGCGTTTAGAACCACCCAATACTTTGATACACATTACACGCCGGGCTCCACTATTATCTGCTACACCAATAACGGATTGTGTCTGAATCATCGCTGTTCCCTCACTTCACTATTTCCGCTCTTTCCTTAATTTTAACTAATACCCAACTTTTCGTTTTTGAGATCGGCCGACATTCACGAATAGTAACTATATCATACTCCTGACATTTATTACCCGGGTCATGTGCGTGTATTTTCATGGAACGTCTAATAAATTTTCCATATTTAGGATGTTGTACGCGACGTTCAATTAACACGACAATGGTGTCCTTCATTTTATTCCTTATCACTACCCCAGTTAGGGTACGTACCATTTTTTCATTCTTACTCACGCTTACATTCCTTTTCTTTCAAAATGGTCTTAACGCGGGCGATATTGCGGCGCACCTGTTTATAAAGATGAGGTCGCGGCACCTCACTCATGCCTTTTTGCATACGCAAGTTAAACCACTCTCTCATTAAATCCAGCAATTCTTTTCTTAGCCCATCCATTGATTTATTACGTAAATCACTAATGTTCATTTACATCACCATTCGCTTCATAAATAAACACTTCAACGGCAATTTCGCTGCTGCGCGGGTAAATGCTTCACGTGCAAGAACTTCATCAATCCCTTCAATTTCAAAAATCATTCGACCTGGTTGTACTAATGCTACCCAATATTCAACACTACCTTTACCTTTGCCTTGTCGCACTTCTAAAGGTTTTTTCGTAATTGGTTTATCCGGAAAAATACGAATAATAATTTTTCCACCACGTTTAACATGGCGTGCCACTGCACGACGTGCCGCTTCCAATTGACGTGACGTAATTCGCGCACACTCTGTCGCTTTAAGACCAAATTCTCCGAAGCTAACCCGATTACCCTGCGAGGCAATCCCTCGATTGCGGCCCTTAAAATCTTTGCGATATTTCCTATTACTCGGTTGTAGCATTTAACAACTCCCGTTATTTCCATACTGCTTCTTCAATCGCCTGCGAAGGAGCTGCTTCTTCAGCGGGCACTCTTGGCATATGCAACTCACCTTTAAAAATCCATACCTTCACTCCAATTACACCATATGTGGTTTTCGCAATAGCCGTACTATAATCAATATCTGCCCGGAAAGTATGCAATGGAACACGTCCTTCTCGATACCATTCTGTTCTTGCAATTTCAGCACCACCTAAACGGCCACTAACACTGATTTTAATACCAAGCGCTCCTTGACGCATTGTATTTTGTACAGCGCGCTTCATGGCACGACGAAACATTACTCGACGTTCCAACTGCTGAGCAATATTTTCTGCTACTAATTTAGCGTCCAATTCCGGTTTTCTAATTTCTTCAATAGTGATATGCACAGGAACTTTCATTACTCTCGACATTTCAGCGCGTAATTCTTCAATTTCGCCGCCCTTTTTACCAATAATGACACCGGGGCGCGCTGAATAAATTGCGATTTTTGCATTTCTCGCAGGCCTCTCAATCTGAATGCGACTAACGAAAGCATTCTTCAAGCGTTCTTCTAACAATTGCCTCACTTTCAGATCGTCATTTAAGAGATCTGCATAATCTTTTTTATCCGCATACCACTTTGACGTCCAGCTTGTTGTGATACCCAGTCGGATCCCTTTTGGATTGACTTTTTGACCCATTAGTTATTCTCCCCGTCCGCGCGTATTCGCTACCTTAACAGTAATGTAGCAGGTACGCTTTAGAATTCGATTTACACGGCCACGGGCACGTGGACAAAACCTTCTTTGCATTGGACCTTTATCAACCATTACTGAGGACACCTTTAACTCATCAATATCTATCCCTGCATTGTGTTCCGCATTGGCGATCGCTGAGTCTAACACTTTTTTCATGATAGCTGCTGATTTTTTATTGCTAAAACGCAATAAATCAACGGCCTGTTCGGCAGATAACCCTCGAATTTGAGCGCCCACCAGCCTCGCTTTCTGGTCAGAAATACGTACGTATTTTGCTATCGCGCTTATTTCCATATCATCATTCACCCTCTTTCTTCGCCTTACGATTACCAGAATGGGCACGGAATGTGCGTGTAATCGCAAATTCACCTAATTTATGACCCACCATATTTTCTGAAACATAAATTGGCATATGTTGACGACCGTTGTGTATTGCGATCGTTAAGCCGACCATTTCAGGGGTTACCATCGAACGCCGCGACCAGGTTTTGATAGGGCGCTTACTACCTTCTTTTTGTGCTTGTTTCACCTTTTTCATCAGGTGATGGTCCACAAATGGCCCTTTTTTAGTCGATCTTGGCACGTTTTATTCCTCTTTATTTCTTACGTCGATCACGAATAATCATATTGCTGGTACGCTTATTGCGACGTGTTTTATAGCCTTTAGTTGGCTTACCCGTTGGTGATACTGGATGGCGGCCACCCGAAGTTTTACCTTCACCACCGCCATGAGGATGATCCACTGGGTTCATTGCAACACCACGAACAGTCGGCCGTCGGCCGCGCCATCGTTTAGCACCTGCTTTTCCGAGTGAGCGCAAACTATGTTCTGAATTCGATACTTCACCGACACAAGCTCGACAGGTCGCCAGTATCTTACGCATTTCTCCTGAACGCATACGAACGATTACATAAATACCCTCTTTAGCGGTCAATTGAGCCGAAGCTCCTGCACTACGAATTAACTGAGCACCCTTACCAGGTTTCAACTCTACATTGTGAATTGTGGCTCCCAAAGAAATATTCTGCAATGGCAAGCAGTTCCCCGGCTTAATTGGCGCCTCCTTCCCGGACATAACTTTAGAGCCTTTATACACACCTTTTGGTGCGATAATGTAACGACGCTCTCCATCAGGATATAAAATTAATGCAATATGAGCACTACGGTTGGGATCATACTCCAATCGCTCCACGGTACCTTCAATGCCTTCTTTATCACGCTTAAAATCAATAATACGATAATGACGCTTATGGCCACCGCCGCGTCGTCTCACCGTAATACGACCTTGATTGTTACGGCAATTAATCCGATTTTTACTTTCGATCAACGGTGCATACGGATCACCTTTATGCAATTCCCGATGTACAACTTTAACAACAAAGCGCCTCCCTGGTGATGTTGGTTTTGTTTTTACTAACACCATTTTTACTCCAACTTTCTCATTTACTTGACGCAATATCAATTTCACTTCCTGGCATTAACATAACGTAAGCTTTTTTCCAATTTTTACGCCGACCGCGTATTTTCCGAAATCTCATGGTTTTCCCTTTCACATTACAAACACGGATAGATTTTACGATAACACCAAATTGGCTCTCTACAGCCCATTTAATTTCCGGTTTTATTGCATCATGCGCTACCTCAAACACATACTGATTTTCTATTAATGTACCTTTTTCCGAAATACGAGGAGAAAGAAGGATTTTCAACAATCTTTCTTCACCCATGACAATCTCTCCTCTAGCTTTTTCATACCATCAACAGTAATAAACACATTTTTTGCAGCTACTAAGCTTACTGGATTTACGCGAAGTACATCGTAAACAGAAACACCTACCATATTTCGCGAAGCCAAATTAACGTTACGATTATCTCCATTAATAATAATTAACGTGTTTTTAACGTCGAACCGCTTCAGCAATTCTTTTAATTCACGTGTTTTAGGTTCATTTAACTTTAAGGCATCTATCACTGTTAGCCGTTTTTGCCGAACTAGTTCCGACAAGATACATACCATTGCTGAGCGATACATCTTCCGATTCACTTTTTGTGAAAAGTCACGCGGTTTAGCAGCAAAAGTAACGCCACCTGTTCGCCACAAGGGACTGCGAATACTGCCCACGCGAGCACGACCGGTTCCCTTTTGTCGCCATGGCTTAACACCACCACCGTTGACTTCGCGACGCGTTTTTTGCGCTTTAGTGCCTGCTCGCCCACCAGCTAAATAGGCAGTAATCACCTGATGCACTAAACCCTCTTTAAATTGAGCACCAAAGGTACTGTCAGAAACATCGACCTTGCTTCTTACCTTTGTATCAACTGAATGTACTGGCAGCTCCATTAGGTACCTCTTTTACGTTTCTTCTTATTGGATTCCGTAACGACAACCACCCCATCCGGGGCGCCAGGTATAGCGCCTTTAATTAATAATAAATGACGATCCATATCGATTTTAACGATTTCCTGATTTTGAGCGGTGCGATATACATCACCCATGTGTCCCGACATTCGCTTCCCTTTCCAAACGCGGCCTGGCATTTGGCATTGACCGATCGACCCTGGTGCCCGATGAGATAAGGAATTACCGTGTGTGGCATCTTGAGTTTGGAAATTATGGCGCTTTACTGTTCCTGCAAATCCCTTACCCCGTGTTAAACCTCTCACGTTTACTTTTTGTCCTTCTTTAAAGAGATCTACCTTCAACTCATCTCCAACTTTTGCATTGGCAAGTTCTTCATTTTCAAGACGAATTTCACAAAGACTTTCACCTGCCTCAACACCTGATTTAGCATAATGGCCAGCTATCGCCTTATTAATGGAGGCGTTTTTTTTGTGCCTCTCGTAATCTGAAGGGCCCGATAACCATCGCTACTCAACGTTTTAAGTTGAACAATCCGATTGGGTATCATTTCAAGTACGGTGATAGGAATAGAGATTCCTGACTCCGTAAACAAACGTGTCATACCACACTTTCGACCAATTAACCCAATAGGCATATCTACCCTCCAGTTTTGTGTAATTTCCATGTCTACCAAAGCAGGGCCTCAGAGCGTACCAGCAAAACGTGCCAAGATCGACTAAAAGTGATTTGCCCGAAATCTACTTTTCGGGGGACAAAATAATTTATTCAACACTTATCTGTACATCAACCCCAGCTGATAAATCTAACTTCATAAGTGCATCCACCGTCTTATCTGTGGGCTGAAGAATATCTACTAATCGCTTATGCGTACGGATCTCATACTGATCTCGCGCGTCCTTATCAACATGCGGTGAGACTAGCACGGTGTAATGCTCAATTTTAGTAGGCATTGGAATAGGCCCACGAATAATTGCCCCTGTCCGTCGAGCTGTCTCGACGATCTCTCTCGTAGAACGATCGATGAGACGATGATCAAACGCCTTCAATCGGATCCGTATACGCTGATTATTGTTAACGACTGCCATAAATTTGTTCCAGATTACCCAATAATTTTCGTTACAACCCCAGCCCCGACGGTTCTACCTCCTTCACGCACTGCAAATCGTAATCCTTCGTCCATCGCTACTGGCGCAATCAACTCCACTGTTACTTTCACATTATCACCCGGCATCACCATCTCGACTGATGACAACGTCAACTCTCCTGTCACGTCCGTCGTGCGGAAGTAAAACTGAGGTCGATATCCCGATAAAAATGGTGTGTGACGGCCTCCTTCTTCTTTCGATAACGCATATATTTCCGCTTCAAACTTTTTATGCGGTGTGATCGTTCCCGGTTTTGCTAATACTTGGCCTCGTTCCACTTCTTCTCGCTTCGTCCCTCTTAACAATATCCCTACGTTATCTCCAGCTTCTCCATGACTCAATAGCTTGCGGAACATCTCTACACCCGTACACGTCGTCTTCGTCGTTGTCTTGATACCTACAACTTCCATGTCATCCCCTACTTTAATCACTCCTCGTTCAATACGACCAGTCACCACCGTGCCCCGTCCAGAAATCGAGAACACATCTTCTATCGGCATCAAAAACGGTTTCTCTATATCTCGTTTCGGCTCTACAAAATATTCATCCATCATATCCACTAACTTCAATACCGACGGTACCCCAAGCTCACTTCTATCCCCCTCTAAGGCCTTTAACGATGAACCCACCACAATTGGAATATCATCTCCTGCAAAGTCATAACTGTTCAAAAGCTCTCGTACTTCCAACTCTACCAACTCTAACAACTCTTTATCATCTACCATATCTGCTTTATTCAAAAACACCACCATGTTTGGCACACCAACTTGTTTCGCCAATAAAATGTGTTCCCGTGTTTGCGGCATTGGACCGTCTGCAGCACTTACTACCAATATCGCTCCATCCATTTGTGCCGCTCCCGTGATCATGTTCTTCACATAATCCGCATGCCCCGGGCAGTCTACATGCGCGTAATGGCGTTTTCCACTTTGATATTCTACATGCGATGTCGCTATTGTTATTCCTCGCGCTCGTTCTTCTGGTGCGCTATCTATCTGGTCAAAAGCTTTTGATTCTCCTCCAAACTTTTCCGCCAGCACCTTCGTCAACGCCGCTGTTAGCGTCGTCTTCCCATGATCTACGTGCCCTATCGTACCTACATTTAAATGCGGCTTCTCTCTTACAAATTTTTCCTTCGACATGAAGATAACCTCTCTTTGAGTTAATTCTATTGATTAATAAGCGCTTCGGCGATGTTAGTCGGTACCTCAGCGTATTTTAAGAACTCCATCGTGTAGGTTGCACGCCCCTGACTTAGTGAACGTAAATTAGTTGCGTAACCAAACATTTCTACCAATGGCACTTCAGCGTCAACAATTTTACCAGTTGAATTCTCATCCATACCTTGAATAATTCCTCGACGACGATGCAGATCACCAACGACATCACCCATGTAATCTTCAGGAGTCACTACTGCTACCTTCATAATAGGCTCAAGTAAGACAGGATTGGCTTTTGTAGCACCTTCTTTAAAGCACATCGAACCCGCGATTTTGAACGCCATTTCACTTGAGTCAACATCATGGTAGGAACCATCAAATATAGCTACCTTAACATCAACAACTGGGTAACCAGCAATGACACCGTTTTTCATCTGATCTCGAACGCCTTTTTCAACCGCTGGAATATACTCTTTTGGAACAACACCACCTGCAATTTCGTTTGAAAATTCAAATCCTGAGCCTAGTTCCTTCGGCTCAATTCGTAACCAAACGTGACCATATTGTCCACGCCCACCGGTTTGTCGAATGTATTTTCCCTCTTGTTCTACTGTTCGACGAATAGTTTCTCGGTAAGCTACGCGTGGCTTACCTACACTAGCTTCGATACCAAATTCGCGCTTCATACGGTCTACAATAATTTCGAGATGTAACTCACCCATTCCTTCAATAATGGTTTGTCCTGATTCCTCATCGGTATGTACCCGAAAAGAAGGATCTTCTTGCGCCAGCTTACCTAAGCCAATACCCATTTTTTCCTGGTCTGCTTTAGTCTTAGGTTCAATGGCTACAGAAATAACGGGTTCTGGAAATTCCATTTTTTCCAGTGTAATCACGTGCTGTTGGTCACACAATGTATCGCCTGTTATCACGTTCTTAAGCCCTACAGCTGCGGCAATATCACCTGCACGCACTTCTTTAATTTCTTCTCGCGAATTAGCATGCATTCGTAATAATCGGCCAATACGTTCTTTTCTACTTTTAATGGGATTATAAACAGAATCACCTGATTTCAACACCCCAGAGTAAACGCGAAAAAAGGTTAATGTACCGACGAATGGATCAGAAGCAATTTTGAAAGCCAACGATGCAAAAGGAGCATCGTCTGAGGCTGGACGATAACCTTCAGAACCATCATCTTCCTCACCTCTAATGGCGGGAACTTCTGTTGGCGAAGGCAGATATTCGATAACAGCATCAAGCAGCGCTTGCACACCTTTATTTTTGAATACGCTACCACATAACATAGGTACAATTTCATTAGCTAAGGTACGTTGACGCAAACCTTTTCGAATTTCATTAGGAGACAATTCACTGTTTCCCAAATATTTTTCCATTAATTCTTCGGAAGCCTCAGCAGCAGCTTCCACCATTTTTTCATGCCATTTTTGGACCCCAACCTTACACTCTATAGGAATATCTGCCAACTCATAGGTACGTCCTTTATCAGCTTCATTCCAATAAATAGCCTTCATTCTAATCAAATCAACGACTCCCTTGAAATTTTCTTCAGCGCCAATGGGAAATTGGATCGGCACTGGAATGGCTTTCAATCTTTCTTTGACTTGGTCAACAACCCACAAGAAATTAGCACCCGCACGATCCATTTTATTGACAAAGCCTAAGCGAGGAACATGATAGCGATTAGCCTGTCGCCATACCGTTTCACTCTGAGGCTCTACACCACCGACAGAACAAAAAATAGCAACAGCACCGTCTAATATACGCAATGAACGTTCCACCTCAATGGTAAAATCAACATGTCCAGGCGTATCAATAATATTGATGCGATGTTTCGGATATTGTTGATCCATTCCCATCCAATAGCATGTCGTTGCTGCAGAGGTGATGGTAATGCCACGTTCCTGTTCTTGTTCCATCCAATCCATCACAGCACTGCCTTCATGTACCTCACCCATTTTGTGGGACACGCCTGTATAATATAAAATCCGTTCAGTTGTGGTCGTCTTGCCTGCGTCGATATGCGCCATAATGCCTATATTACGCATACGATCTAACGGAATCTCTCGATCTGTCATTGTTTCTCTCTTATTTCTCTTACCATCGGTAATGTGCAAATGCCTGGTTGGCTTTCGCCATACGGTGTACGTCTTCTCGCTTCTTCACTGCACCTCCTCGATTTTCTACTGCGTCGAGAATTTCATTTGCCAGACGTAAAGTCATTCTTTTTTCATTGCGTTGATTTGCATATTCCGCCAGCCACCGCATTGCCAATGTCTGACGCCGTACGGCGCGAATTTCCACCGGTATCTGATAGGTAGAACCACCTACACGTCGCGATTTTACTTCGACACTCGGCATAATATTACCTAAAGCCGTCTTAAATGTTTCCAGCGCTACCGTATGTGCTGTTTCATTAACTCGAATATCTGAAGAAAAAAATGTTTTTTCGAACCACCTTCTGCGCATTCTCCGCTTTCCCGGTCATCGTCAAATTTGTGCCGCACCTGCTTCACAACTACATCGAGTGCTCTATAAACAATTTTCTCAGCGATTGATTTTTTCCCATTACGCATAACTATGTTGATAAATTTGGCTAAAAGCTCGCTATGGAAAATTGGATCAGGCAAAATTTCTCGTTTGGGCGCCGCTTTTCTTCGTGTCATTTAAAATTCTCCATACTTAATTCTTATGGTTTCTTTTCCCCGTATTTCGAACGACCACGACGTCGTCCTGAAACACCGGCAGTATCGAGACTGCCACGCACTATATGATAGCGCACACCAGGCAAGTCCTTTACACGTCCACCCCGAATTAATACGACAGAATGTTCTTGTAAATTGTGACCCTCACCACCAATATAAGCGGTCACTTCAGCACCACTAGTAATGCGCACGCGGGCTACTTTTCGTAAAGCGGAGTTAGGCTTCTTAGGGGTAGTGGTATATACACGCGTACATACACCGCGCTTTTGCGGACAACCTTCTAGTGCTGGCACATCACTCTTTTTAGGTTTTGCACGACGTGGCTTCTTCACTAACTGATTTATTCTCGGCATTAAAACTCTCTTAAAACAAAAAACATTCGTTACACAACTTACCGACAAACTCAAGGCAGAGCGGGGATTCTAAATAAAGGTACTTCTTCCTGTCAAGCTAAATCACATAGAAGATTTTAAGACAAACTTCCACATCTACTTTGACACCTCTACACGCAGTCTACGCCCCATATCCCTGCTGGTTTGTGGCGTAATTCCCCTTTCCCCTGTGTTATGGCAACCTCATTGTCGGTTAAGAGCTGTGAGATTCCGGTTTGCACTCATTTATCATCATTACTCTACCCTAATTTACTGCTGTAAAGAATTAAAATTAATCCGCTTAAGTCTTTTTTCTATTTCACTAGTTCTATTTCACTAGCATTTCACCTTCGCTTCTTAGCCCTGTTTCAACCGTCTCCCCACTTTGACGACGTTGTTGATGATAGCTGAAACCTGTTCCCGCCGGTATCAAACGCCCAACGATGACATTTTCTTTTAAGCCCCGTAAATCATCACGTTTTCCACCTATTGAAGCCGCAGTCAAAACGCGAGTAGTCTCCTGGAAGGAAGCTGCCGAAATAAATGATTCGGTCGCTAAAGAAGCTTTGGTAATACCCAGCAATATAGGCTCAAACTCGGCCTTTTTTCCACCTTTCTTAAAAACCTTCTCATTTTCTTTTCGTACCCGAGGCCGTTCGATCTGCTCATTTTGCAAAAATTCGGTGTCACCAGGATAAGTAATTTTCACTTTACGTAACATCTGACGAACAATAACCTCGATATGCTTATCGTTAATTTTCACCCCTTGCAAGCGGTAAACCTCCTGCACTTCATTAACGATATAATTCGACAATGCATTGACACCCAAGAGACGTAGAATATCATGTGGATCCATCGGGCCGTCCGCAATAACCTCCCCTTTCTCTATTATTTCCCCTTCGAAAACACTCACGTGACGCCACTTCGGAATTAACTCTTCGTGAGTCGCCTTCCCATCAGGAGCTGTAATAATAAGACGGCCTTTATGTTTAGTATCTTTTCCAAAGCTCACTACCCCAGAAATCTCAGCCAAAATAGCTGCATCCTTTGGTCGGCGAGCTTCAAACAAGTCGGCTACCCTAGGTAAACCACCGGTAATATCGCGTGTTTTTGACGTTTCTTGTGGGATACGTGCTAAGACATCACCAATGCCGACCATCGTACCATCTTCTTTTGTCAGGATAGTGCCTTCTGGCAGAAAATAATGCGCAGGAACCTTGCCACCTGATAAGAAAAGGTCGTTATCATTTTCGTCAACCAGTTTTACCATCGGACGCAGCTCTTTGCCACTGACGTTCCGTTGTTTGGTTGAAGTCACAACAATACTACTCAAACCAGTCAATTCATCTGTTTGACGATTCATCGTGATACCACCCACTAAATCCATAAAACGTAAAATACCTGCTACCTCAGTAATAATAGGATGGGTATGTGGGTCCCATTGAGCCACCACTTGGCCAGCTCTTACAGCAGCATTATCGCGAATAGTAATCGTGGCACCATAAGGCACCTTATAATGTTCGCGCTCACCCCTTGCGTATCTTGAACCACAAGTTCACCTGAACGTGAAACCGCAACTAAATTACCGTTAGCTTGTTCGACAGTCTTTAAGTTGCGTAATTTTACTTTACCACCCAATTTAACTGCAATGCTATTAGCCGCAGTTGCTCGCGACGCCGCACCACCAATGTGGAAGGTACGCATCGTTAACTGAGTGCCAGGTTCCCCGATGGATTGTGCAGCTACTACACCAATTGCTTCACCTACATTAACCATATGGCCGCGAGCAAGATCACGACCATAACACATTGAACAAATACCATAAGGAGTCTCACAAGTAATGGCGGATCTTACCATCACACGATCAATACTGTGCTCTTCGAGGATGTCAATGAGTTGTTCACCCATTAGTGTGCCTTTGGCAATAAGCTCTTTTTTAGATTTCGAATCAACCACAGAGTCTGCTAGCACACGCCCTAATACGCGCTCACGTAGCGGCTCTACGACATCGCCTCCTTCAATATGAGGCATCATTTCAATGCTGGAATCGGTACCGCAATCATATTCTGTCACCACTAAATCTTGTGCAACATCGACTAAACGTCGCGTTAAATAGCCTGAGTTAGCAGTTTTCAGTGCTGTATCCGCTAAACCTTTTCGTGCACCGTGGGTAGAAATGAAGTATTGCAAGACATTCAGTCCTTCCCGAAAATTAGCAGTAATGGGTGTTTCAATAATAGTGCCATCAGGTCTGGCCATCAAACCTCTCATTCCTGCTAATTGACGTATTTGGGCTGCCGAACCTCTGGCGCCGGAATCAGACATCATATAGATAGAATTAAAGGAACTTTGGGTAACTTCTTTGCCATGAGCATCTTTAACTTTCTCGATCGCAATTTTTTCCATCATTGCTTTAGCTACTTGATCGTTGGTATGTGACCAAATATCGATAACCTTATTGCGACGTTCGCCATAGGTAACTAAACCAGAAGCATATTGCTTTTCGATTTCATGAACTTCTTCTTCTGCCCTCGAAATAATGGTTTCTTTTTGTTCTGGCACGACAAGATCGTTAACCCCAATAGATACTCCAGAATGTGTAGCGTAATGGAAACCCATATACATTAATTTGTCCGCAAAAATAACGGTTTCCTTAAGGCCCAGATTGCGATAACAAATATCAAGTAACCTTGTTACCGCTTTTTTCGTCATAGGTTGATTAATTAACACAAATGGCAATCCTTTGGGAACAATCTGCCAGAGTAAGACACGACCTACAGTGGTATTAATTAACAGCTCACTTTCTTCTACTCGGCCAGTTTCATCTAACATATTCTCTCTAATACGAACGGCGATACGTGCGTGCAAATCTACTTTTTCATTTTCATAAGCACGAACTACCTCATCCACATCCGCAAATTTCATGTCTTCACCTTTTGCATTTACGCGATCACGAGTGATGTAATAAAGTCCCAATACCACATCATGAGTGGGTACAATAATAGGTTCACCGTTGGCAGGATGTAGGACGTTATTAGTGGACATCATTAACGAACGTGCTTCTAGTTGTGCTTCCAGTGTTAACGGTACGTGCACTGCCATTTGGTCTCCATCGAAGTCGGCGTTATAAGCCGTACAAACAAGTGGATGTAATTGAATGGCTTTCCCCTCAACTAAAACGGGTTCAAATGCTTGAATCCCTAAACGGTGCAATGTTGGTGCGCGGTTTAATAATATAGGATGCTCTCGAATCACTTCTTCGAGAATATCCCATACTTCTGGAACTTCGCTTTCCACCATTTTCTTGGCAGCCTTAATTGTGGTCGCTAAACCGCGGTGCTGTAACTTACTAAAAATAAATGGCTTAAATAATTCTAGCGCCATTTTCTTCGGCAGGCCTGCTTGATGTAATTTTAAGGTAGGACCAACCACAATCACTGAACGGCCAGAATAATCTACACGCTTACCCAACAAATTTTGACGGAAACGACCGGATTTCCCTTTGATCATGTCCGAAAGTGATTTCAGTGGGCGGCGATTAGAACCTAAAATCGTTCGTCCTCGACGACCGTTATCCAACAGTGCATCTACTGCTTCTTGCAACATTCGTTTTTCGTTACGCACAATAATGTCTGGGGCCTTTAGATCCAATAAGCGTTTTAATCTATTATTCCGATTAATCACGCGACGATATAAATCGTTTAGATCCGAGGTAGCAAAACGTCCGCCGTCGAGCGGTACTAGCGGTCGAAGATCGGGAGGTAATACAGGCAAGACAGTCAATATCATCCATTCCGGTTTATTTCCTGATTCTAAAAAGGCAATCAGAACCTTAAGTCGCTTGGTGAGTTTCTTCATTTTAGTTTCTGAAGTTGCATCTGGCAATTCCATACGCAGTGCCTCTACTTCTCCTTCAATGTCAATGTCACGCAATAATCGTTGAATCGCTTCGGCGCCAATTGACGCAGTGAATTCGTCACCGTACTCTTCCAATGCATCGAGATAAGCTTCTTCAGAAAGTAATTGCTGCGGTTCTAAATCAGTCATACCAGGATCTACGACCACATAGGCCTCAAAGTAAAGAATACGTTCAATGTCACGCAAGGTCATGTCGAGTAACAATCCGATACGTGAAGGCAATGACTTAAGATACCAGATATGCGCCACTGGTGAAGCCAATTCGATATGGCCCATTCGATCGCGACGTACCTTGGACAACGTCACTTCCACACCGCATTTTTCGCAAACAACACCACGGTGCTTCAAACGTTTATATTTTCCACATAAGCATTCGTAATCCTTAATGGGACCGAAAATTTTTGCGCAAAATAAACCGTCCCGTTCAGGTTTAAATGTACGATAATTAATCGTCTCCGGTTTTTTCACTTCGCCGTACGACCACGAGCGCACTTCCTCAGGAGACGCGAGCTTAATGCGTAATGCATCGAACTCAGCTGCGTACTTATCGTTTTTTAGCTGTTTTAATAAATCTCTCAAGGTAATTCCCCCGAATTATTCATGCTCTAAACTGATATCGATCGCTAAGGAACGAATTTCTTTGATCAGAACGTTAAATGATTCCGGCATACCCGCATCCATTCTGTGATCTCCATCCACAATATTTTTATACATACGCGTACGACCCGTTACATCATCTGATTTGACTGTTAACATTTCTTGTAATGTATATGCAGCACCATAAGCTTCCAACGCCCACACTTCCATTTCACCAAATCGTTGTCCACCGAATTGTGCTTTACCACCCAATGGTTGTTGCGTTACTAAACTATATGAACCTGTTGAGCGCGCATGCATCTTATCATCCACGAGGTGGTTTAGCTTCAGCATATACATATATCCAACCGTCACTGGTCGGTCGAATTTTTTTCCAGTTCGACCATCATGCAATACAGCTTGGCCAGACGTCGGAAGATCCGCCATTTCTAATAGACGTTTGATTTCTTCTTCCGTTGCACCATCAAATACCGGTGATGAAATCGGTACCCCTTTGCGCAAATTCTTCGCTAAGGTAATAACTTCGTTATCATTTAGCATATCTAAGTCAAATTTCTGCGTAGTCGCAAAATCATAAATTAGCTTAAGAGATTTGCGTAACTGTTTAATATCAACACCTTTTTCGAGAAGATCACCGATTTTATTACCCAAACCTTTTGCTGCCCAGCCCAAGTGGGTTTCCAATACTTGCCCAATGTTCATTCGTGAAGGAACCCCCAATGGGTTCAGAACAATATCCACTGGAGTCCCGTCTCCTAAATACGGCATGTCTTCTACCGGCACAATCGTGGAAATAACCCCTTTATTACCGTGACGGCCTGCCATTTTGTCACCTGGTTGAATACGACGTTTCACAGCAAGATATACTTTAACGATCTTAATGACGCCTGGTGATAAATCACCACCTTGCATCAATTTTTCGCGGAAATCTTTTAGTTTTGACTCACGTGCTTTGTGCAGCTCCTTATAATGTTCATATGCTGATTTTAGACGCTTAGTAATGCCGTCATCCGTCAAGCGAATTTCAAAACATTTTTGACGCGATATTTCTGATAAATAATCCTTCGTTATTTTAGTACCCTTCGTCAGTTTAAGCGGTCCACCAACGGCGGCAACACTTCCAACCAATAATTTTTCCACATTTTCAAATAATGCATTTTCACGAACACGAAATTCATCATTAAGATCTTTTTGTACCTTCGCCAATTCAGCTTTTTCAATTTTTAAATCGCGCTGATCTTTCTTAACCCCCTCGCGTGTAAAAATACGAACATCAATGACGGTACCACTGATGCCAGGTGTCACTCTCAATGAAGTATCCTTTACATCTGATGCTTTTTCACTGAAAATAGCGCGTAATAGTTTTTCTTCTGGGGTAAGCTGCGTTTCTCCTTTCGGTGTTACCTTACCGACTAAAATATCGCCAGAATTCACTTGAGCCCCAATATGAACAATACCGGATTCATCCAGTTTTGCTAAGGCGCTTTCACCGACGTTAGGAATATCAGCCGTAATTTCTTCTGGTCCTAGGCGGGTATCACGTGCAATACAGGTAAATTCTTGGATATGAATCGTGGTAAAACGTTCTTCTTCCACTAATCGTTCAGAAATTAAAATCGAATCTTCGAAGTTATAGCCATTCCACGGCATAAAGGCTACTAATAAATTTTGTCCGAGTGCAAGTTCACCAATATCAGTAGATGGACCATCAGCTAACACATCCCCCTTTTTCACCTTATCACCCACTTCTACAATAGGATGTTGATTAATACACGTATTTTGATTAGAACGAGTAAATTTCATTAAATTGTAAATGTCAACACCAATATCATCGTCTTCCGTTTCTTTTAAATCCACGCGAATAACAATCCGTGAAGCATCGACAGAATCTACGATACCACCACGTTTGGCAATAACAGCCACACCAGAATCTACTGCTACAGTACGCTCCATTCCGGTTCCTACTAGCGGTGTTTCTGGACGAATCGTTGGTACGGCCTGCCGTTGCATATTCGATCCCATTAATGCACGGTTGGCATCGTCGTGTTCCAAAAACGGAATTAACGCGGCGGCAACTGATACAATTTGTCGCGGTGATACATCCATATAATTGACTTTATCCGGTGTCGTTAATGTAAATTCACCTTTGTGTCGACAAGAAATTAACTCATTCACAATAAAACCTTTTTCATTAATATTCGTATTGGCTTGCGCGATGTAAAAATCACCTTCCTCAATAGCTGATAAATATTCGGTTTCGTTTGTGACTACACCGTTAATGACTTTTCGGTAAGGTGTTTCCAAGAATCCATATTCATTAGTTCGTGCAAAAACGGCTAATGAATTAATCAAGCCGATATTAGGACCTTCCGGAGTTTCAATTGGACAAACGCGACCGTAATGAGTGGGATGTACATCACGCACCTCAAAGCCAGCACGTTCACGAGTTAACCCACCCGGCCCCAAGGCTGACACCCGACGTTTATGAGTGACTTCTGAAAGCGGATTATTTTGATCCATAAATTGTGATAGCTGACTTGAGCCAAAAAATTCTTTAATAGCTGCTGAAACGGGTTTTGCATTGACTAAATCTTGAGGCATTAAGTTTTCAATATCAGCAAGGCTTAATCGATCTTTTACCGCACGTTCCACGCGAACTAGCCCGACACGGAATTGATTTTCTGCCATTTCACCCACACTTCGGATGCGTCGATTACCCAAGTGATCGATATCGTCAACATCACCTTTCCCATCACGAATATTCACTAACACGCGTAAAACATCGACGATATCTTCTTTAGACAGAACGCTTGGACCGGTTAACTCTTTCCGTCCGACACGATGATTAAATTTCATGCGACCTACTTCCGATAAATCGTAACGTTCAACTGAGAAAAATAAATTTTCAAATAGGGTTTCGGCAGCTTCTTTGGTAGGTGGTTCGCCGGGTCGCATAATACGGTAAATTTCAACTAATGCTTCGAGTTGATTGTTCGTCGTATCAAGACGCAACGTTTCTGAAATATACGGACCGCATTCAATTTCATTAATGTACAACGTATGTAATAAACTAACATTGTTAGCCCGCAATCTTTTTAACAAATCAGCCGTAATCTCCTCATTAGTATGCGCAATGACTTCACCTGTTTCTTTATTGACTAAATTCTTTGCAATAACCTTACCATACAAATATTCATCCGGTAATTCTAATTTATGCAATCCTGCTTTTTCGATAAGATCGACGTGCCGCGCTGAAATCCGCCGATTAGCTTCAACAATCACTTTGCCTTTATCATCTTTGATTTCAATCGCCGCTAATTCTCTGCGTAATCGTTGAGGCACTAACTCCAGTGTGACATTTTCATTATTAATATGAAAAAGATTGATTTGATAAAACATATTGAGCATTTGCTCAGCATCATAACCAAGCGCTCTCAGAATCACCGTCGCGGGTAATTTACGGCGCCGGTCAATACGAACAAACAAGCAATCTTTCGGGTCAAACTCAAAATCAAGCCATGAACCACGATAAGGAATGAGGCGCGCAGAATACAACAATTTTCCAGAAGAGTGCGTTTTTCCTTTATCATGCTCAAAAAATACACCAGGCGAACGATGCAGTTGAGAAACCACCACTCGCTCCGTACCGTTAATTACTAAGCTTCCGGTTTCTGTCATGAGCGGAATTTCACCCATATAAACTTCCTGTTCTTTAATGTCTCTAATGACTTTTTTCCAGCAGACGTGTCTTTATCGTAAACGACCAATCGCATACTGACTTTCAATGGCGCTGCATAAGTCGAGCCGCGTAATTTGCACTCTTCAATACCAAAAATTAATTTTTCATCCAAACTGTAACCGACGTATTCCAAGTGAGCATGTCCAGAATAGCTCGTAATTGGAAAAACTGACTTAAATGCGGCCTGGAGGCCGGTATCTTTACGTTTTTCAGGCGCAATATCTTTCTGTAAGAATTTTCGATAAGATTCTATTTGTGTTTCTAATAAATAAGGTGTTTTTAATACTTCGACTTCGCGTTTTCCTAAATTGACACGCGCACGCTTCTTCTCAGGGTAAGAAATCGCGGCTGGATTCTTGCTTCTAATATTCGCTGCTTGTGCCATGAACACACCTCATTTAAAATGAATAAACAATGCTACACCTTTTAATCTCCACCCTCTCTGCAATGGGGGGCGGAGATAGGGGATGGGGAAGTAATCTATTCAACGAACACTCATACTAGATGAGTCTCTCATTTCCATATCCCAATTTTATTCGAGCTCAACTTTAGCGCCTGCTGCCTCAAGCTCTTTCTTAATTTTTTCAGCGTCTTCTTTGTTAACGCCTTCCTTTACCACACCTGGAATGGATTCTACTAAATCTTTAGCTTCCTTCAATCCGAGACCGGTGATAGTACGAATTGCCTTGATCACTCCTATCTTATTTTCACCGAAGCTGGTCATTTTCACGTTAAACTCAATTTTTTCTTCAGTAGCTGTAGGCTCATTGCTCATTGCGACGGAACTTGTAACGGCAACAGCTGACCGAGCAGAAACACCGAACTTTTCTTCCATCGCTTTAGTCAAGTCGACTACATCCATCACACTCATCTTGGCCACTGCTTCTAAAATGTCATCTTTTGTTATTTGAACCATTTCATTTACTCCAAAGTTTAAAGTTATGACGCTGCTTTTTGATCTCGTATTGCTGCCATAACATGAGTTACTTGCACGACCAACTCATTAAGCACACTAACAAACTTAGTCATCGGTGCTAACATAACAGTAGCTAATTGACTCAGTGTCTCATGATAAGAGCGAAGACGTGCAACAATTTTTAATTCATATGCCGGCAGTAATTTACCGCCTAATGCCAATGCTCTCACTTCAAGATGTTCGTGATCCTTAACAAACTTTTCGATCAAACGAGCAGCAGCTCCCAGTTCTTCTTGTGAGAAAAACAATACAATGGGACCCGTTAGCACTCTTTCGAGACATGCATAGGGCGTCCCCTTAAATGCCCGGCGCGCAAGGGTATTACGGTACACACGCATCGTCACACATTGATCACGCGCTATTTTTCGCAACTCGGACATTTCAGAGACAGTTAAGCCACAATAATCAGCAGCCACTGCAGAAACCGCCTGATTTGCAATACCTGTCAATTCTGCGACAATTGCCTTTTTTCGTTCGAGATTTAAAGCCACCGTCTCTTCTCCCATTTTCTGAAAATAGCTTGCTTGCACTACCTCGGCAAAACCTCAGGCGACCATTTGTCTGAACGAGCTACCCATAAATAGCCTTCTAAACCGAGACACTCACAGCCCCCCATGGTCATTACGGGACATTAATAAATTGCCGTCTCCTGAGAGAATTTACTATGTTCTACCACTCTATCACCCTCAGCCTAGGTGATAGAGTGTATTTATTCTATCGTTGATCGATCCACAATAACTCCAGGACCCATCGTACT
Source organism: Coxiella-like endosymbiont (assembly GCF_024730665.1). Classification (GTDB taxonomy): domain Bacteria; phylum Pseudomonadota; class Gammaproteobacteria; order Coxiellales; family Coxiellaceae; genus Coxiella. The sequence goes on from NZ_CP084737.1 coordinate 491,443, forward strand.
CGATAAAGTTAATTTCTTTAAATAAGTTCCCTTAGTAGCATTCGGTTTTAACTTTTTAACATCTGCAAACAAAGCTAACAGATTTTCTTCTAAGGCTTTTTCTTCAAAGCTTACTTTTCCAATCGCGCAGTGGATAATACCATTTTTATCAGTACGATATCGAACTTGACCTTGTTTTGCGTTTTTAACAGCAGCTGCAACATCGCTGGTGACTGTACCTACTTTAGAATTTGGCATCAAACCACGCGGCCCCAATATCTGACCCAGCTTACCCACCACCTGCATAGTGTCTGATGTCGCTATCACCACATCAAAATTAACTTTACCGCTTTGAATCTGTCCCGCCAGATCATCTAATCCAACCACATCAGCACCAGCTTCTTTGGCTTTTTCCACATTATCACCTTGAGCAAAGACTGCTACTCTCACGGTACGGCCCGTGCCATGAGGAAGCATAGTAGTTCCACGAATCATCTGTTCTGATTTATGGGGATCAATACCGAGATTAATAGCCACATCAATGCTTTCATTAAATTTTGCTCTTGCGCAATATTTTATAAGATGAATAGCTTCTGAAAGAGAATATGCTCTACCTTGCTCGATTTTCTCTGAGATCGTTTTTTGTCCTTTTATCATTATATTAACCCTCTAATCCCTCAACGCTAATTCCCATACTACGTGCTGTTCCCGCGATCGTGCGCACAGCAGCTTCTAAGTTAGCAGCCGTGAGATCAGGAGCTTTTATTTTAGCTACTTCCTCTAGTTGTTGTCGGGTCACTTTGCCTACTTTGTCGATATTAGGGCGTGCACTACCGCTTTTACCCTGTAACACCATTTTCTTAAGCAGTACTGAAGCAGGTGGTGTTTTGATCAAAAATGAAAAACTACGATCTGTATAAACAGTAATCACAACAGGAGTAGGCAACCCTTTTTCAATATTTTTGGTCTGTGCATTAAATGCTTTACAAAATTCCATGATATTTACACCATGTTGTCCTAGCGCAGGACCAACGGGCGGACTTGGATTGGCCTCACCTGCTTTAATCTGTAAACGGATATAGCGGTTAATCTTTTTAGCCATTATTTCTTCTCACTAGTGGTAGCGCTTTTCAGCTTCCCATTTCATCTTCTTTAATTTTTTTCAACCTGATCAAATTCTAGTTCTACTGGCGTTGAACGGCCCAAAATAAGTACTAACACACGCAAACGGTTTTTTTCATAATTCACATCTTCTACAACTCCACTAAAGTCAGTAAAAGGCCCCTCAACAACCCGAACCAGTTCTCCCGGTTCAAAAAGTACTTTCGGTTTCGGTTTATTTTCCCCTTCTTCCACCCGTTGCAAGATTTGGGCAGCCTCTTGATCAGTAATAGGAGCCGGTTTTTCTGGTGTACCGCCAATAAAGCGCAACACTTGTGGCATGCTTCGGACTAGATGTGAAGTTTCATCATTTAAAATCATTTGAAGTAGCACATAACCAGGGAAAAATTTCCGCTGACTCTTGCGTTTCTTACCCGAACGCATCTCAATCACTTCTTCAGTAGGAATAATGATGTCACCGAAGCAGTCTTCTAACCCTTTCAATCGGATATGTTCTTTTAACACTTTGACTACATAATTTTCATCGCCGGAATAAGTATGCACGACATACCATCGTTTTTCTCGCTCTGCCATCAATTACCCTCTTTGCCCAGTGATCCAAGCGATAGTCCACATAAAAAAGCTATCAATCCCCCACAAAATAAGTGCTGTAACCAAAACCATAACAACCACAAGTAAAGTAGTTTGGATAGCTTCAGTACGCGTTGGCCAAACGACTTTACGCAACTCCATTCGTGCCCCTTTTATAAATCCCCAGGCTTTCTGCCCCTTCTCAGTTTGCGAAGCAATGACTAATAGTACTGCAATCACACCAACATCAACGGCTGCTCGAATTGGCCAAACGATCAGACTATAAAAGTCTGCAATAACCGTTCCAACAAGAGAGACAACGACTAGTAGCCACTTTAAGCCGTCAAATCGTGTCTTTTTTCCTGATGCCCCCTTTGCTGGGCCATATTCGTCTCGCCATTTTGCCATTTAAACCATTATTCACCTATTTCTTCCTAAGCAGGCCAGGAGGGAATCGAACCCCCAACTTACGGTTTTGGAGACCGCCGCTCTGCCAATTGAGCTACTGGCCTTCATAATTAACCTTTTTCCTTATCAACATGCGGTGAGACTAGCACGGTGTAATGCTCAATTTTAGTAGGCATTGGAATAGGCCCACGAATAATTGCCCCTGTCCGTCGAGCTGTCTCGACGATCTCTCTCGTAGAACGATCGATGAGACGATGATCAAACGCCTTCAATCGGATCCGTATACGCTGATTATTGTTAACGACTGCCATAAATTTGTTCCAGATTACCCAATAATTTTCGTTACAACCCCAGCCCCGACGGTTCTACCTCCTTCACGCACTGCAAATCGTAATCCTTCGTCCATCGCTACTGGCGCAATCAACTCCACTGTTACTTTCACATTATCACCCGGCATCACCATCTCGACTGATGACAACGTCAACTCTCCTGTCACGTCCGTCGTGCGGAAGTAAAACTGAGGTCGATATCCCGATAAAAATGGTGTGTGACGGCCTCCTTCTTCTTTCGATAACGCATATATTTCCGCTTCAAACTTTTTATGCGGTGTGATCGTTCCCGGTTTTGCTAATACTTGGCCTCGTTCCACTTCTTCTCGCTTCGTCCCTCTTAACAATATCCCTACGTTATCTCCAGCTTCTCCATGACTCAATAGCTTGCGGAACATCTCTACACCCGTACACGTCGTCTTCGTCGTTGTCTTGATACCTACAACTTCCATGTCATCCCCTACTTTAATCACTCCTCGTTCAATACGACCAGTCACCACCGTGCCCCGTCCAGAAATCGAGAACACATCTTCTATCGGCATCAAAAACGGTTTCTCTATATCTCGTTTCGGCTCTACAAAATATTCATCCATCATATCCACTAACTTCAATACCGACGGTACCCCAAGCTCACTTCTATCCCCCTCTAAGGCCTTTAACGATGAACCCACCACAATTGGAATATCATCTCCTGCAAAGTCATAACTGTTCAAAAGCTCTCGTACTTCCAACTCTACCAACTCTAACAACTCTTTATCATCTACCATATCTGCTTTATTCAAAAACACCACCATGTTTGGCACACCAACTTGTTTCGCCAATAAAATGTGTTCCCGTGTTTGCGGCATTGGACCGTCTGCAGCACTTACTACCAATATCGCTCCATCCATTTGTGCCGCTCCCGTGATCATGTTCTTCACATAATCCGCATGCCCCGGGCAGTCTACATGCGCGTAATGGCGTTTTCCACTTTGATATTCTACATGCGATGTCGCTATTGTTATTCCTCGCGCTCGTTCTTCTGGTGCGCTATCTATCTGGTCAAAAGCTTTTGATTCTCCTCCAAACTTTTCCGCCAGCACCTTCGTCAACGCCGCTGTTAGCGTCGTCTTCCCATGATCTACGTGCCCTATCGTACCTACATTTAAATGCGGCTTCTCTCTTACAAATTTTTCCTTCGACATGAAGATAACCTCTCTTTTTTAAACCCCAAGCTCTAGGTCTAATCTCTAGGTCTAATCTGGAGCCCACAACCGGACTTGAACCAGTGACCTCTTCCTTACCAAGGAAGTGCTCTACCGACTGAGCTATGTGGGCCGAGCGGGTGATGGGAATCGAACCCACGTTATCAGCTTGGAAGGCTGAAGTTCTGCCATTGAACTACACCCGCTTTCAGAAGACAGGAGACGGCGAGTTATCACTAAAACCCTTCTCCTCTGTTCTCTACCTGGCATGGAGGGGGTAGGATTCGAACCTACGAAGGCATAGCCGTCAGATTTACAGTCTGATCCCTTTAACCACTCGGGAACCCCTCCGTTCTAGAAACAAAATACTAAGTGAAAAGCTACCTCCCAGCTTGCCATACAATCTCTAGAACACAAATCGTGTCAAAAATCAAGCGTGGTATTGTGCGTAACAATATGGCAGATGTCAACCCAGAATAAGAAGAAAAATTTAATTCACAGTAGCGAAGCAGTCCAGTCAAAGTAATGCACTATTTTAAGAGGCCTTTCCACTGCTAGAGCAGCCTTATAATCTTCATAATTTTCCCCAACCAGAACAGGGCATAAGGCCCAGCTTGTGGCCTGTTCACAATTGCCGTCCACGCTGATTAGCCCATCCATCCGAATAGCCTTAACATTGGTTGTAAATCGATTGAGCGGAAAAGACAAGCCATACCCAATGGCTTTAATATATGCTTCTTTCAATGTCCAAATACGGTAAAATCCTGCTAACCGCTCCTCGACAGGCAATTTTTGAAGTGCAGCATTTTCTTCCGGAGAAAAAATCGTTCAGCAATTCCATTAACATGAGTATCTTTTTGCATATACTCAACATCAATTCCTACTTTTTGATCCCTCGCAACAGCATAAAGGGCCATTGAATGTGAGTTGGAGAGATTAAATTGCAATGGGAAATGATACGCTAAATAAGGTTTTCCGTATTCATTATAGCGAAACTGCAAAGGAGGTGTCCGCCACAATTCTGGTAAGTACCTCATTAAAATAGCATGTAAAATAGCATGTGAAGTGATGAAGCGTTTTCGATGTTTCATCTGTAAAAAACGATCTGCCCGCACTTTTTCTTCGGAAGATAAAATATTCAATCCTCTTTTAATTTCACCAGCAAGCCATCCTCTTAAAGAAGCGCGCCAAATATGGACTTCGTCTTTTTGTAAAGGAGGCACCTGGCTAACCGTTTTCCAAATTTTCATCTACAAGAATAAAGAACAGAGAATAGAGAACAACTTTCGATACCATAAAACTAGAACGACTAGCGAGACTTTAACATAACTAAACCAAAAGAAACAGTTACTCAATTGAAAAGCGTTTTAAACTCCTATACAATCTAGTTATCCTATGTCAAGAGCGAGGCACTATGAATAATTCCTTGAACACTTATCAGTCTCAACAAAGCACCATCCAAAGCCTCACCGTCACTCAGTTCATGAGCAAGGTTTATTTATGGATGATGTTAGGATTAGCTCTTTCAGCTAGTGTGTCCTATTATCTTTTTTCACATGGTAAGTTATTTCATAAAGTAATTTACACGCCCAGCTTATTTTTGGATTAATCATCGCCCAACTTGTCACAGTTATCAGCTTAACATGGCTCAATCAGCGCCTTTCCGCTAGAACAGCTACCTCTATTTATGTATTTTACACTCTATTGACTGGTATTACTCTCAGTGTCGTTTTGTTTGCATATACAAAACAAAGTGTCTTCGATGCGTTGGCAGTGACGAGTATTGCCTTTTTAGGTTTAAGCACCTTCGGATATACAGTCAAACGCGATTTAGGCCCTATCGGCACTTTTTGCATTATGGGGTTATTTGGTATGCTCGGCATGATTCTATTCTTCTTTTTCATTCCTGGTTTTCATTCTAATACGATACAGCTTACAATCTCAGCTATCGGCGTCATTGTTTTCTCAGGTCTAACCGCCTACGACACACAACGCATCAAACTCACCTATTTCCGCGCTGATCGATTGACAGAAAGTCAGCGACGAAAAGCCGCAATCAATGGCGCATTGATGCTATACCTGGATTTTATTAATCTATTCCTAAACCTACTACGTTTATTTGCACGCCGATAATAGCCTTCTCTAACGGTGCTTTAGAAAGAAAATTTTGAAAAGTGATTGGTTATTGATTAGCAATATCGCGACCAGTGAATAACGACACGAAATCCTTAATAAATTTTTAATAACAAAGATAAAATTACAGACCTTTTCTTTCCGAAAAGGTTTAGCTAACATCTTTAAGAACTAGATCAGAATATCCTGATGCGACTGCTAGCGTTTACTTAAATCACTGAGACAACCCAAACTCTTTGGAAATATCCGTACTCTCTGCTCTAAGGTCTGGCTCGCCTTTTTTCTTGCTGACAAAGAAGCGACTTAACTGCCTCCAATTAAATTAATTAGGAAATGGCCCTTAATTAACCGCGACCTATAATTTAGAGAGTTATCTAGGAGATAAATTGTCAATTTGTCATTCTCCAAGAAAGCTCTATTCTTCAATATCTCGTCTCCTTGCTACCATAAGCGAATAGAAGATACTATCCCTAAATTCATAAGGAAATACAAACAACCAATAAGCAAATGAATCAGGATACCATTTGCTTATGAACTTCGATCACATCCATAGGGGAAATTGGCATAGGTTTTACTTTCGTAGGATGATTCTAGCTCATTATAACTCGAATAAATTTTCTTCCAGAAACTGAAGTTATCAAAAAAATATCGATGCAAACTGATTACCAATTTTAGAGACACCATTTTCCGGATCAGTTACAGGAATATTTTCAGAGATAGGAATGCCTAATGCCTAAACTTCTATAACGAAAATAAACGATTGAAAAATCCCAAATTGCATTTAGGAGACACCGATCTCTGATTTGGGTAACGAAATATCCGCAGTGAATTTCTATTCAATCGTCGACAAACAATTCAGTTTTTTACTTAAATCTTTTGTGATCGCACTCACTAATTAAATTGAGATCTTTCTTTTAGCACTATCCTAAATAAAGACAAAAAAAGAGACGAAGATCGTTACTATATTTATTTTGACTTTATTTTCCGTACCTTTTAATTACATAATCCAGTACTCGCTTCAATCAATTCCCTCTGCAACCCCCTTTTCCAATCTCGGCTCATTCCTTTTTAGTTAAAAACACTACTAATATTTATATTCATAATCTATGTGTTCAATACAAACCCTTGATCTAAAATAAAGCTGGCGATAGGAATCGAACCTACGACCGGCTGATTACAAATCAGCTGCTCTTACCTAACTGAGCTACGCCAGCCCATTACTTCGACTTTTCAGACACCGTAATATTTTCTTTGCACCGACCTTTCCTTAAACTTCCAGCAGGCAGTTTATTGGACTCATATTATATATCACCATCTTAAGACCAAGATTGCGAACTATTTTGATCCACTCAACAGATTCGAGTGAATCTTGAGTTCTTAATCTCCGCTGAAAATAAGTGGTTAATTGATACCAAATATAAGCAATTTACGATCATAAACACTGCATCACCTAAAACGATATCCTATTGTTGTGATATGATTCACGATTCAGCTTAGAGTTTTCTCAATCTTTTAATTTCTTCTTACTATTTTCGGTATCATTCGACAATCTTACCTTAATTACACGCTACAACAACACTACACTCACAACAAGCCATTAAAAGATTGACTAAATATGAGTGGGAGAACCTTGATCGGTATTTTGGTACGTAATACAAGACTGCAGCCTGCTTATCACTATAAACATATTGCTTTCTGCATTCTCTTGCTTAGATGCTTTTTATACTATGCAATAGCTTTCCATATTTCTTGAAAATTAAATTGTGATACGTCTTTTGTTTCCTTTTCGTTAAAAAAAGATATTGTATACTCAACTGTTGGAATTCGCTATCAGGCCAGTACTACCTCTATAAAACAGAGGATAATGAGGCCGAAATAAACATGATTCCCAAAAAATTTGGACAAATAAGCATGAAGAGACAATGACAGTGAATAAAAGCCTATGACTTTGTGCAAAAATAATGAGACTTTCAATAAATGATTTTCCCTGCGCTTTTAGTGCGCTTACCCTTTTAATAAGTAATACCTAAAGCGGAGAAATCTAATGCCTAGATTATTCGATGAAATGGGTAGCGCGATCAAGACGAGCTAATACTAAATCTTGACCAATCAAATATAAAGTAGCATCAATCGGCGGTGACACAGTACCACCTACTACAGCTATCCGAATAGATTGAGACAACTTGCTTAATTTTATCTTGGCTGTTTCAGCTATCTCTAAAATTACCTGATGAATAGGCTCTTTTTCCCAATTTGACAAATTAGCTAATCCATCACGTACTTTCTGTAGCAGCGAAATTATTTCTGGTTGTAACTGATTTTGTGTTACTTTTTCGTCATAATAAATAACATCTTCAAAGAAATAGCGACTACGTTCAGCCATTTCTTTTAAAGTTTTTGTCCGCCCCGCTTGCAAAACAATCACCTGGTCCAAAGCAGGGCCGTGGAGATAATTGATTCCTGCCATCTTTAATTGTTCTGCAAACGCATCGACTATTAAAACAGGACTGAGGGTTTTCAAATAATACTGATTTAACCACAGTAATTTTTCAGGATTAAAGGTAGCTGCAGAAGAGCTGACTGCCTGAATATCAAACCATTGAATCATTTCATCGCGTGAGAATATTTCCTGATCACCACGCGACCAACCTAAACGAACTAAATAATTGATCAACGCCTCTGGTAAATAACCCTGCTCACGATATTGTAAGACGTTGACCGCCCCTTGTCGTTTCGACAAGCGCCCCCCGTCAGGCCCTAAAATCATAGGAACATGGGCATATTTCGGTAATTCTGCACCTAAGGCGCGTAAAATGTTTATTTGGCGAGGCGTATTATTAATATGATCATCACCGCGAATAATATGCGTAATCCCCATGTCCCAATCATCCACGACTACCGTTAAATTATAAGTCGGCGTTCCATCAGTACGTGAAATGATTAAATCATCTAACTCTCCATTCTCTACCATAATAGTACCACGAATCAAATCGTTGAAAACGATTTTACCTTCAGTTGAGTTGCGAAAGCGAATAACAAAAGGGTCGTTTGTTTTGTGTTGCGCTGTATCTCGACAAAAACCATCATAGCGCGGTTTCTGTTTGGTTTTCAATTGTGTATTTCGTAATTCAATTAGGCGCTCTCTCGAGCAATAACAACGATAAGCATACCCCTTATCTAGCAATTGTTGGACAGCTTCGCGATAACGATCCATTCGTTGCGACTGATAATAAGGGCCCTCATCCCAATTAATTCGCAACCATCCCAATCCTTCCAAAATGGCTTTTACTGACGCCTGAGTGGAACGCTCTACATCGGTGTCTTCAATGCGCAAAATAAAAGTTCCATCTCGTTGCTTAGCAAATAACCAACTAAATAATGCTGTACGCACTCCACCGATATGAAGAAAACCGGTGGGGCTCGGCGCAAAACGCGTTCGTATGGGCCTCCTCCTATCTGACTGTTTCATAGGCTTTAGCGTAGCCGATCCTAAATAGAAAAGATAGAGCAGATACGATACCGACAAGGATATGCTTGATTTGCTAAAATTTGATTTCGATAAGGAGCCAAAAAGTCCGTATGGATGGTATATTCAACAAATCGAGCCCGTCATTATTAATTATTTCCACACCCCATATGGTAGATTTTACACCGAAACGACTGAATATGACAATATACTTGGTGATGGCAACGTCATAAGTACAGATAACTTATTGAATTTTAACGTTAATTTTACAGAATGAAAGCTAATTATAAAACCAAATGAAATCATCAGAAGAAACTTCGGGTAAACGTCTATGATTTAATCCAAACACAATATCAATGCATCCTTCTCACTTTTATCAGGAGCTAACTACTGTGGGTGGAAACACGTGTATGCTGTTCGCATTTAAAAAACTATCTAATACTCAACAAAGCAATAAAGGTTTTTCAAAAATTGTTATCTGAGTACACGAAAAAAGTTCGGGTTATCCATCCCTTCAGTACACGAAGGGATTCGACTAAAATTTTGATAAATCTGATAACAGATTAATGATCTCGATGTAATTTTGATAACATACTCTCGATTCAAAATAAAAAGTATAAAGCGTAATCTTTAAGCATATTTAGAGTCGGCACAATAATAGTCCTCTCTTTATAAACACCATAATTGTTCCCCTGCCGCTCCAGGTGTAAAAGCAGGGAAACAAAAAGGCGCCGATCAGTCAAATGAATTCGAAACCACGAACAGGAACAAAAGTTGCTTCTTCAGAATCATCTGGTAAAACGCTAGTTATTGCTTCCAAGTTTTTATGATAGTGTGTTTATCCATGCTGCAAACCTAAATTTTTCGTAAATAAACCCTTTGAACTGAATGATCCATCCCTTTTTCTAAAATTAATTGCGCTCTATTTTTGTAAGGTAGAATATTTTCTTTTAAATTGACTTCATTAATTTCACGCCATATGTGCACAGCAAACTCTGTAACTTCAGCCTCACTTAGCAGAGTTAAATAGTGAAAATACGAATCTGGATCCAAAAATACACTCTTCCAGAAATTCAATACGCGATCAATGTACCATTTTTTGATAATCTCCATTTCAGCATCCACAAATAGAGAAAAATCAAAAAAATCTGAAACGAATACGTTGTTCGGTTGCTGAATGTTTTTTTTATATCAGTCTGCAAGATATTTAATCCTTCCAAAATGACAATATCTGGCTGATCAATAAATTCTTGTTGATTAGGAACAATATCATAGTAATGATGAGAATAAGTAGGAACGGCTATGTGGCGTTTGCCTGATTTAATAGCATGAAGTACCCACAATAAATGCGCCGTATCATAACTTTCAGGGAAACCTTTACGTTTCATCAAGCCCTGGCTTTCCAGTTTAGCATTAGGATATAAAAAGCCATCACTTGTGATGACTTCGACATTAGGGTGGTTCGTCCATCGCGACAATAGCGCTTGCAGTACTCGAGATGTTGTACTTTTCCCTACTGCCACGCTGCCTGCGACTCCAATAACATAGGGTACTTTTGGTTCTGGTTTCCCAAGAAACTGCCCTGTCGCCTGACATAATGATTGCCTTGCAGTAACATAAAAATTCAACAAACGCGATAAAGGCAAGTAAATTTCTTCGACTTCCTTCAAAGAAACAACCTCCGTTTGTCCATGAAGTCTTTCCAGATCCTTTTCTGTTAAGGTCAACGGTGTATCCTGGCGAAAATTACACCATTCTTCCCGAGTAAACTCTAAATAGGGTGTTAACTCAGGTTGGATTGAAGTATTCATAGTGAATCTAACCTCTGTATACTGTTCTCAAACAGAGCATGATATTTCAGTTAGAATACCAATTTTACCCACGCCTTTCTTCATCAAATTTTTTAGAGATTTCTGTATAATCAATTAAATGAAGAATCACCTCGTTATTATTACCGCTTCTCTCATTGTCTGTTACTTTCCAAGTCTTATGTGGGGAGCTTTTCTTCAGACACCCACCAACAATACACTCGAGATTCAAATTGTAGGATTGCCTCAAAAACTATTAAAAAATATTTTCGAGCGGTTGGCGGAAAAACAGGCAATAATTAAAGACGAGTTTACGCCTGGAGCCATCATGAAATTCTACTACGACATTCCTCAAGACATCAAAGAGGGAATAAAACCTTATGGTTATTTCAAGCCACATATTAACTCCTACATTCATAATCGCCAACCCCATTTTTGGTTCAGTCATTTCAGCATCAATCCCGGTCCTCATATGCGCTTTACTCATGTGGAGCTGCGAATTGTTGGTCAAGGAAGTTCAGACATCGTTTTTCAACGAGTTTCCCAACATTTTCCTATAAAATCAGGCGATTTTTTTGACTCGAAAAAATATGAAGAATCCAAAAGTGATTTATTTAACATAGCAGCTACCCGCGGTTTTTTTAAGGCGAAAATGCTCACCAGCCAAATAAAAGTGAATTTGAGTTCTTATCAGGCTAATATTATTATTGTCTTTGATACAGGTTCACGTTTCCGTTTTAACACCACCTGTTTTTCTCCAACGCCTTTTGACAATAGATTCATGCAGCGTTTCTTACAATATCGCCAAGGATATTATTTTAACCAAGAAAAAATAAAACAAACGCGCGAAGGACTAACTAATAGTAATTATTTTTCTACCGCTATCATCACACCAGAGCCCCAAAAAGCAAAAGGCCTGTACATTCCTGTTAGAATTCATCTCCAGATAGAACCTAAAAAACAATATGGGTTTGGGTTAGGTTATGGTACAGATACAGGGCCACGCGCCTTAGTAAGCACAAATTTCCGATGGATTAACCGGTATGGCCACCGCTTTAATGCTTATTTACGTGCTTCTCATGTTAATAGCGCGTTAGTTGCCAGATACTCTATTCCTGGTAGAAACCCTGCTATAGACCAATATACGTTCACTTCTGCTTTTTTAAACCGGGATCAGGAAACAAGAAAAGGAACCAGCGGACGACTCAGTGTCGGTTATCAAACCATTGTAGGAGGATGGCAACAAATTATTTCTTTAACTGAGTTGAGAGAGCGCTATAATTTAACGGGGCTACCGCGTACTAACTCTAATGTCCTTTATCTTTCTACACCTTGGCAACGTATTCACGCCGATAATCTAATTAATCCCAAACATGGTTATAGCTTAGTAGTAACAATCAGTGGTGGGATCAGAAATTTTCTTTCAAAAACTAGTTTTTTCCAAACACGAGTTGACGGTAGGTTTCTTTTTACCTTGCGGAACCAAACCCGTTTTTTGATACGAAGTTCTTTAGGATATACCTCTATCAAGAATATCGACAATTTACCTTTATCATTGCAGTTTTTTGCCGGTGGCGCTCAAAGTGTGCGAGGTTTTAGTTATAATTCCATTGCCTCCGGGCGCTGTTTAATCGTGGGTAGTTTTGAAATCCAACAAAAAATTATGAAAAGTTTTTATTTAGCTGGTTTTATTGATACAGGGAATGTTAGTAATCAATTATCAAAACGAAAACTCAAGATCGGTTTAGGGCCGGGGTTTGTGTTATTAACACCGGTTGGCATGTGTGAACTTACAATCGCCAATGCGATTAATGAACTCAGAAAGCCGTGGGTCATTCAATTTTCCATAGGATCTCCGTTATGATAAAACGGGTTTTTGGAGTTATTATCACTATTTTCATTCTGATGGTAGTAGCCTTCTCGATATTAGTGAGTACGTCTGCTGGTTTAAGCATGAGTTTGCAGCTAGCAAAAAATTCATTCCAGGGAAGTTGAATTATTCCACCGTTTATGGGACTTCAAAAGGAGCTGTTACGGTAGTGCAGTTTGACTATTACTACCAGGGAGTCGAAATTAGTATTGATAAATTACATCTAAATTGGCACCCAATTGCCTTACTAAGAGGCACATTATATATTACTCACCTAAATGCGGAAAATATAAAAATTATATTGCTTCCTTCTCCGGAAAAGAAAAATAAAAAAGAAAAAATTAATCCTCTTCTTCATCAGAGATTTCCCTTATCTCTGGAGATTGAAGAAGGTTATTTAGAAAATATAAGAATAGATCAAAAAACAGAAACACATCCGGTGCTTGTCAGAAATCTTCGGCTAAAACAAATCAATATCAGCTACTCATTGGCCAGTACTATTGACGCCAAAATTATCCAACCTTTTATTATCAATCTTCACCTCTCATCAACAGGCACGCGCGATAATTACCACTTCTTTCTTACTGCAAAGAAGAACGCTGATCTTCATTGGCTGATCGACGGCAAAGGGACACGTCAATGGATTGAACTTAAGATGCATGAAGCTCATACATTGGATGGCCATCTCAACGCTTTTATGAAAATCAATTTTGAACCCCTATTGAAATGGCAAATCAACACAGATGTCGCCCATTTAAATTTGCGTCGTTTCTATAAAAAGTGGCCACGAAAATTAACTTTTCAACTTAATACCACAGGGTGTTGCAAGATAAATCAATTCTTTAATTTTACTATATCGGGACTGCTACAAACTCCAAAAACTTACTTCCATATCACCGGACAACATACGCAAGCCTGGGATTTGAATTGGAGTGTTGATATCGGTGATTTTTCTAGACTGCTTACCACTGCGAGCGGAACTTTGAAGGGTTTCGGCTCTATTACAGGGCCGACACAATCTCCTCTGATAACAGGAGATTTGTCAGGAAAGAATATCAAGTTATTTAACTGTTATGTTGCCGCGTTAAAAAGCCATTGGTGTTTTGATACCAGTTTTAATCAAGATTCTAAAGCCAAGTTTAATTTCCACCACCTTACAATACCTTTTTTCAACTTTCCAGACTAGAAATTAACGCGAGCGGAGAATCTCATGCGCATCAAATCAGCATAAAGATGCTCATTGATGACACAAAATCAGGAAAAATAGCTCTTAATTCATTATTCCATGAAAATTTTGAAGATAAAATCTGGTGCGGCACATTTACGCGCTTTAGTATCTATTCAGAAAAATTTGGGAAATGGAACATCGATCAGCCGGCAACGGTCATTATTGACTCCAATCACACAACTCTTTTTCCACTTTGCTTGCACTCACGAAATGGTCACTTATGTTTATGCGGTGAATGGGGTAAACGATCTTTTTCTGTTGCTGATATAAAAATTACCATTAATTCTGCTGATCTTGCTTTTCTTAGAACAATTCTTCCTGAAATTATTCAACCTCATAGATGCTTGAAAAGTAATCTTAACATCAGAGGAGCCCTCAAAAAACCTGCTCCAACTGACATATTGGAGCTAAAGCAAGATCATGTAGAATGCCCTGTAGTTAAAACAGCGTCGATACGCATTCAGGCTTTCGTAAATGTAACCACTTCGAGAATAAATTATCGATTTTATGGTTACTCTCAGAACCAACCTGTTCAAATCATCGGTCAAACGCGACTCGATTTGCCTGGCTATCCTACGACATTCACCTTGCAAGGCAAGAACATTTTACTAATGAATACTCGTCAGTATGTTATTTATGGAACAGCGAATTTAAGAATTGATATTCTGGGTCGAAGTATCAATATTACAGGTATACTCACAATTCCTAAAGCTATTCTTAAACCTACTACTTTCAATCGTTCTACAGCTATAACTCAGGATGTGGTATATGTCGGTCCAGAAGCTCAAAAACGCTCCCCATGGCAAACGCATATGAATATAAAAATTATGCTCGGCGACCAAATATTTTTAGAGTCTCTAGGGATAAAAGGCCGTTTTACAGGTGAGCTTACGTTACTTAAAATCCCGACTCAGCCATTAATTGCCAATGGCCGTATTATTATTGTAGATGGAACATTTACCACGCATGGGCGTACTTTAGATATCACTCCACATTCATCAGTCAGCTTTATTCGAAATCCTGTCAATAATCCTCTACTGAATGTTCGTGCGATTCGTACCTTAAAGTCTTTACCTGTCTCTCCTGAAATTAGTAATCAAATTATCACCGTAGGGCTTGATATCGAAGGAACTCTTCACAATCCTGAAATAGGGTTGTATGCCTCAGATCCCAATCTCACTCAAGCTGACATCTCGTCCTATTTGATTTTTGGACACCCTGTAAATGCAAATACTCTAGATAACGTTAATCTTCTCGTCGATGCTATAGATACTTTAAACATCTTTGGCAATCAAAAATCGATGAGAAGCATCATTGATGAAATCACCCAAGGCTTAGGCCTTACTGAATTAGGAATCGAATCCCGAACCACCGCATTAGTACTGAGTACCCCAAATAACCATACCCAAAGCGCTTTTGTTATAGGTCGCTATTTATCGCCGCACATTTACATCCGCTATAGCCGAGGCATTACTATTCCCATTAATATTGTTCAACTTCGCTATTTAATCAACAAAAACTGGTCAATTCAAACCGAAGTCAGCTCCGAAGGAAGTGGAGGAGACGTTTTATACACTCTTTAAGGAAATGAAAGATTATAAGTCACCTATAAGTTTTTCATTCTAGCATTTGATTGAGAGTCTGCGCTATATATTGCGATTGCTTTATCTAATCGTCGTATCGGTGATTCAAATGATCCATGTACAGTACTCTCATCGAAATCAACTCGTTCACGCAAGTAGCGTAAGAGAAACAGCGCCGGTAAACCTGCAAAAAAAGTAACCAAATAAAAAGGAGCCCATCCTATATGCTTAACTAAATACGCAGCAACCGGCCCAATAAACACCCTAGTGACTGCCGTGAATCCTGACAGAATAGCATATTGCGTAGCTGAATACTCTTGGCGACAAAGTGCGATTAAAAACGCCACAAAAGCAACCGTCGATAATCCTCCACAAAAATAATCGAAAAAAATAGCGCCAATCATGAGAGGGAAACTCTTACCTACTATAGCAAGTACCATAAAAGAAAGATTAGTAACTGTTTGCAAAAACCCAAAAATCATCAGAGAACGATAGAGCCCTAATCGCGGTGTTAAAAATCCCCCCAAAAGCGCCAAAAAGTGCAGCAATGACGCTAACTAGTTTGTAGGTATAACCCAATTCCAATAAAGTAAAACCTATACCACGCATCAAAAATGCAGTATTTAATGACAGCGCTAAAGCATCATCAAATTTATATGTTAAAATCAACAACAAGATCACCATAATATATTTTCGATCAAGTAATTCTCGAAAGGGAACTATTACGGAGTTCTGAAGCAGCAAGGGCAGACTCACAGCTTTTTCAAGATTAGTGGCTGATAAAGTAACGATGATTTGAGCAAGCATTAGTAAAGACATCAAGAGATAGGTAACCCGCCATCCGTAATTCGCTGCCATAATTAAAGCAAGCCCCCCCAACCAACATCGCTATACGCCCACCTACAGTGGTTACTGCAGCACCTAATCCTCGTTCCCCTTGACGTAATACATCCACGCGATATCCATCGATTGCAATATCTTGCGATGCTGAAATAAAGGCAGCTATCACAGCTACACAAAACATTTCCCACGGTTGTCTGGCGGGGTTCATAAAAGCAATAATTGCAAACGTCAGCGCAAGCCCAACTTGAGCAATCAAAACCCAAGCTCGCCGTCTCCCTACTAATACCATTGGTGTATAACGATCTATTAAAGGTGCCCAGAGAAATTTAACGAGATAGGCATACTGTAGCAGACTCAAACTGCCAATCACCATCAAGCTTACGCCGGAATCTGTATACCATGCCTGCAACGTTCCGCTAAGTAACACTAAAGGCAAAGCAGAAGAAAAGCTCAAAAACAAAACCGCCATAACTCGGCGGCTAAAAAAAAGACAAACTGGAAACTCCTGGTTTAGCTTGTTTCATCTAGAATGATATGAAAATTTTCTACCTCTGTCAAGGTGTATCTTCCATTCAACTAGGCTGCTAGCATTTAGGAGGATGATAGGATTTAGGATATGCAAGATGTATTATTGTTACTGGCTATCACGTTACTCTGACTTTTAGAACGTGTTAACACGACTCGGGTTTTCTTTTGACTTTGATTGAATTCGATAATGATGATTAGTGTCTTTGAATTATTTTCCATTGGAATTGGACCTTCAAGCTCTCATACAGTCGGACCTATGCGCGCTGCTAACGAATTTATTTGTGAGCTTCAAGGCGAACAACAACTTACCTCTATCCATCGATTAGCCATCACTTTATACGGATCGTTAGCTTTTACTGGAAAAGGTCACGGAACAGATAAAGCAGTGGTGATGGGATTAATTGGAGAAGCCCCTGAAACTATTGACCCTGATTCCATCAATAGACGAATAAAGAACATTGAAGAGAAAGGACAACTTATTCTACCCAATCAATATTGCATTGATTTTTCAATTCAAAATGACATCATTTTCGATTACAAACAGATTTTTGATTTTCACCCAAATGGCATTGAATTCACAGCCTATAATAAACAAGGTGATCTTATCCGAAGATCACTTTATTTTTCTATTGGTGGAGGATTTATTATTAAAAATGGAAAAAAAATTTATCCGTTTCAAACGATAGCACAGAAAACATTCCCTTTCCTTTTAATTCGGCTGCTGAACTTATCGCGCACTGCCAAAAAAGTCGTTTTCAATTGCCGATATCATGCTAGCAAATGAAAAAACATGGCGCGATGGAAAAGTCATCATACAAAAATTACAGGGCATTGCAAATATGATGGAAAATTGCATTAAAAAAGGATGTAAAGCTGACGGATTTCTCGAAGGACCACTACATGTTCGACGCCGAGCACCCTTACTTCATCGCAAATTGTTAGCTCTTGGACCACCAAGTTCAGCACATCCTCAAACGATGAATTGGTTAAATGTTTATGCAATGGCAGTTAACGAAGAAAATGCGTCGGGTGGCCGTGTAGTTACAGCACCGACAAACGGGGCCGCAGGAATTATTCCGGCAGTTTTGAACTATTACAAATATCTTTGTGAAGAAGCGACGGAGCAAGGCATCATAGATTTTTTACTGACAGCGGGAGCAATTGGAATTTTGTATAAGAAAAACGCATCTATTTCTGGGGCTGAAATGGGCTGTCAGGGTGAAGTGGGTGTGGCTTGTTCGATGGCCGCCGGTGCGCTAGCTGCTGCATTAGGGGGAACAATTTTACAAGTTGAAACCGCAGCAGAAATGGCTATGGAACATAATTTAGGTCTTACTTGTGACCCGGTTGGCGGTCTCGTACAAATCCCTTGTATTGAACGCAATGCAATGGGCGCTGTCGAAGCCGTTAACGCAGCACGATTAGCACTAGCTGAAGATGGAGAGCATAAAATCTCATTAGACATGGTGATAAGCACCATGCGAGAAATCGGCCTGAATATGAATACGATTTATAAAGAAACTTCGAAAGGTGGTTTAGCAGTCGCTGTTAATATCACGGAATGTTGAGGTCTTTTTCTAAAATCTTTTGTCTGCAATAGCCACTAAGATACATAGGATGATCTTTGCTTTGAAATAAAAACCTGGCGGTGACCTACTTTCACATGGAAACCCACACTATCATCGGCGCAGAGCGTTTTCACTTCTGAGTTCGGAATGGAATCAGGTGGATCCCCGCTCGCTATGGCCGCCAGGAAAACTAAGTATAAGTATAAGTATAAGTATAAGTATAAGTAAAGGCTTTCAAAAACCATTTAGGGTTGTATGGTCAAGTCGCACGATTAATTAGTACAGGTTAGCTCAAAACTCATTACTGAGCTTCCACACCCTGCCTATCAACGTTGTAGTCTTCAACGAATCTTTAGGGACCTTTTAAGGTCCGGGAGATCTCATCTTGAGGGAGGCTTCCCGCTTAGATGCTTTCAGCGGTTATCCCGTCCGCACTTAGCTACCCGGCAGTGCCACTGGCGTGACAACCGGAACACCAGAGGTGCGTCCACTCCGGTCCTCTCGTACTAGGAGCAGCTCCTCTCAAATCTCCAACGCCCACGGTAGATAGGGACCGAACTGTCTCACGACGTTCTAAACCCAGCTCACGTACCACTTTAAATGGCGAACAGCCATACCCTTGGGACCGGCTACAGCCCCAGGATGTGATGAGCCGACATCGTACATGATTCCATATTTTCATATGGCGTAGACTATATCTTCATCCTGCATTGACCTTAAACTTTTGCGAGTCATAGTCTAATTAAGACAAACAGGAGTCGGCGTATTACCCATTTCAATTGCCTCGAATGGATCTCCCCTTTCAGGTCAGTCGTTACAGGGTCATAATGCTAATTCATATCGAGCACACAGCTTCTACGTGGCACAATCGATATAAAACCCACCATCAGTGCCTTGTCTGATTTTTAGTGGAGTTAAGAGAAGAGCATATCATTAACTTAACTTCCTACCAAAACGGCGTGTTGTTTAGACATTAGACTTCCCACGGTATTGCCGGGTAATAAATTTGAGATATAAGAGATGCCATCACTAAATTTACACTGACGGTTTTACCGTTATAAGCCGAATTTTTGGTACAGAATTACTTCTGTAGCACCCCGATTAAGTTAAGGTGCCAAACACCACCGTCGATATGAACTCTTGGGTGGTATCAGCCTGTTATCCCCGGAGTACCTTTTATCCGTTGAGCGATGGCCCTTCCATAAAGAACCACCGGATCACTAAGACCTACTTTCGTACCTGCTCGACTTGTCAGTCTCGCAGTCAAGCACCCTTATGCCTTTGCACGCATTGCACGATTTCCGACCGTGCTGAGGGTACCTTTGTACTCCTCCGTTACTCTTTAGGAGGAGACCGCCCCAGTCAAACTACCCACCATACACTGTTCCTAACCCGGATGACGGGTCAAGGTTAGAACCTCAAATACACAAGGGTGGTATTTCAAGATTGGCTCCACCGGAGCTAGCGCTCCGACTTCAAAGCCTCCCACCTATCCTACACAGGCATATTCAAAGTTCAGTATAAAGCTATAGTAAAGGTTCACGGGGTCTTTCCGTCTAGCCGCGGGTACACTGCATCTTCACAGCGATTTCAATTTCACTGAGTCTTGGGTGGAGACAGCGTGGCCATCGTTACGCCATTCGTGCAGGTCGGAACTTACCCGACAAGGAATTTCGCTCATAATCTTAACTTAATTCAATAAAAAAATTGAATAAGCTGAAAAGTATCCTACTTTTCCTGCATGTCGCCATGCAGAGGGGACTATATCTTCACCAACGAAAATTAGTGTTTGGCATGTAGTCTCTGAGGATTCTGATATTTCAGTCTTTCCTGCTGATTGTCCGCACCTGTTAGATTTTTACTGTTTCATACAAAATTATCCTATCCTAAATAATCTAAGATAGTCATATAAAACAAGTACTCCAGGATACTCGGAGTTTCCAGCATATAGCCAAATTTTACTAAAGCAGCGATATTAATTCTACCTTAGGCAATTTGTTACTTCCCTACCTTCCCTTTAACAAAAAGTTGAAAAGATCTGGTCATTTCTGCCAGATTCTCTATGTCGCCACAGAGGTCGGACTATATCTTCACCAACGAAAATTAGTGTTTGGCATGTAGTCTCTGAGGATTCTGATATTTCAGTCTTTCCTGCTGATTGTCCGCACCTGTTAGATTTTTACTGTTTCATACAAAATTATCCTATCCTAAATAATCTAAGATAGTCATATAAAACAAGTACTCCAGGATACTCGGAGTTTCCAGCATATAGCCAAATTTTATAACAGCCACTAAGCGGTAGAATAATTGATTTAATTAATATCAATAAATTAAGCTTATTTAACCGTTATAGTTACGGCCGCCGTTTACCGGGGCTTCAATCCAGAGCTTCGTCCGAGGACTAACTCCATCATTTAACCTTCCGGCACCGGGCAGGCG